>CAYTVV010000001.1:0-90235 GCA_964441875.1 uncultured Desulfurivibrio sp.
TCAAAGGGCAAGGAGGTGCCCCTGCCTTCGGAGATGTTGGTGCCTTCAAAGATCACCTGGCCCGGATAGACCAGGGCCGTGGTGGGATTCGGCATGTTTGGCGAAGGGAATACCCAGGGAAGCTTGGTGTCGTTAAAGAGCATGCGCCGTTGCCAGCCAGGCATGGCCACCACCTCCAAGTCCGCGCCGATTCCGTACTCTTCGTTAAGCAAGCGGGCTAGCTCGCCAAAGGTGAGGCCGTGGCGCATGGGCAGCGGGTACAGCCCGACAAAGGAGCGACAATCATCCTGCAACAGGTTGCCCTCGATGGCCTCCCCGCCCACGGGGTTGGGCCGGTCCAGCACCACCACCTTTTTGCCGTGGCGGGCCGCCTCCTCCATGCAGTAGGCCAGGGTGTACAGAAAGGTGTACACCCTGGTGCCCACATCTACGATATCAACGAGCAGCACGTCAAAATGCTCGTACATGACCGCAGTGGGCCGACGCACCTCTCCGTAGAGGCTGAACACCGGCAGACCACTGACCGGATCGGTCGTATGGGCCGATTCGATCATGTTGTCCTGCTTTTCCGCGAAAAACCCGTGCTGGGGGGTGAACAGGCAGGTGAGCTGGCCAGGGAAGGCGGACATAATCAGATCCCGGCTGTGGCGAAGGCTCCGGTCGGTGGAGGCCTGATTGCAGAGCAGGGCCAGCCGTTTGCCGGCAAGATATGCTGGGGGGGAAGCTAAAAGATGCTCAATTCCAAGGGTAACCATGGTGCTCCCGTTTCAGAGTATAGAGGAATGACCGGCATTTTTTTCTTTGCACTTTGCCCACGGCTGATTAGTTTAGCCATGTGGGTCAATGGAATATAATCGAACCAGCCGCCTTCTTGCATCAAAAAGGAGACAGGCGCACGACATGATCTGAAATAGAGAGGATTACGATGAAGATTGCAATCAGCGGCAAGGGCGGCGTGGGCAAAACCACGATCATGGCCATGCTGGCAAAATATCTCCAGAAACACGGCAGGGAGGTGCTGGTCATCGACGCGGACCCCAGCCCGCACATGGCCCAGAGCCTTGGCTTTGCCGAGGATGAAAAAATCACCCCCATCGCCGAGATGAAGGATCTGCTGGTGGAGCGCTCCGGCAAGGTGGACGGCTCGCCCTTTTACAACATCAACCCCCAGGTGGACGATCTGCTCTCCCGCTTCATCGTGGAAAAGGACGGGATCAAGCTCATGGTCTTGGGCGCCATCCAGACGGCCAAGGGAGGCTGCGCCTGCCCGGAAAGCAACGTGCTCAAACGAATGCTCACCAAGCTACTGCTCTCCCCTCCCCAGGTGGTGCTGCTCGACATGGAGGCCGGGGTGGAACACCTGGGCCGGGGCACCATCGCCGGGGTGGATCACCTGCTGATCGTGGTGATTCCCTCAAAATCCGGGGTACGCACCGCGCTTAAGATCAAAAAACTCGCCGAGGAATCGGGCATCCCCCGCATCTCCTTTGTCGGCAATCTGGTAACGGATGACGACGACCGGGGTTTTCTGACCGAGGCCCTCGGCCTGCCCCCCCTTGCCTGCTTCCCCGACTCAAGCGCGATTCGAAAAACGGAACGGGCTGGCTTACCGATTACCGGGGCGTTGGGGGAGGTGGAAGAGGCGGCAGGGCAAGTCATCGACAGCGTCCTCGGCATGGCGCAACAATGAGCATGACCGCTGTCAAAACCGCTTTCGACGAAGCAGCGCAGACCTATGACCGCGCCCGCCGACAATTGATCCCCTGCTTCGATGATTTTTACGGCACGGCGCTGGCGCTGATCCCACATCAACCCCAGACCAGCTTCCAGGTACTTGACCTCGGCGCGGGTACGGGATTGCTCTCGTTCCTGGTCGCCAAAAAGTTTGCCAAGGCCAGGATCACCCTGATGGACATCTCCCAAGAGATGCTGAGCAAGGCCAGAGAACGGTTTGCCGGGATGGAGGAGCGCCTGGAATTTGTCGCTGGGGATTATGCAGACGGCTTTGGGGGGAAATTTGAGGTAATCATCTCTGCCCTGTCAATCCACCACCTCACAGACGCACGCAAAATCAAACTGTTCAAGAACATCTATGATGCGTTACCCGATGGCGGTATCTTCATCAACGCCGAGCAGATTCTGGGACCAACACCGCACATCGAACAGGTGTACCAGGAAACCTGGCTTCGGCAGATTCAAGACCTCGGCGTTTCCGACGGAGACCTCAATGCCGCCCTGGAACGGATGAAGGCGGACCGAATGGCTCCCCTGGACTCCCAGCTAAACTGGTTGCAACAGGCAGGCTTCAATTTGGTACACTGCTGGTACCAAAACCACCGCTTCGCAGTCTTTTCCGGGCAAAAGGGCGGAGGCGGCAAAGACCTGCCCTTGTAATACGCTTCCTCAGCCGAAACAGAGCCCACAATCCGGGCAGGTCGTGGTGGTGGTCGCAAAACCAAAGCCGCAGGCAGGGCAGATAGCCTCCTCGGCCTCCGGGTTAAAAACCGCCCCGGCGTGGGTATCATCATGTTCGACCAGGGCGGTTGCCCGACGATGCTCTTGGGCAAGCACCTGCAAGGCGTCGTGCACCTCGTCCTGCCGCACCTGGAGCTGAAACTTGGGGGCGCAACCGCCACTGGCGCACCCCCCGCCTTCCTTACTGATCATGGCGCCGATCTGTTCCGCCTCCAGCAGAGCCTTAAGGTGCTTGAGGTCCGCCATGGGAGCCTGGAAGATGACGACCAGATGATCATCGGGGGTCAACGGTCCTTTCCGCTTCTGGCGAGAGCCGCCTTTGTTTTTCTCCATTACCGACAACTCCGCCCCCCAGACAAGCTCGATTGCGCAGGTTGCGCACTTTTCGATCTCCGACCGGTACTCGTCGCGGCACTTCGGGCAATACTTCAAATCGTGTTCAATCATAATGGCCTCGTTAAAAAATGCTGTAAGCTATCAGCTAATAGCTACAAAATAAACCGGCGCAGGTCTCCGTCCTTCGGAATATTCTACAACTGCTTTTTTACCTTTTACATTCTCGCCTTTGGATGCGCCCGATCATAGACCTCGTTCAGATGATCCATGTTCAAGTGGGTATACCGTTGGGTGGTTGACAGGCTGACATGCCCCAGCAATTCCTGTACAGTGCGCAGATCCGCGCCCATTTCCAGAAGATGGGTGGCAAAGGAATGGCGCAGGGCATGGGGCGTTACCCTGGCGGCGATTCCGGCCCGCAGGGCGTAGAGTTTTACCAGCCGTTCGATGCTTCGGGTGGTGAGGCGCAGGCCACGGTGATTCAAAAAAACCGCCTTGTTTTCCGGCGCCTCACCACGGCTGATCCGTTCGCGGATCAACAGGGTCCGCTGGGGCAGGTATTGGCTCAGGGCTTCCAAGGCCGGGCTGCCCACCGGCACCAGGCGTTCCCGGTTGCCTTTGCCGGTGACCCGTAGCATGCCCTCTTCGGCATCCAGGCGCTCCAGGTCGAGGGCCGCAAGCTCGGCAACCCGCAGCCCAGTGGAATAGAGAATCTCCAAAATCGCCCGATCTCGGGCGGCAAAGGCATCCCCAGCGCCAGGCATCTCCAGCAGGGTAAAAACCTCGTCCACCGTGAGAAAAACAGGCATGTGCTTTTCCTGTTTCGGCGTGGCAATGGGCGCGACCGGGTCGTGGGTGATAACCCCTTCGCGGAGAAGGTGGCGAAAAAAGGTGCGCAGCGCCGAGAGCTTTCTGGCCACGGAGCTGCCCTTGTTTTTGCCATTCAGGGCATAGACATAGGAGCGTACAGCACGGGCCTCGATCTGGCGGACATCCTGCCCCGGCTCGACAAAAGAGGCAAATTCGGCAAGATCACGGCCGTAGCTTTCAACGGTTTTGGGGGAATAGCCCTTTTCCACGGAAAGCCAGCGGCTGAATTTAGGGAGAAAATCCTGTAGGGAGTATGGCATAAAGGTCTTTCTTTTTAAAAAAGCGTTTTGCGCCACACGGGCATGATAAGACGATGCCCCGACAACCTATCATAATCATGTTTTTTTGGAAAGACATTGCCCCGAAGCGCAACTTCATTTATTTTAAGCAATTCTATTCATACTTGCCGACAGACGAGGGCCATTGTTTTTTTTGAGAGACCTCGGGAGGGATCATGTCCAAAAAATCTTTTGAAGAAGCCCTGGAGTCACTTGAACAGATCACCCAGGAGCTGGAAACCGGCGATCTGAGCCTGGAAAAATCCCTGAAAAAATTTGACGAGGGCATCAAACTGGCCGAGTTGTGCAACCACAAGCTGGAAGAAGCACAACAGAAAGTTGATCTCCTCTTAAAAAAAGACGGCAAGCTCATCAGCGTTCCCTTTATCTCCTCTGGCGCGGCTCCTGATGAAGACGAAGTCTAACCTCTGTCTCGCTAGCGACCACCGGGAATTTCCCAGCCATGGAATTTAAAAAATACCTGAACCAACAATGCGCGGTTGTCGAACAGGCCCTGGCGCGCTATATGTTGCCTGAAGAGGGTCCTCTTGCCGACCATATCAAGGCCATGCGCTACAGCCTGTTTGCCGGAGGCAAAAGAATCCGTCCCATCCTGGCCCTGGCCGCGGCAGAAGCCTTGCATAGCACCACCGAGCATCTTTTACCCGTGGCCTGCGCTCTAGAATGCATCCACACCTACTCCCTGATCCATGACGACCTGCCGGCCATGGACGATGACGATCTCAGGCGCGGGAAACCAACCTGCCATGTGGTGTTCGGTGAAGCAGAGGCCATCCTGGCCGGGGACGGCCTGCTCAGTTTCGCCTTTGAGCTGCTGAGCCATCCCGATGCCCAACAGGGCATGACCCCGGAGGCCCAGCTTCGGATGATCAATATCATCGCTCACGCCATCGGTCCGAAGGGCATGGTGGGCGGCCAGTCCCTGGATCTTGCCGCCGAAGGCCAGGCAATCCCATTTGAGCACCTTCGGCTGATCCATGGTTACAAAACCGGAGCTCTTATTACCGCGTCCGTGCAGGCCGGGACGATTTTCGGCAAGGCCGACGAGGCACAGTTTGCCGCTCTGAGCCGATACGGCGTGCAGATCGGCCTGGCATTTCAGATAGTTGACGACCTGCTGGATGTTGAAGGAACCACGGAAGATCTCGGCAAGACCGCCGGAGCCGATGCCCAGCGGAACAAGGCAACCTACCCGGCCTTCTTTGGCGTTGCCAAAACAAAGGTTCTGGCACAGGAGGCTGTTGACGCGGCATTGACCGCCCTGGAGATTTTTGACGCCAAAGCCGAGCCGCTCCGCGCCCTTGCCCGGTATATTTACGAACGGAACAACTAGCCGGGTAACACCCGGAGGAAAAAGGCCACAATGAGCCATACCCCTTTGCTTGACACCATCAATTCCCCGGTGGACCTCAGAAAGCTCTCTGTGGAACAACTCGGGACGCTGGCTGCGGAAATCAGAGAGACGATCATCCAGACCGTTTCCCAGACCGGCGGACATCTGGCGCCCTGCCTGGGGGTGGTTGAACTCACCCTGGCCATCCATTATGTTTTCGATACCCCGGAAGACAAGCTGGTTTGGGACGTGGGCCATCAGAGCTATACCCACAAGCTGATCACCGGCCGCCGCAAGCAGTTCCACACTCTGCGCCAGTACCAGGGACTCAGCGGCTTTCCCAAAAGGGCGGAAAGCCCCTATGACGCCTTTGATACCGGCCACAGCAGCACCTCGATTTCGGCCAGCCTGGGCATTGCCACGGCCAAGGACCTGAAAGGCGACCTCCACAAGAGCATCGCCGTGATCGGCGATGGCTCCATGACCGGCGGCATGGCCTTTGAGGCCCTCAATCAGGCCGGCCATCTCCACAAAAATCTCATTGTCATCCTCAATGACAATGAGATGTCCATTTCCCCCAACGTGGGGGCGCTTTCCAGTTTTTTAAGCAGAAAACTGACCAGCAAGACCGCAGTGCGGGTCAAAAAGGAGATGGAACATTTCCTCAAATCCTTCTCCAACGTGGGGGAGAACATCCTCTCTATCCTCAAAAAAAGCGAGGAGAGCTTCAAGGGCTTCTTTACGCCCGGCATGCTCTTCGAGGCCCTCAAGTTTGAATACATCGGCCCCATCCCCGGCCACAAACTGGAAAACCTTATTGAGGCCCTGAGCAATGTCCGCGATTTCAGCACCGGCCCCACCCTCATCCATGTATTGACCACCAAGGGCAAAGGCTACGAACCAGCGGAGAAAAATCCGGGCGATTTCCACGGGGTCGGCCCTTTTTGCATCGAAACCGGACTGCCAGTCCCCTCGCCTCCGGCCCCGCCCAGTTACACCAAAATCTTTGGTGAAACTCTGGTGCAGATCGCAGAAAAGGACCCGCGCGTTGTTGCCATCAGTGCAGCCATGCCCGCAGGCACAGGCTTGAGCGATTTTTCCCAACGGTTCCCCGAGCGTTTCTTTGATGTGGGGATTGCCGAACAGCATGCCGTGACCTACGCGGCAGGCATGGCCACGGAGGGATTGCTGCCGGTGGTGGCCATTTACTCCACTTTCTTCCAGCGCGCCCTTGATCAGATCATCCACGATGTCTGCCTGCCCAATCTGCCGGTGACTCTGGCCATTGACCGGGGCGGTCTGGTCGGCGACGACGGCCCCACCCACCACGGGGTGTTCGACCTGTCCTTCCTGCGCTTCATCCCCAATCTGGTGATCATGGCCCCCAAGGATGAAAACGAACTGCGCCACATGCTGCACACGGCCATTCTCCACCCAGGCCCCGCGGCTGTCCGCTATCCACGCGGCAACGGGGAAGGTGTGGCCCTGGACGAGGTCCTGCAACGCATCCCTCTGGGAACAGGCGAACTGCTGCGGGAAGGAAAGGATATCCTTTTGCTCCCCATCGGCAACAGGGTTGCTGCTGCCCTGGAGGCGGCAACCGGACTAGAAAAACTTGGGATTGAGGCGGCGGTGATCAACCCGCGCTTTGTCAGACCCCTGGACGATGCGCTGATCTGCAAGTGGGCCAGCCGGACCGGCAGGGTGATAACCATTGAGGACAACGTGAAGAAGGGTGGCTTTGGCAGCGCCATCCTTGAGCTTTTTTCCCAGAAAAATCTCTGGGGCATTCAGACAAAGGTGCTGGGCCTACCGGATAAATTCATGGAACACGGCACCCAGGCCCAGCTTCGTCATAAGGGGAATATCGATGCCCCGGCGATCATCGTCGAGGCCCTTGCCCTCTGCGGAAAACAGCGCTAGACCGTTGCGACAAAACAATCCCACCTGCTTAAAAACCAAGGCGACAGCAGGTGGTAGCGGCGTAACGAGCCGTAGCTAAACAGACCTCCTGTTTAGAGGGTCTTAAGCTTCGTGTCCAAACGTATCTTCCTGTTTCTCAATCAACCTAAAAACATGGCTCAACTGATTTTTGCTTTCCTCGGAGACACTGATAAACCTACAGGCCAAACGAATACGCTTTGGCGAGTAATCCGAATTTGAATCAACCACACTCAGACGCCGGGCCACGGAATACAAACCGTCGACTTTCAGGATAACACCATCAAGGTTAAACTCCATCCTGATCATTGCAGGCATAAACCAGTGCAGCTGCGCTGGGGCATCGAGTTCGCACAGCACCCCACCCTCACTGAAATTAATGACCTCGGCAGAAAAACTGTTGCTCCCCTGATCCAGAGTAGCGCGGGTATCATGTACACTATAGCGCCTGGTCGCCCGCATGGCGAAATGGGTACAGGTTCTTGTAATCAGCTCGCCAAGGGCGTTGGGCGCACAGGGAATGATAATATGCTCCTGGATGCCGTAGCGCTTGATCTCTTCAAAATAATCCTGCTTTTTGCTTGAGGTAAACAGGATAAAATTTGTTTTTTGCGCCTCTGGCAGGGCAAGTCGTTTTTGGGCGAATTCGAGCCATTTTTTATTGGAGGATTCCCTGGAAAAGATTACCAGATGGTAACGCGCATCTTCGATGAGACCCTGTGCTTCCGCAGCATCCTGGGCCTCGGAAACAACCGCGTCATTTACCGTGGCCTGAATCATGGTCCGAATTATACGCCGCATGCTGGCTGAGCTGTCCATGATAATAATATTTCTGGCCATGATTCACTCCTTGAAAAAATTGATACCCGTATAAAACACGAAAGCTCAGCCGACTTTTTCCTTATCCCCTACCAGCGGCGCCAGCAATCCCGCAAGATCTCCAAGCTGGTCCATACTCGCTGCCTGAAAGAACGCTTTGTTATTCCCTGGCGCATCGTCGCATAAAAAATTATATACAGAAATCGATCCGTATAACAGAAAATATTTTCATTGAGCCGGTCTCTTCGCCATGATCGCAACAGAAAAAGAAAGCTCCGGCCCAAAACCAGCCATCCCCCAAATATGGACTTTCACCACCTACTTCTGCGAAGGACTGCCCTACTCAATCATTCGCACCGTCTCCACCGTATTCTTCCGGGACAACGGTGTAAGCCTTGAAGGCATCGGTCTCACTTCCCTTTTCGGCTTACCCTGGGCTTTAAAATTTTTTTGGGCGCCGCATCTTGACCGGTATGGCACCAAACGCCAGTGGCTTCTCCTCATGCAGATTTTACTGGCGGCACTTCTACTGATCGCCGCCGCGCTTGCCCCCCTGCCCCAGGCCATTCCCCTCATCGGCATAACCTTTCTGGTCGGAAGCATCCTGGCCGCCACCCACGACATCGCCATAGATGGATATTATCTGGAGACTCTGGACACTCCCGAACAGGCTCGTTTTATCGGTTATCGGGTCATGGCCTATCGTATTGCCATGATGGCCGGCACTGGAATTATCGCAACCATTGGAACAACCTCTGGATGGCCTATTGCCTTTGTAGGATCTGCCCTCATTCTGGCACTTTTTTCCGCTTACCATCTGCGATATTTGCCCCACAGCGAAGCAGCGCGCCTCCCCCTGACTCTGCTGCTGGCAAGGCCCAAAGCTGGCCGCCTGCTCAGGCTTGCCATTGTTGCCGCTCTTGCCACGGTCGCCTTGCGGCTGCTACGCCAGGCAATCACCCGGCAAGACCTGCTGCCCTACCACAAATTTTTGCTCAATATCGACCTGACCGCCTTGATCAGCATACTCCTGTTCCTCACGCTCATAGTTGTCGGCATCCAGCGGAAGAAAATTAAAAAATGGCTGTACCACAAAGGCAACGCCTTTTTCAGTGAAGCCTTTTTTTCCTTTATGGATCGTGAAAAAATCGGTCCCATCTTGGCGTTTATCGTCCTGATCAGGACCGGAGAATACATGCTCTCCAGTATGGTTGCGCCGTTCATGGTCGATCTGGGCATAAAACAACATTACGGCTGGATTTCAGGGGGAGTTGGCCTGCCATTTTCCATAATCGGCGCGATGCTCGGCGGCTGGCTTATTGCGAAATATTCGCTACAGAAAATGATCTGGCCGTTGTTGCTTGCCCAAAACTTCACCAATCTGACCTATATGTTTCTGGCCCTGAGACTGAATAGCTTCATCCTGCTCAACACCGGCAATCCCGCCCCCGCCGCGATAGGCTGGGAAAACCTCCTTGCCGTTGTTTGTGTGCATGCCTTTGATCAGTTCGCTGGCGGCCTTGGTACCGCAGTACTCATGGTCTTTCTCATGCGCTTATGCCAGCCACGGTTCAAGGCCGCCCATTATGCCATCGGCACAGGGCTGATGAGTTTCAGCGGCCTGTATGCCGGGGTCTTGAGCGGCTTTCTCGCCGCATGGGCCGGGTATGGCTATTTTTTCGGAATCAGCTTCCTGCTCTCACTTCCGGGCATGGGATTGATCTTCTTTATTCCACCGACAGAGAATCAAAAAAAAGAGGCATTGCGGTAGTACTTCCCGCAATGCCTCTTTTTTGAAAACTTCTAAAAGTTACCTAGAGCTTATCCGTAAATAAATCTTTGGTGCTCGCATCCAGCTTTTGCCCGTCTTTGCCCGCTCCTCAATCGCAAAATCCTCGCCGTAGCGCTGCTACGCCTGTGGTTCTGCTCAATCGTCCCAGCCAAATCCGTCTCAAAATCCGGCGCGATCCCAGAAAAGCTTAGTTACGGACAAGCTCTTATTTTTTCAGACGGCTATCGAGCTCCTTCTGAACCTGATCGCTGATATCAAAAGCCTCATCGGCATAGAGCAACCCCGTTCGGTTACTCAGGCCTTTCATGGTGTTCTCAAGAATAAGCGAATAGCCATTTTTTTTGCCGATCTCAGCGATAATATTATGCAGCTGTTTCAAGATCGGCTCCATATGACGTTTCTCAAGCTGCTGCATCTCAAGTTTCGCATCCTCGGTTTTCACGCCATAGTCGCGGAGTCTCTTCTGATACTCACGCTCTTTCTCCGCGCGAACCTCTTCGCTCCAGGCAGAACCTTTCTTTTCGATATCGTTTTTCATGGAAGTGAGAGCTTCCTCATCCGCCTTGAATTTTGCTTGATATTTGTCAACCTCCGCCTGCAAGATTTTCTGAGCATCCAGCGCCGCTTTGGAGGTGCCTAGAATTTTCTGGATGCTGATGGTGGCGATCTTCCCACGTTCCGGAGCCGCAAGGGCAAGCACCGAAGAGGCACACAACGCCACACACACAAAAAACAGTCCCCTAAGGAATTTCATCTTCATACATATCTCCGGTTTGATATCAGCAGAAAATTTTCAGGTGTCGCTTCATAACCAGTCAATACTACAAAGCAAAAAAAGAGATGGGAACATAAACATGCTCCCATCTCAGATTCTAACAATCTTCTTAAGAAAAGAAGCTTACTTTACAATAACAAAGTCGTCGCGGCGATTCTGTGACCAAGCCATTTCATCATGGCCGAGGTTGAGAGGCTTTTCTTCGCCAAAGCTGAGGGTGTCAATGCGGGCTTCCGCAACGCCCATATTGACAAGATACTTCACGGCGGTCACGGCGCGTCTTTCGCCAAGGGCCATATTGTACTCGTTGGTGCCACGCTCATCGGTATTGCCTTCGACCCGAACGCGTACTTTTGCGGAACCGATCAGGAGATCGCCATCTTTCTTGATACGATCCTTCTGGTCAGCCCTAATGTCGGATTTGTCAAAGTCAAAATAAATGGGCAGCATCGGAGCGGTGGTCCGTCCTTCCAGAACCGCACCACTGTCGCCACCAATCCACTTTGAAGCAAGAGACTCTTCCTTGCCCGTAGCTGGCGGCGCGCCGCCAGCCATGTCCTTATCGCTCTGCACCTTTTGCTTGGCGCAACCACCAGCCATAAGGGAAAGGGAAACAACAACACATGCCATTGCCAGATACTGCAGAATTCCTCTTTTCATTTTCTCTCCTTCCTCCTGATACATCTTGTGACAGATTTTTATATGAAAACAACCCCTTATACAATTAAGTATAATTAAATAATTATGAAGATCATACAGAACTCTTTGTGAAATTTCAACGTGTTTTTTTATATCGTTTCGATGCACCAAGAAAGGCTTTAACACAAAGATAACCCGACTTTTTGCCCCCTCAAATCGCCCAGATAGACTTGCCTCCATAATTCACTTGCATGACCTAGAGAACACGTTATATCTTAAACACTTCACCAAGCAATAGTAAATAATCGTTTGATTTTCTATTCTCCTGTGCGTTCCAGTCCCAAAACAACTTATCTCTTTATTCCCTGGAGCCCGCGCGACCAATGAAATCCTCCCTCCCATCACACAACAAAACCACTCCCGAAAAATCAGCGCCAGCCCAACCTGCGACAAACGGCAAGCATCGCATCAATGACATGCTTGCCACAAACAGATTCGGTACTTTTTTTGGTGTGTCCCAGAAAGTCCTTGATTCAGTCTGGCAGGCCCTCACCTCCCCGGCTGGCGAATCCGTCACCTACATCTCCATGGAGATAGGGGCGGATCTGGATGTTTTTCATCCGGTTCGCGACAAACTCCAACAACTTGAGATTACAGAGCATCCAGACAAATCCATCAATCGTTTCCTGCAACTGTTTTTGCAAGGCCCCGTCAAAATTCCCAACTATAGCGGCGGTCTCGGCATCCTTGCCGGAGACACCCTGAAAAGCTTGGCGGACTGCAAAATTCCAGCAATCGGCATTTCCCTGCTGTATCGAAAAGGTTATTTTTCCCAGATGGTCGATTCAAAAAGAGGACAGGTGGCCTGGGCCTCCCAATGGGAACCGGAAAATACTCCGGGACTATACCTGCTGCACGATCCAGAGTCCCCCACGCAACCTCTCTCCATTGAAGTGCCTTTTTATGATCTTCAGGGGATACGATCCGTGGCCCGCGCCCACTTGTGGCTTAAAATGGAGATAAGCGAGGGGCTCGACTCCTTTGTCCCGGAAATTCTTCTTGATTATCAGACGCCGCAGTCCCCCCCCTGGATTCAGGATGCCGCACAACACCTGTACGACAGCAGCTCAGAAAAAGTAAAAGCGACCCAACGCCGGCTCCTGGGCACCGGGGTTATTCCGGTCATGGAAGCTCTTGGCATTACTTCCCGCACCATTCATTTAAATGAACAGCACGGCGTGAGCGTGGTTCTCGCCCTGATCACCCAGCTCATCCAGAAAAAACATGGCGCCCAGTATGAAAAAAAGACCACGGACCACGATATCCTCACAGCTGCGGCAGAAGTCGCCAAGCGCCTTGTCTTTACCATCCACACCCCAGTCATGGCCGGACATGACCGCTTCAACATTTCCGTGTATGAAGACTTGATCAACCCGTTCTGCAAGCGCATCCTGAATCTCCTGGCCTTAGACGAGCACAACCAGTCCGTCTACAACTTCACCGCCATGGCCATGAAGCTCAACCGGGCCACCAACAGCGTGAGCCGCCTCCACAAAGAAGTAACCCAGAAGCAGTTCCCGCAGTATGCGGACAAAATCACAGCGATCACCAACGGTGTGCATCATCTCACCTGGACAAGCGATGCCAAGGCGGAGCTATACGACACCTTTCCAGAATTGCACAACTGGCGGAGAGATCCCAGCGTTTTTGCCGCAGCGGAGGCCCTGCATCAAAACAACAAATTCCGCACCTATTTTGAGCAGGCCTGGCGCACAGACACCAAGATACTGGTGGACTATGTCAACCAGATGCTCATCACCCATCGCAACCAGCGCCTTGCGACCTGGATCGATCCGCCCAATTATCTTTCCTACCGCAGCGAAGGGGAAGCGCCCCTTGAACATACGACCTTCACATTAGGCTTTGCCCGACGCTTTTCCACTTACAAACGGGCAGACCTGATCTTTGAAGATATTGACCGACTGGCCGCAATGATTACGGAAAACAACTGGCCGGTGAATTTTATCTATGCGGGCAAGGCCCATCCCTCGGACGAGCCTGGCCAAGACTTGATCAGAAATATCCTGGCTGTTCAGGAAGAGCTGTACCTTAAAAGTCATGGCTTGGCCAAACTGGTCTTTATTCCGGGCTATGACATGCATCTGGCCAAAATGATGGTGGCCGGTTCCCACGCTTGGCTGAATAGCCCCAAACGCCCCCTGGAAGCCAGCGGCACCAGCGGAATGAAAGCCGCCATGAACGGTGTCCCCAACGTCAGCATCATGGATGGCTGGTGGGTTGAAGGCTACCACGAAGGCAAGGCCGGCTGGAAATTCGGCTATGAAGGATCAGTTTCCTCGGATCATTTCAGCGAACAGCCCTCATCTCTTCTCTACAATGAAGACTCGACCTCTTTCTATACTGTTTTCCCGGAGATGCTGCGGCTGTTTTATGACTCTGCCCTGCATGCCCAGTATATCGACAAATGCATCGCCAACCTCACCCTCAACTGCCCCATATTCAACACCCATCGCATGGCGGCGGAATATGTCGCCCGCTACGACCTCAAGCTTGCTCCTGCGGTACAGCAGGAAATGGAAAAATTCCGCAGGCTGTACTGTAGCGACCCATCCTTCTAAAAGGCTGCCTTAGGATAAGACAGCTCTGGATGGAATCCACACGCTAAAACCCATCCTCTCCTTTTCTCCGAAAAAGCACAAAAAAAGGGGCCATGGTTTGCACTAAACCATGGCCCAGAATCTAACTTACATCCCGACTGAACTTATTTTTTCGCTTGAGGGCTCAGGATTTTGATGGTCGCCTTGCCTTTAGCTTCGGCAACAAAGGCTTCGATATTGGCCGTGATCTTTTCCTGGGTGAGATAGGCGGTAATCTTGGCCTTTGCTTCGTCAAAGCTCACCGTCTTGGCAGGCTTTTTCTCTTCAAGCTTGATCAGGTGATAACCGAACTCCGTTTCCACGATGTCGCTGATGTCGCCGGGCATCATTTTGAATGCCGCCTGATCAAAAGGCTTTACCATCTGGCCTCTGGGGAAAAAGCCCAGATCCCCGCCCCGCTCCTTGCTCGGACAATCTGAATACTGCTTGGCCAACTCGGCAAAATCAGCACCGTCCTTCAGCTGTTTCTTGATCTGGACGAGCTTTGCCCGCTTGCGATCCTTGTCCGCCTTAGGCTCTGCCTCTTTTGCCGCAATAAGAATATGACGGGCATGCGCCATTTCCGGCTGGGCAAATTTATCCTGGTTGCTGTTGTAAAAATCCTTGGCATCCTGTTCAGTTATCTGGACCTTGCCCTTGAACTTGGTGTCGATGAATTTCTGGATGGTCAAATTTTTGCCAATCTGCTTACGCAACACCGCCTCAGTGATGCCTGCCTCGCCAAGGGCCTTAGCAAAAACCTTGTCATCGGCAAAACCCTTCTTGTATCCTTTCAACTCATTATCGATATCGGTGCTGTTGACAGAAATTCCGGCTTTCTTGCTCTCCTGACTCAACAGTTCGAGCTTGATCATTTTTTCAAGGACCGATTCACGGAGCGATGCCATCTCCGCATCGCTGGGCTTGCGACCCTGTTCCTGGGAACGGGCCAGAATCCCTTTTATCTCTCCCTGCACAGCTGCGGCAACAATGGGTTCGCCATTTACCAGAGCCGCCACTTCTTCCTTCTTTTCCGTTTTGGCCCAGAGGCTGGTTGCAAAGACAACGGTGGCCCCAAGGGCGAACGAAACGAGAACGGCTTTATGAATTTTTCCAAATTGCATGACAGTTCCTTTTATTATGAGTTTTTCTTATCAAACGACCAAAGAAAGCCAAGTTGCAACAAACAAGGTAAGACTAATCAGCCCGTTCATGGCGAAAAATGAAAGCTGAATTCGAGACAAATCCTTCGGGTTAACGGCAATGTGCTGATAAAAAAGGGCTCCAGCCGTGAGAGCAATACCACAATAATAATACACTTTCAGCCCGGATACTATACCCGTGAGAATAAACAAAAGAAAGGCCAGAGCATGAAAAAAAACCGCTAACTTGAAAGCTTTTTCCCTGCCAAAACGCGAAGGTAGGGAATAGAGCCCGGCTTGCCTATCAAAATCAGCATCGAGACAGGCGTACACCGTATCAAACCCAGCCACCCAGAAAAGCACTCCCAGTGAGAGGACAACGGGGAAATCAAAAAGGTTCCCTTTAACTGCGACCCAACCGCCCAGGGGCGAAAAAGCCAGGGCAATACCGAGAACCACATGGCAGAGCCAGGTAAAACGCTTGGTCAGGGAATAGAGAAAGGTCAGCCCCAACGCAAATGGAGACAATTTAAGGGTAAGCGGGTTGAGTTGATAGCAGGCGAAAAAATACAGCAAGGTGAAAAGCAGAACCATGGCCCAGGCTTCCACCAGCCGAACCGCCCCTGCCGGGATAGCCCGATCCGCGGTGCGGGGATTGGCGGCGTCAAACTTCCGGTCGGCGATACGGTTGAAGCCCATGGCCGCGGTCCGAGCCCCAACCATGGCCAGAATAATCCAGCCAAAGGTGGCGGCCTCGGGAACCCCACGTTTTGCCAGAAATGCTCCGATCATGGCAAAAGGCAGGGCAAAAATGGTATGCCCGAACTTGATCATTTCAAGCAGGTCCTTCACCTTCCGCAACATCACCTATCCTCTCTGGCAAAACGCCGGTTACGCCCCGTTATCATGCCTCTTCTCCCGGGGCAAGCCCCTGCCATCGAGGCAAATCCGCAACCTCGATCCCAAGCAACCCCGCCACCCGTCCCGCAAAGAAACGGGCCATCTCTTCGATGCTTTGCGGCCGGTGATACAGGGCGGGCATGGGCGGACAGATAATCGCCCCTGCCTCATGCGCCTTCAACATATTAGTGAGGTGGGTTTTATTCAAGGGCGTTTCCCGAACCGCCAAAATCAGAGGCCGACGCTCCTTAAGCATGACATCGGCGGCCCGGTGGATGAGATTCCCGCACACCCCGCTGGCAATGGCGGCAAGACTCCCCATGGTGCAGGGCAGGACAGCCATGCCGCAAAAATCGCTGGAGCCGCTGGACATGGGCGCGGCAAAATCGTGCACATCATGCCACTTTGCCACATAGGGGTCGAGATCCGTGCGGGACATCTCAAGTTCCAGCCCCAGCACCTGTTCGCCAGCCTCCGAGAGAAGCCCATGCACCTCAACGTCAAGGCCCTGACATATCTTGAGAAACTCCAGGGCATACACCGCTCCGGTGGCTCCGGTTATGGCCAGGACGATTTTTTTCATTTTACCCCCACATAAACCGTCACCACCCCAAAGGTCAGCGGTCGGTGATAGGTTCTAGCAAACCCGGCCTGTCGCATCATGGCCAGCAGTTCTTCCGGCGCATAAAATTCGGCGATGGAACTGGCCAAATACTCATAGGCCTCGGTATCGCCGGAAACAAGCCCAGCAATCTTTGGCAACACCCGGTTGAGATAAAAATTATAGACCAATTTGATCAGCGGATTTTGCGGCCTGGAAAATTCCAGGATCAGCAGCTTGCCGCCGGGCTTCAGCACCCGATGCATTTCATTTAAGCCCTGCTGGGTTCTCGCCAGATTCCGAACCCCAAAGGCCACGGTGACTCCCCAGACCGTGTCTGTTTTCACGGGAATCTGCTCCCCATCGCCGCACACTGGCCCTATCCGGCCTTTTCGGTCATCGGCTGGAAGATGCTGCATCCCGGCCCGCAGCATGTCTTCGCAAAAATCCACGGCCAGCACCTGGCGTTGCCTGGCCTGCCTGGTCAACTCCAAGGACAGGGGCAGGGTTCCGGCGCAAAGGTCAAGCACCACGCCCTTGGGGAACTCCTTCAGCTCCCGGGTGGTGACCCAGCGCCAGTAGCGGTCGATCTGGAAGCTCAACACCGAGTTGAGAAAATCGTATTTCCCGCTGATCGAGGAAAACTTTTCCTGAACAAATTTCTTCTTTTCATCTGGATTCTTCATAGCTTAGTGTTTTCCGCACACCTTGAGGGGAAGCGCAGCAGCAGGAACCTCGCCGCGCACTATAAGATACTCGAAAAATTTGGCCAACGCCTCCTGCTTTTCCGGGCCCAGGTCATATTCAATACCCTGGAGATATCGGTAACAGGCTTCCTCGTCCATGGGAACCCGCGAGGCCACCATGGCGCTGATCTCACGGAGCTGCTCCTTGCCCTGCCGCAGGCAACGGTGCAACTCCTGATAAATGGCCAGAACCGTATCCGGCTCCTCGCGGCAAAAATCCTCGCGCACCGCCCAGACCGCAAAGACAAAGGGCAGACCGGTTCTGGCCTGCCACGCCTCCCCAAGATCCAGCCGATGGGGATATTCTCCTGCCACAGCCAGCCGCAGGGCCTCATCGCCGATGGCCAGAACCGCGGCAGGCCTTTCCAGACCTGTGCCGACTTCCTCAGCCAGACCGAGACGGTATCGGGGCCGAACCTGATAAAATTCCTCAAGAATGATCTTTACCAGACTCACCGAGGTCTGGGATTGGGCGCTGAGCAGCACCAACTGGTTGTCCAGGCTGGCAATGGGCAATTCCGAAAAAAGAAAAACGCTGCCCACGGTGCCGGTGGCCGAGATGGACAGGTCGCTCATTATCCGGTACTGGTCGGGATGCAGGGCATATTCGTGGGACGAGACAAAGCCGAGATCAAGCCGGTTTTCATGGAGCATGCGGTTGAGTACGGCGGGCGATGCCTCGGTGACCTGCCAGTCCGCGCGATGCACGGTCTGCCGCCACACCTCGTACAAAGGCGCGGTGTTGATGTAATTCACCATCCCGATTCTGGCTGTGATTTTCATTCGCTTACTCAAGCCACTCCAGACTGATATCCGTACCCGCAGAAGTCAGAAACTCAAGAACCTCTGCCCCGTTCTTCGCCGGGCAGCGCACCGCCAACAGGGAGGAAGAAACCCCAGGGGCGATGGCGCCGAGCCTGTCTTCAAGCCCGAGAAGACGGGCGCCATTGCCCGAAGCCATGGCAAAGACCGCTTCGGGCGGGAGGCTCGGATGGTCTTCCCGCAAGATTTGCATTTCCCGCCAGAGGCTCAAGTGGGGGTTGCTGGCCAGGCTGTCGGTGCCCAGCACCAGAGGAATACCCTGGGCAAGCATTTTTTGCACCGGCGCAACACCGACCCCCATGAACCGATTGCTGCCGGGACACAAGCACACCGCAGCCCCGCGCTCGACCAAAAGAGCGATCTCCTCAGCCTCCACATGCACGCCATGAACACAAAGGGTCTGCGCATCCAGCACCCCGAGGGAATCCAAATACCGAACAGCGCCCATGCCAGGCACGGGGAAGGATTCCAACGACAAGCCCCGCTCCCCGAGAAAATCGGCAAACGGACCGCTGCCGGTGCGCAAAAACTCGATCTCCTGGGCAGATTCAGCCACATGCAGGGGAAACAGGCGAGCGCCCGCCCGCTTTTTCAAGGCCCGGATCAGCGCCGGCCCGGACGAATACGGGGCATGGGGTGTACAACGGATATCGGCATCGATCCCTGCCAAGGCGGCCAGGGCCGCGTCCTCGGCAGCCCCGCACAACCCAAGCAACTCAAGGAAAAAGAGCACTTCTGTTTTAAAACCGCCGCCGATCAGGCCGCTCTCCTCCCGGTTGCCGATATCGGCCACGGCCCGACAACCCCCGGCGTACAGCCGCGCCAGAGCCATGAGCGAGGCGTCATTCTGCGCAGCCACATCCCCATGGGCAGCCCGGGCGGCGAGTAGGCCCCTGATCCAACCGGTCATGTCGCCGGGCGCTGGGCAATCCCCGGCCAAGCCAGCCAGATATGAGAGTTCGAGATGGGCATGGCAGTTGACCAGGGCCGGAGTAATGACATGGCCCTCATAGTCCTCCACCTGGGCGTCAACGTCTTTCAGGTCGTCATACAAGCCCACCGCCGCGACCAGCCCGTTTTCGGTGAGCACCGCGCCATCGGCGATGACCGGGCCATGGCCCGTCACCACAAAGGGCGCCCGGTAGAGGTAGCGAGGGTATTCCTGCATTCTTACACCAGAGAGTAATCCATTCTGCGCTGCCTGGGCACACAGCCGACGCCTTCCACCAAAGCCCGGATCTCCAGCTCGGAGAGGCGGAACCCCACCCCGGCCGCAGCCACCACGTTCTCCTCGATCATGGTGCTGCCGAAATCATTGGCCCCGAAAAAGAGGGAGAGCTGGGCGATCTTGGGCCCCTGGGTCACCCAGGAGGCCTGGATATTGTCGATGTTGTCGAGAAAAATCCGCGACACCGCCAGCATCTTCAAGTAGCCAAAGGCAGTGGTCTTGGGAAGGTGGGAAAGCGCCGTGTTGTCCGGCTGAAAGGGCCAGGGGATGAAAGCGGTGAAGCCGCCGGTCTTGTCTTGCAGGTCGCGCACCCTGGCAAGATGTTCGATGCGTTCGGCCAAGGTTTCAAGATGCCCGAACATCATGGTGGCGGTGGTGCGCATCCCCAGGCCGTGCGCTTCCTCCATCACTCCGAGCCAGGCGTCGGTTAAACATTTACGCGGCGCGGTTTCCTGCCGCACCCGATCGCAGAGAATCTCGGCCCCACCGCCGGGGATGGAATCAAGCCCGGCCTGTTGCAGGCGGATCAGCACCTCCCGCACCGGCAGGCCGGACAGGGTGGCGAAATGGCAGACCTCGGGCGGGGAAAATCCGTGGATGTGGATGCCGTGGCCCTTGATAAAACGGAGCATCTCCTCGTAGAACTCCAGGGGTTTGTCTGGATGAAGCCCGCCCTGCAAGAGGATCTGGGTGCCGCCCAGGGCCTTGGCTTCCTCGATCTTTTCGCCAAGCTCGGCAAAGGAGAGCACCGAGCCGTCCGGGTCTTCCGGGGCCTTGAAAAACGCGCAGAACTTGCAGGCGGAGATGCAGATGTCGGTGTAGTTGATGTTACGGTCGACCACATAGGTGACCACCGGCTCCGGGTGCTTTTGCCTGCGGATGGCATTGGCCAAAAAGCCCAGTTGGTAGAGATCGGCGTGTTCCAAAAGCGCCAAGCCCTCGTCAATCATAATCCGTTCGCCCGCCAGGGCCTTTTCCGTAATCCGCTGCATGTCCATTGCTCAGTACTCTTTAATGATGTTGTACAGGGTATCCCGCTCCACCGGTCGCCGTCCGGCATCCCGAATCAATCGGATCAACTCGGTGTCGGCCATGGTGCCGCCGGATTCCCCGCCAGCCATGTGGGTGATCAACTCCTCCTTGACCGTGCCGTCCACATCGTCCGCCCCGAAGGAGAGGGCGATCTGGGCCAGCTTGGGACCGATCATCACCCAGTAGGCCTTGATGTGCGGGAAGTTATCAAGAAAGCAACGGGCCACCGCGATGTTCTTGAGATCGTCAAGGCCACTGGTCTTGGCCAGCTCATGCAGCTCGGTGTTCTTCGGGTGGAAGGCCAGGGGGATGAAGGTGAGGAAGCCGCCGGTTTCATCCTGGGCCGCACGGAGGGCGGCAAGGTGCTCGACCCGCTCCTCCATGGTCTCGATATGCCCGTAGAGCATGGTGGCGTTGCTCTTGAGTCCGATCCGATGGGCTGCCTTGGCGACCTCAAGCCAGCCCTCACCGGAAAGCTTCTTTTCACAGGTGCGCTGCCTGATCCGGGGGCTGAACACCTCGGCCCCGCCGCCGGGGATCGAGCCAAGACCGGCGGCGACCAATTCCTTGAGGGTCTCGGTCACGGACTTTCCTGCCAACTCCGCCAGATGGGCGATCTCCACACAGGTGAAAGCCTGGATGTGGATCTCGGGCCGCACCTCCTTGATGCCGCGCAGCATGTCCAGATAGTACTGATACGGCAAATCCGGGTGAATGCCGCCCACCACATGCACCTCGGTGATGGGCTCGGCCAGGCGCTCCCGCACCTTGGCCTTGACCTCATCCACCGTCATCTCGTAGGCCTGGGGCGATTCCTTGTCCTTGCCGAATGCGCAGAACTTGCACAGATTGGTGCAGATATTCGAGTAATTGACGTGCTGGTTGTAGATGAAATAGGCGCGGTCGCCGTTGATCCGTTCCCGCACGAGATTAGCCAGATAGCCGAGCGCCAGGATGTCATTCGTTTTGTACAACCGGACGCCATCGGCGACGCTGAGCCGCTCCCCACCCTTGATCTTCCCCAGAATATCCCCAAGCCCTGCCGCAACCACCATCTGTTCCATCACTTATTCTCCAGTTCCTGACGGCTGTAGACCGGTGCGCAGCACCGCAACCATACTGTCAATCTCATCATCCAGTCGCCCGGCGGTCATCCCAGCCAGCGCCAGCCCCCCGTCGAGATACGGCTGGGCATATCCTTGCAGAAACCGGTCCAACATCGCATCCAGAATAAAAACCACCTTGTGCGCCGGGATATCGCTGCGCAATACCCCCTGTCCCATGGCCCGGTCCGCAAGCGGGCCGAAATATTCCAGGGAAAAGAGGCGAACCCTGGCCACCAGTTCCTCCCGACGAGGCACATCCCGTTCGAACAGCACCTTGAGATACACCTGGAAATATTCCGGGTGGTTATCTATAAAAGCTATTCCTGCCAGCAAAACCTGTCTGGCCACGGCAAAAAAATCATCCCGGCCATTGCCCGTGACCGAGGCCTTGACATAGTGCTTTACCTGCTGGGTGAAATGATCAAACACATGCAGGAACAGGGCTTCCTTGTTATCGAAATACTGGTAGAGCGAGCCCTTGGATATCCCCAACCGTTTGACGATATTATTGAGGCTTGCCCGCTGGTAGCCGTGTTCGGCAAACTCGGCAACCGCCGCACGCACGATGCTTTCGCGCTTTTCCGGCGGCAGATTGACGAAGGTTTGTTTTGGCTGAACGAGAAAGGTATCCATAATATGACCAGGCGGTCACATTATGAAAAATAGAAATTCTCTGCAAGATATTTTTAGGAACTTTCTAAATAATGAAGGAATAAACAGAAGAAAGGCGTTGGAAGGGAGCGAATCAAAGTTCGCTCTTGTTAACCCATTGCAAAATGGTGTTGATTCCCTCCGCCGTCGAAACCCTAGGGAAATAGCCAAGATCGCGGTTGGCGTTCTCGATGGAGAACCAATGGGATTTTGCCAGTTGCACGGCAAGGAATCGGGTCATGCAGGGCTCCCTCTTAATCCGGGCAAGAGGAAAAGCCTTTTCCATGAACATCCCCATCAGGTACGCCTTTTGGAAGGAGATACTTTCCTCGACAATGGGAATATCAATCCGTCTGAAAAACTTGTTGAGCCAATTCCAGAGATTGACCGGTTCACCCTGGGAGATAAAATAGGGCTTGCCGGCCCCAGAGGCTGGGCCATGCAGATTTTGCGCCGCCAGGATAAAGGCCTCCGCGGCATTATCAATATAGGTGACATCAACAAGATTGTGACCATCCCCAACCCGTTTCAACTGTCGGCATCTGGCTTGGCCCAAAAGGCGGGGGATATGATTGGTGTCTCCCGGCCCCCAGACAAGGTGAGGGCGCAGAGCTATGGTTTTCAAGGCGTCGGAGTTGGCCTCAAGGACCATTTTCTCGGCAATGGCCTTACTCTGGGCGTAATCGCAAAGGAAATTCCGGGCATAGGGCGTGCGTTCGTTCACCCCGCACAGGTCGTCTTTCTGGTAGACAACCGCGGGTGTGCTGGCATAGATGAGGGCAGGGATGTTATTTGCACGACAGGCGTCTAAAACATTCTGGGTGCCGATGACATTGGTTCGGTAGTATTCATCTTTGTCACCCCAAAGGCCGGTCTTGGAGGCAAGATGGAATACGGTGTCATACCCGGCCAGGGAATTTTTCAGGAAATCCGTATCACCGATATCACCGGAAAGAAAGCGAACGCCCAAGGCATCTGCTTCGGGGAAAGCCCTCCGTGCGACCACGGCGGTCTCAATGCCCTCATCCACCAGGCGTTGAACCAGGGCTCTGCCGACAAAACCACTCCCGCCAAGCACGACAACACGCTGCATCCCCTCTCACCTTTTCGCAGAGATGAACACTTCCTCTACACGGCTCCCCAGACGCCCCTCATGCAACACATAAGTGAATATACCCATTATCTGCAAAGTGCAAATAAAATAATGGAGACAACTTGCTGTTTTTTAAATTCTTTTCCAGAAGAACAGCGGCACGTTTCAGATCAGAAAAAACATCTCGTCACACTCTTTTTTCCCTTCATCGACCGTACAAATCCTCAAACCTCTCGATGTCATCCTCCCCCAGATAGCTGCCGGTCTGGATCTCAATGATCTCCAAGGGAATGGTGCCGGGATTTTCCAGTCGGTGTTTTGCCCCAAGCGGGATATAGGTGGACTGATTTTCCGTTAAAATGATGGTTTGATCGCCGTTGGTGATATGGGCCGTGCCTTTTACCACCACCCAATGCTCGGCCCGATGAAAATGCCGTTGCAGCGATAGGGTGGCGCCTGGGCTCACCATGATCCGTTTCACCTGAAAACGCTCCCCGCAATCCACACCTTCGTAAGACCCCCAGGGACGGAAGACCTTCTTGTGTAACCGGACCTCCTCCCGTTTCTCCAGTTGTAGGCGTTTGACAATGGTCTTCACCTCCTGGGTTCGGTCCTTTGAGGCGACCAGCAGCGCATCTTTGGTCTCGACAATGATAAGATTACTAAGCCCGATTGCCGCGACAAGGCTGTCTCCAGCATGGACATAAGAACCCGTCACATCCTCGGCCAGGACCTTGCCGATAAAGATATTGCCTTTGCCGTCCTGCTCGCCGATCTCCCAAAGGGCTTCCCAGGAACCCACATCGCTCCAGGCGCAATCCAGGGGGACAACCACCGTATCCCGAGCCCGCTCCATTACCGCATAGTCAACGGAGTTGGCGGGGCTTGCCGAAAAAGCCTCGGAATCAAGACGGGTGAAGTCCAGATCATGGGTGCGGGCGGCATAGGCCCGGGCAACGCAATCGGCCATGACCGGCTCAAATTCCGTAAGCGTCTCCAGGAATCTCGCCGCCGGAAACAAGAACATCCCGCTGTTCCAGAGATAGCCTTGGTCCAGATACTGCTTGGCTTTTTCCAGGGAGGGCTTTTCCACAAAGCAGTCCACCGCAAAAACAGGCGACTCCTCCTCGCCCACCACCTCTCCCTTTTTGATGTAGCCATACCCGGTATGCGGGCTCTGCGGGACAATACCAAAGGTGACAGGATGTCCGTGCGCGGCACAAGAAACTCCCCTGGCCACGGCCTCGGCAAAATTTCCCTCATTGCCGATGACATGATCTGCCGGCAGGACAAGGAGAATCGCCTCTTTGTTCTGCCGGAGCGCCTCCAGGGCAGCGACGGCAACCGCCGGGGCCGTATCCCGCCCCACAGGTTCGATGATGATCGTCGCAGCGCCGCCAATGGCACGGACTTGCTCGGCCACCAGAAACCGATGTTCTTCCGTACAGACGACGATGGGTGCGGCAACCCCCTTCAGGCACTGAACCCGTAGCAACGTATTCTGGAGCATGGTCTTGTCGTTGACCAGGGGAAGAAGCTGCTTGGGATGGCACTCTCGGGACAAAGGCCACAACCGGGTGCCGGATCCTCCGGCAAGGATGACCGGAATAATGACCGCGTATTCTTTCTTCATGAAATTGGTTTCCCCTTCATGGCCTGATTGTTTGCGTAAGGATTTTCTCTTGAGTTTTTACTATGTTACACTACCCTATGTCAAGGGACCATGACATGGGCATTTCCGATTATCCCTTGACCACGGGTACACCTTTGTGTAGTCCTAAACAAGGAACATACTCAAGAATGAGGCACCCATGAGCGCGTCATCTAAAACCAATATCCATGCCGTGGCCCCGGAAATCATCCTTGAATTCCTGGCCCACACCCTCCCCTTTAACGAACTCGATGCGGACACGCTGAGAAATCTGGCCACCAGCTGCCTCATCGACTTTTTCCCAAAAGGCACCGTTATCTTCCGGCAGGACCAGACCCAGGTCCAGCATTTTTATCTTATCCAGAAAGGCGGGGTCAAAATCTATCTCAAGGACGAAGACGGAACCGTAACCCTCAAGGATTTTCGCGGCGAAGGAGAATATTTCGGCGCCCTGCCCATTATCCAGGGGACCAACATGGCGAACCTCAACGTCGAGACCGTTGAGGACACCTTCTGCTTTCTCTTCCCGAAAGAGGCGTTTCTCAACCTCATCCAGTCATGCCCCAAGGTCACGCATTATTTTCTCCGCAGCATGTCCGAAAAACTCGTAAAAACCGCCTATGCCCAGCTGCGGCAGCATAAAATTGCCCCGCGCACCGAAAGCGCCCTGTTTCTTTTCTCGGCCCAGGTTGGCGACATTATCAAGGGCGCCCCAAAAACCATTGCCGCGACGGACAGCGTCCAAATGGCGGCCTCCCGAATGACGGAGCTGCATATCGGCTCCCTGCTGGTCCACGACCAGGAGAAAAAAATCGTCGGCATCATCACCGACCGAGATCTGCGCACCAAGGTGGTCGCAGCCGGGCTCGACTACCAGACCCCTGTAAGCCAGATCATGGCCACGCCGCTCAAAACCATCCCCTCCCATCAGGTGTGCTTCGACGCCATGCTCCAGATGATGCATCTCTCCATCCACCATTTGGCCGTGGAGCAGCAGGGGGCCATCATCGGGGTAATTACCACCCACGACATCATGCTCCTCCAGGGCACCTCGCCCCTGTACCTGTTTCGGGAAATCGTGGCCCAGCGGACCATCGAGGGCCTTTACCCCCTGGCCAGGAAGGTCCCGGCCGTCATCCGCACCCTCATCGAGGAAGGGGCCAAGGCCAACAACATCACCCGGATGATCACGGTCTTGAACGACCACATCCTCGACCGGCTCCTCACCCTGCTGATCGAGGAACTCGGTCCTCCGCCCCTGCCCTTCTGCTGGCTGGTCATGGGCAGCGAGGGCCGCAGGGAACAGACCTTCAGCACCGATCAGGACAACGCCCTGCTCTATGCCGAGCCGAAAAACGAAGCGCAGGCCGAATTGGCTGCGGCATATTTCAAGACCCTTGGAGAAAAAGCGATCAACCATCTGGTCCGCTGCGGCTACCCCCCTTGCCCTGGCGAGATCATGGCCTCCAATCCCAAATGGCGGCAACCGATCACAGGCTGGCGCAGGTACTTTGATCAATGGCTACAGAGGCCCGAGCCGCTTGAGGTCATGCATTCCACCATCTTCTTTGACTTCCGGGCTGCATACGGCGACGCGGCCCTGGCGGATGAGCTCCGACAATACCTGGTGCGCAAGGTGCCGCAGCAGGAAATTTTCCTCCTGCACCTGGCCCAAAACGCCCTGGAGGCGCGACCGCCGCTCTCTTTTTTCCGCAATCTCATCGTGGAAAAAAACGGCGAGCACAAAAACTCCCTGGATCTCAAGAAAAAAGGCCTTGTCCCTTTTGTCGATTTCGCCCGGCTCTTTGCCCTGAAACACGGAATCCCGGAAAACAACACCTTGGGCCGCCTCCAGATCCTCCATGAGGACGGCCATCTTTCCCATGAGCTGTACAGCGAAACCGTGAAGGCCTACGAGTTCCTCATGCAGATGCGGCTTATCCATCAGCTGCGGATGCTTGAGCAACAACAGCCCCCGGATAACCACATCAATCCGGCGGATCTTTCCGAGCTTGAAAAACAGACTCTCAAGGAAGCCTTCGAGGTGGTCCGCCGCCTGCAAAGCCATATTCGGCAAGAATACCGGCTGGGCGAGGGGTAGCGATGTCTTTTTTCTCCATCTCCGAGCTGTTCCGGCCTGCCCACCCCATGTTCGCCGAAAACAAACGCTATTTCAAGGCCCTCGACCAGTTCCAGCCGGTGGAGGAATATGAATTCGTGGTTTTAGACACCGAACTGACCGGGCTTCATGAGCGGCAGGATGAAATCGTCTCCATCGGCGCGGTACGCATCAAACACATGCAAATCCTGGCCGGAGAGACTTTTTACGCCCATGTGAAACCCAAAAAACCGCTGCCCAAAAACAGCACCCTTATCCACCGCATTACCCCACAGCAGTTAGAGGCTGCCCCGCCGCTTTACGAGGTGCTTCCCCGCTTCATCGACTATTGCGGCAAAGCCCTCCTGGTTGGGCATTTTGTCGATCTGGATATCGCCTTTCTGAACCGCGCCTGCAAACACCTTTTCGGTTCGCCCATTCACAATCCCTGCGTTGACACCCTGCGGCTTGCCCAGATCCACCTCGAACGCTTCGGAGTCCCGTATCGAAACAAGATCGACGGTGGCCATTCATTCAACCTCACCGAACTCAGCCGCCAATACGGGTTGCCTGCCTTTGTTCCCCACGACGCCTTGCAGGATGCCATGCAAACAGCCTATCTCTTTCTTTTTCTCATCAAGAAATTTCAAGGGCAAGGGTACCGCACCCTGCGAGAAATCTTCCGGGCCGGCCAGGGTTCACGCTGGGCGCTGTAATCCACCGGCTATTTTCTGCTGCCGGCAATCCCCCTTTCCCGGACGCATAAAAAAATACCCAAAAAAGTTGACAGCCACCAGCACCCAGGGTATTTATACCTAATTTCTTCGCGGCACCGCATGGTGCCACGATCGGATAACCTGCCGAAAATACTGCTTTTTAGGCATAAAATCCATCACCGCAGTCAGACCATCAACCCCAAGGAGGCCGCAATGCAAAAAGACGTCCACAGTCTGCTCGAATCGAGTGAATTCAAATCCCTCGTGGCAAAACGAGCAAAAATCTCCATACTGCTGACGATCCTGCTCTTCTTATCCTACTACGGCTTCGTCCTCCTGATCGGCTACAACAAGCCCTTCCTGGCCCAGAAGCTCGACGAGGCAACGGCCACCACCCTGGGAATTCCCCTGGCCGTATCGGTCATCCTCGCCTCCTGGCTGCTCACCGTGATCTATGTTGTCTGGGCCAACGCCATTTACGACCCCGAGGTCAAGAGACTGCGGGCCAAGCTGTTCGGAAAATAAACCTCCATTTTATCCCCTTTACCATCAGCCAAGGAGATTTCACCATGCCACCAGTAACCGAACAGGCGGCGGGCGCCATCCAGACCACCCTGGGAACACCCACCGCGCCTGCCATTATTTTCTTTTTGATCATCGTCGCCATCACCCTGGCGATCACCTATTGGGCAGCCAAGCGCACCAAGACCACCAAGGAATTTTACGCCGCCGGCCGCAGCGTCAGCGCCTTCCAAAATGGCCTGGCCCTCTCCGGCGACTACATGTCCGCCGCCTCCTTTCTCGGTATCGCCGGGATGGTCGCCCTCAAGGGCTACGACGGCATGATCTACGCGGTGGGCTGGCTGGTCGGCTGGCCGGCGCTGATGTTTCTCATCGCCGAGCCCCTGCGCAACTTAGGCAAGTTCACCTTTGCCGACGTGGTCGCCTTCCGGCTCAAACAGACCCCGGTGCGCATCGCCTCGGCCATCGGCGGCATCCTCACCGTGCTTTTCTACACCATCGCCCAGATGGTGGGCTCCGGCAGCCTGATCAAGCTGATGTTCGGCATTCCCTATGAGTATGCAGAAATCATGGTGGGCTGCATCATGCTGGCCTATGTCCTCTTCGGCGGCATGCTGGCCACCACCTGGGTCCAGATCATCAAGGCGGTCATGCTGCTCTGCGGTGTCTCCGTGATGATGCTCATGGTACTGGCCAAGTTCAACTTCAATCCCGGAGACCTCTATGCCGCCGTGGCCACCCAGTATGGCCAGGCAGCGCTTGAGCCTGGCGGGTTGATCACCAGTCCCATCGACGCAATTTCCCTCGGCTTGGCCCTGATGTTCGGCTTGCTGGGGCTGCCCCACATCCTCCAGCGCTTTTTCACCGTGCCCGACGCCAAGGCCGCCCGGATCTCGGTACTCTTCGCCACCGGCTTCATCGGCTACTTCTACATCATCATCCCTATTGTCGGTTTTGGCGCCGCGGCCCTCATCGGCCGTGAAGTCATCACCAATATCGACAAGGGCGGCAACATGGCTGCCCCGCTCCTGGCCGAGTACCTCGGCGGCACCCCCTTCCTGGGCTTCATCGCCGCAGTGGCCTTCGCCACCATTCTCGCGGTTGTGGCGGGGCTCACCCTGGCCGCGGCATCCTCCTTTTCCCATGACATCTATGTGCATGTCATCAGGAAGGGCACTGCCACCGAGCAGGAAGAAGTAAGGGCCAGCAAAATCGCCACCCTGCTGTTCGGCGTGTTCGCTGTGGGGCTGGGCATCCTCTTCAAGGGCCAGAACGTCGCCTTCATGGTGGGCCTCGCCTTTGCCATTGCCTGTAGCGCCAACTTCCCAGCCCTGATCCTGTCGATCTTCTGGAAGAAATTCACCACCGCCGGCGCGGTCTGGGCCATCCTAACCGGCGCTTTTTTGGCCGTGGGTCTCATCATCATCAGCCCCACGGTCTGGGTGGATGTCTTTAAGAATCCCAAGGGCTCCGAACTCTTCGCCCTGAAGAATCCGGCCATTGTTTCCATGACCGCCTCGTTCCTGGTCGGTTACATCGTCTCTCTCCTGACCAAGGAAGAAACCGCCGAACAGCTTTTCGAGGATGAAAAACTCCGGACCTATCTCGGGGTCGGTGCCGAATAATTCTTTAAACACCGATTTCCGGCTTTTTCCGCACTACTCAAAAACGCGCAGAGCTTCCTGGCTCTGCGCGTTTTTGTTGTTTCAGGGGGAATATTTTCTGTTAAGATAAGCTCGATTGCTTTCCCCCCGAAAAACCACCCCAGCCTTGAGCACAAACCATGGCCGAGACAGCCGAGATTCTTGTTGTTGACGATGAACCCAGCATGCGGGAGTTCCTCACCATTCTCCTGGAGAAAAACGGGTATGCAACCCGTACCGCGGCAAGCGGAGCCGAGGCTCTCGCCCTTCTGCAAAAACACCATTTCGACCTGATCGTCTCGGACATCCGCATGCCGGACTTAAGCGGCCTCGCCCTCCTTGAGAACGTCAAGCAACAGGACCTCTCCATCCCCGTAGTGCTGATCACCGCTTACGCCTCGCCGGAAGATGCGGTGCTGGCCATGAAAAACGGCGCCTACGATTACATCACCAAGCCGTTCAAGGTTGATGACATTCTCTCGGTCATCACCGCCGCCCTGGGAAGCCGGCAGGAAAAGAGCCCGGCCCAGGACCGTGATTCTTTTTCGGGGATCATCGGCAACAGCCCCGAGATGCTCAAGATCTACGACCTCATCCAGCGCATCGGCCCGACCCAGGCCAATATCCTCATCTATGGCGAATCCGGGACCGGCAAGGAGCTGGTGGCGCAGGCCATTCACCAGCACAGCAAGGTAGCGGCAAACGCCTTTGTTCCCATTACCTGTAGCGCCATCCCGGAAAACCTCATCGAGTCCGAACTCTTCGGCCACGCCAAGGGCTCGTTCACCGGAGCGATTGCCAACAAGACCGGACTGTTCGAGCTGGCCAACAATGGCAGCGCCTTTCTTGATGAAATCGGCGAACTCTCCCCGCTTATCCAGACCAAACTCCTGCGGGTCTTGCAGGAGAGGGAATTCAAAAAGGTTGGAGGCACAGAGACCATCAAGGTCAAGGTCCGGATCATTTCCGCCACCAACAAGAACCTGGAAGAGGAGGTCCTGGCCGGTCGCTTCCGGGAGGATCTTTTTTATCGTCTGGCCGTTGTTCCCATCCGCATCCCGCCGCTCCGCGAACGCAAGGGTGATGTGCCTCTCCTGGTAGAGCATTTCCTGAAAAAATATTCAGCCCTGTTCGACAAGGAGGTGCAGCGAATCTCCTCCTATGCCCTGAAGGTCCTGATGGACTATGATTTCCCCGGCAATGTCCGCGAGTTAGAAAATATCGTCGAACGCGGGGTCGCCCTTGAATCCTCCAATATCATCCTGCCGGAAAGCCTCACCCTATCAGGACACCGGGCTGGCCGCGCCCCTGGCCCGGAGCAGGGTAGCGAGGCTACTTCCGGGGCAATGGAGGAAGCCGCCTTTGAAATCGGACTTGAACCGTACATCACCGATATTGAAAAAAGGCTGATCCAAACGGCCCTGGCCCGAACCAAGAATTCCAGAATGAAAGCGGCGGATCTTCTAAAAATGAGCTTCCGGTCCTTCCGTTACAAGGCAAAAAAATATAACATCTAACACAAGGCCATATGAGACTTTCCGCCCTCTGCCCGCATACCGGCTCACCTGCCGCCAATGATCATCTCAAGAAGCAGATCCAGTGGCTGCTGTTTTTACGGGTGCTTTTTCTCTCCCTGATGCTGGGAATCAGCGTCCTGCTCCAGACAAAGACGCCTTCCATTTTTCTTCCCCCGCTGCATTATCTTGCCTATTTCATCGCCGGACTCTACCTGTTCACCATCCTTTCCGCCTTAGTTCTCAGGATGATCCAGTGCTATTCGCGGTTTGGCTACCTACAGATCACCCTTGACACCCTTCTGGTGACTCTCCTGGTTTTTTCCACCGGCGGCAGCCAATCTGTTTTCACGGTGGTATATTTTTTCCCCATCGTCATGGGGGCCTTTATGCTTTTCCGGCGGGGGAGCCTTCTCTTTGCCGCATTGAGCACCCTGCTGTTTGGCGCTCTGCTCCTGGTCGAGTATGGAGGATATACCTCCCACTTTATTCAGACCACCCAAAGTCAGCTGACCAACCTCCAGATGCCTCTCCACTATTTCACCATCTACAGCCTCACCTTTTTCCTGGTTGCCATCCTAAGCTCCATGCTCTCGACCCGACTCCAGAAGACAGAGGCAGAGCTGTTCCAAACCGCAAGCGACTATGGCCGGCTTTCCTTTCTGTACAAACAGATCTTTGATGACATCAATACCGGCATTATCACCGTTGACGCCGACAACCGGGTAACGTCCTTCAACCGTGCGGCAGAACTCATAACTGGGTACAGCCCAGGTGAGATTCTCGGCCAGGATCTTTCCCGAGCATTTCCCGGTCTGGAAACGACCCTGTTCCACGACGAACGACAGCACATGACCGCCATCCCCCGCAAAAGCGGAGAAACGATCCCGGTGGGATATTCCTGCTCCAGACTCAACGCCCAAGACGACAACGAAAACGGCTACGTGTATACCCTACAGGATCTCAGTCAGATAAAAAGGATGGAGGCCCAGGTGCAGCAGGCCGAAAAGATGGCGACCATCGGCGAGATGGCCGCAGGCATTGCCCATGAGCTCAGAAATCCCCTAGCCGCCATCTCCGGGGCCGTACAGCTGCTGGACAGGGAAACCTGGGACAGTTCCGTCAACAAACGGCTGTTTGGCATCATCATGCGGGAATCAGACCGGCTTGATGCAACAATCCATGATTTTCTTCTCTTCTCCAAACCGATCAACCCGGAAAAGAAATGGTTTTCCTTGCTGGCTTTGGCGCAGGAGGCCATCGAAACCCTTAGGCAGGATCCAGACTGGAACCCTACCCTGGCCATTGGCTTGGAGATCCCACCCGACCTTGACTGTTGGGCCGACCCACAGCTGATCAGGCAGGTGCTTCTCAACCTGATTACAAACAGCGCCAATGCCTGCCGGAATATTGAAAAGGGAAGGATACGACTCCGGGCGGAGGAAACCACAGCCTGGGACAAGGAAACACCCGAAGCCGTGATTATTTTGGAGATCGCGGACAACGGCCACGGCATCCCGGAAGGTATCCAGGAAAGAATATATGAGCCTTTTTTTACAACCCGAGAAACGGGCACGGGGCTAGGCCTGGCCATTGTCCGCCAGATCGTGCACAGCCATGGCGGCAATATTTCCCTGCGTGATTATCCGCCCCAAGGCACGATTTTCTCCGTCAGCCTGCCTCTGCCGTGAAGAAAAACCGAAGAAGGAAAAAACCTTTTCCCCTTCATTCTCCACTTTCCCCTTTGCATTTTCTCTATCGCAGCGCGGCAATTATGGAAAGGATGAGGTAAACGATGAGCCAGGCCGCCATGAACAGCAACGATCTCCGCCGTCCTGGGGTCTCGGTGCCCACGCAGACCAGGGCGACAACCACGGTACTCGGGAAGATCACCCCGGCCCAAAAGGGTTGGATATACCGCAACAGCTCCTGCAAACCGAGCAGAAACCATGGCCCCTGGATATGGAACAGCCCAAGGCGGGTCGGCTCCATGGGCGCGGCCAGACAAAGACTGAGCCCCACCGTGGCGAACAGCAGCAGACTATGCTGGCCAAAGCCAACCCGGTAGCGGCGCAGATGATCCCAGCAACAGACCCCCCAAACGAGTCCAAGGCCGATGAGATGGTTGGCGTAGACCCGCTTCATCCCCTCGGCCTCGATGGAAAAAAGCAACGAGTTCAGCGCCGCTCCCAGGTAAGGAATAGACAGAGTGATATTTTCGGCAATGATGCCCGCCGCCTCCCCGGTTGCATCCGCCCGCAGAACATAACCGGTGAAGAGCAGTAACAGGGCGGCAGGGACAGAACCGAGCAGCAGGAGCCATTTGCCGAAGCGCAGCTGCTGATCGGCCTTTGCCAAGATAACCGCAGCCAGATGGCACAGGGAAAAAAGAAAAAATAACTGACTGGAATAAAAATGGCAGGACCGAAAGAATTGACCGTACGGCGCCAGCAGATCAAGAGAACTTGCGGAAAAAAACGGAGTGGCCGGGTCGTATTGGAGGGCCACCACCATCCCGGATAAAACAGAGAGGTAGAGAGAGACCAGGCTCATGCCCCCCCATTTCGTCTCGATGATACGCGTGCGGATGCTCATACCCTTAAAAGGTAACAAGGTAGCCTTTTCCGTCCTTGTCCTCCCGCACCGTCGCCACCTGAAAACGGGGAAGATTTTTCTTGGCAGGGCCGCTGAGCCGGACGCCTTCCTTGTTAAACCGGCTATGATGACAGGGGCAGAGAAGGATGCCCTCTTTTTCCTGAAAATTGAGTCGACAGCCCAGATGGGTGCATTTCCGCGACACGGCCCATGGCCCGCTTTGCCCGACAAAAAGGATAAAATCATGTTCCAGAACGAATCCGCCCACCGGCACGACCTTATCCACTTTCACAGTGCGTGGCTGTTTGGGAGTGCGGTAGCCAAGAAAGCGGAAAAGCGGATACAAAAGCAACGTGCCTGCACCCCAGCGCAGCCAGGACCAGGAGTCGACCAGGAATACCCGCCGGGTCAAAGGCTCCCCTTTTCGTGCCGCATCAACCATTACAGAAAAACACTCTTCTCGGTCGCGAGACAGGGCGGAACACAGACTCCCGCCCCGTTAATCGCGTTTCTGACCATCATGGTTGCAGGTACCGCGCCCGCAATTTCTCGCAGACATGATCCGGCACCAGACCGCTCACATCACCGCCATGTCTGGCCGCGTCCTTGATGATGCTGGAGCTGATGAAGATCCAACGGAAGCCGGTCATCAGAAAAACCGTTTCCACCTCCCGCTCGATCCGGCGATTCATCAAGGCCAGCTGGAACTCGTAATCAAAATCAGACACAGCCCGCAAGCCGCGAATGATCGCCTTAGCCCCGCGTTTGTAGGCAAAATCCACTAAAAGCCCAGAAACATCCTCCACCGTAATCCGGGTTTCGTCGCCGGGAAAACAATCCTGAATCATCTTGCGTCTTTCATCCAGAGAAAAAAGCGGCTGCTTGGCGGGATTGCTGGCAACGGCAATGATGATCCGGTCAAACAGGTGCAACCCCCGATGAACGATATCGAGATGCCCGTTGGTTATGGGATCAAAGGTGCCGGGATATACGGCGACTGATTCGGATGTGTTTTCAGAGACAAACGGCTCGTAGTCGGTCATTGCACCCTGCCTCAGGTATGTTGGTAGAGCCAGAAACCGGCCTCTCCATATCTACGTCGGTCAAAACAGACAAGCGGCCCCAAGGTTTCGGGATATTGCACTTCCGCCGCATCTTCGAGAACAACAATGGCCTTGGCGGCAAGAAGATTTCCGCTTGCCAAAGACTCAAGGCCCTTCAGGGCAAGTCTGCTTCCATAGGGCGGATCGAGAAAAATCAGGTTAAATCCATCGGCTGGCTGCATGGCCTTCAGAAAAGCAAGCCCCCTGGCCAAATCCCTCTGCAACACCGTGGCGCGTTCGGCAAAACCGCAGAGGGCAATGTTCCGGTCAATAAGCTCGACGACAGAGCGTTGGCCGTCGACAAAAACCGCCGATACCGCCCCCCGACTCAATGCTTCAAGACCCAGAGCACCGGTGCCGGCAAAAAGATCCAACACCCGTGCGCCAACAACTTTAGCGGCCAGGATGCTGAAGATCGCCTCCCTGGCCCGGTCGGAGGTGGGACGAATCAGATTACCAAAACGCTGGCCCGGCGCCAGCAGCTTGCGCCCCCGGGCGCTGCCGCTGATGATCCGCAATTACAGATAATCCCGAATGAGTTCCTCGGCGATCTGCACCGCATTGAGCGCCGCGCCCTTGAGGATATTGTCGGACACCACCCAGAGGTTGATCCCGTTGGCGATGGACTCATCCTCGCGAATCCTCCCCACCAAAGTCTCGAACTTACCCGCGCAATCGACGGCCATGGGATACTGGCCCAGGGTCGGCTCATCGACCAGCTTTACGCCTGGGGCATTTTTCAGCAGAGCCTTGACCTCGGCTGCGGTAATTTTCTTTTCGGTCTCGATGTTCACTGACTCGGAATGGCCGTAGAAAACCGGAACCCGCACCGTGGTGGCGGTAACGCCAATGGTCGGGTCCTCGAACATCTTGCGGGTTTCGTTGACCATCTTCATCTCTTCCTTGGTGTAGCCGTTCTCAAGGAAGCTGTCGATCTGGGGCAAGCAATTGAAGGCGATCTGGTGCGGGTAGACGCTATGCGTCATGGGCTTGCCCGCCGCATAATCGAGGATCTGCTGGTTGAGCTCCTCAATGGCCTTGGCCCCGGTGCCGGAAACCGCCTGATAGGTGGAGACCACGATGCGCTTGATCCGCACCTTGTCGTGGATGGGTTTCAGGGCCACCAGCATCTGGATCGTGGAGCAGTTGGGATTGGCGATGATGCCCCGTTTTTTATACCGGGCAATGGCGTGGGCATTGACCTCGGGCACCACCAGGGGGATTTCCGGGTCCATGCGGTAGGCGCTGGAGTTGTCGATAACCACCGCCCCTGCCGCAGCGGCAGCCGGGGCAAAATCGAAGGACCGGGTCGCGCCTGCGGAAAAGAGGGCGATATCGATCCCGGCAAAGGCATCCTTACTCAAGAGCTGAACAGGAATCTCCTTGCCCTTGAAAGTGAGGGTTTTGCCCACGGACCGTTCCGAGGCCAGCAACCGCAATTCGTCCAGGGGAAAATCCCTGCGCGCCAGGACATCGAGCATGGCGCCGCCAACAGCCCCGGTGGCGCCGGCAACAGCAACATTGAATTTCGTTTTTGCAGCAGTCATTATCCCAATCCTTACAGACAGCAGCCGGGTACCGGCAATTATAAAAAATATCAGCAGGTTACAAAAAAATACGAAGCGTCAGCTCCCCTGCCGCGTGGTTTCCCTTTTCAAAAAGACCAACCGGTTCAGCCCGTTGAGATAGGCCTTAGCCGCGGCGGTGATGATATCCGGGTCCGCGCCCTGCCCCACCACGACCTTGCCGTCATCTTCAATGCGGACCAGCACCTCACCTTGGGCATCGGTGCCGCCGGTGATGGAGCTCACCGAAAAATACAGGAGTTTGCTCTTGGTCTGGGTCAGCTCTGCAATGGCCCGAAAACAGGCGTCGATGGGGCCGATGCCGATGCAGGCTTTTTCCTGCTCCTTGCCGTCGATGAGCAGCCGCACCGCCGCGGTGGGCAAGCTCTTGTTGCCGCTCATCGCCCCCAGATGCACCAGGGAGAAGGCTTCGGTGATCCGCAGCACCTCGTCCATCAAGATGGCCTCCAGATCCTCGTCAAACATCTCCTTCTTGACGTCGGCCACCTCCTTGAACCGGGCAAAAACCCGGTCCAGTTCATCGTCCTTGAGGCTGTAGCCCATGGCGGCGATACGGTCCTTCAGGGCATGGCGGCCGGAATGCTTGCCAAGCACGATGTTGCCGGTGGAGATCCCGATATCCGCCGGATTCATGATCTCGTAGGTGGTCCGCTCCTTGAGCACCCCGTCCTGGTGTATCCCGGATTCATGGGCAAAGGCGTTGGCCCCGACAATGGCCTTGTTGGCCTGAACCGGCATCCCGGTGATGGTGGTAACCAGTCGGCTGGTGGGATAGATGTGCTCGGTAACGATGTCGGTATGCACCTGCATCTGGTCGGCGCGGGTACGGATAACCATGACCAGCTCTTCCATGGCCGTGTTGCCGGCACGTTCCCCAAGACCGTTGATGGTGGACTCCACCTGCCGGGCCCCATGGTTGATGGCGGCCAGCGAATTGGCCACGGCCAAACCAAGATCGTTGTGGCAATGGACGCTGAGGACCGCCTTGTGAATATTGGGGATGTGCTCAAGGAGATAGCCGATTTTACGGCCAAACTCATCGGGCAGGGCATAGCCGGTGGTGTCCGGGAAATTCAGGGTCGTGGCCCCGGCCTCGATCACCGCGGCAAAGACCTTGCAAACAAAATCGAGATCACTGCGCGAGGCATCCTCGGCGGAAAACTCCACGTTGCTCGTGTATTTGGCGGCGTGTTTCACCGAGGCCACGGCCAGTTCCAGCACCTGCTCCCGGCTCATCTTCAGCTTGTGCTTGAGATGGATGTCCGAGGTGGCCAGAAAGGTGTGGATTCTGGGGTTTTCTCCTGCCTTGAGCGCTTCCCAGGCCCGGTCAATATCCTTGACGTTGCAGCGGGCAAGAGCCGCGATCTGCGCCCCCCGGACATGCTCGGCGATATTGCGCACACACTCGAAATCCCCGGGCGAGGCCACGGGAAAACCGGCTTCAATCACATCCACCTTCAGCTTGACCAGCTGCTGGGCCAGGCGGAATTTTTCCTGCATATTCATGCTTGCGCCGGGCGACTGCTCGCCGTCACGCAAGGTGGTATCAAAAATAATTATTTTGTCAGACATCGTATCTGCACTCCCCTCAGCCAGGCAGCACAAGAAGAATGCCGCCTACAACCTGAGCTTATACCGAATTTTCCTGTTCTTCTTCGACAGAAGTCTTGCCCCTCACCACCAAACGGTACCCCGCCGCCAGCGGTCCGGATAGAACGTAGGTCGCTCCCAGGACAAAAAGAGTAACCTGTGGTTCGGTGGCCAGCACCATGATCAGTAGGACCAACCCGACCAAAACCTGAAATTTTTTGGCCCGATCGGTTTGCGCATGCTTGAAGCTCTGATATTTCACGGAACTGACCATGAGATAGGAAAGACTGTATACGGCTCCCAAGACAATAAAATTTCTCAGGGTGCCGTCAATCTCAAAAAAACTACAGAACATCACGGAGGCGGCGATCATTCCTCCGGCTGCGGGACACGGCAGGCCCGTGAATTCATTTTTGGTCGAAGTGGTGTCCTGGCTATTGAACCGGGCCAGACGCAAGGCGGTGGTCGCCACATAAAGAAAAGCCGCCAGCCAGCCATAACGGCCATAAGGCCGCAGCACCCACTCATAAGCCAATACTGCCGGAGCCACGCCAAAGGCTACCAAATCGCAGAGGGAATCGTACTCCATGCCAAATTTACTGGTCGTGCCGGTGAGGCGGGCAACCCTGCCATCAAGTCCGTCAAAAATCCCGGAAATAATAATTGCCACGGCTGCGTGAAAAAACTGCCCGTTGATTGCCGCAACTATGGCATAAAATCCACTAAAAAGACTTGCCGTGGTAATGACGCTCGGCAACAAACATATTTTGCCCTTTGAGGAAATTACATCGTTGGCTTTATGGTGCCTGCTCATGTGCTCCTCCTTCCGATCTTGTTTACAAACATCGCCATGCTCACACCCCTATCCCAAAGTAGTATATTGAAAAAATACTTTTCTGCATAGGAGTATCAGGGAAGGTAGCCAATAATGGTCTCTCCGGCCCTTACTTTCTGGCCAATTGCGACTTCCAGTTGAATCTGCTGCGGAAGATACAGGTCAACCCTTGAACCAAAGCGAATCAGGCCAAAGCGCTCTCCACGCATCAATCTGTCCCCTTTGCCTGCCCAACAAACAATCCTCCGGGCAATGAGGCCAGCCACCTGCACCACCGCAATTTTGCGGTTGTTCCTTGTTTCAATGGTAAGCCCACAGGCCTCGTTTTCCAGGGCACCGCGTTCGGTATTGGCCGAAAAAAACATGCCTGGGAAATACTGCACCTGAGTCACGGTGCCCGGACAAGGGGCCCGATTCACATGCACATTAAAGACATTCATGAAGATGCTCACTTTGTAGACATGCTCCTTCACGAATTTGTCGTCAAAGACCTTCTCGATGAGGATAACCTTTCCGTCTGCCGGCGAAACCAGCACATCCTCATCATCCGGACATACCCGTTCCGGGTCCCGAAAAAAGTACAGGACAAAGGCCGTGGTGAACAAGGCCAGCAGAGCGCTGAAACCATGGCCCAAAATGGCAAGGACCAGGGTTGTCAGGGCCGCAAAACCGATGAACGGATACCCTTCGAGGGCCACAGGAACTTGTGGTTTTTTCATGCGTTTCCTGTCTCGCTGCAAAATGGTTTTCTAAAAGGCCCGGATCGTTTCGGCCCATATAAAAATGAACTGACAGACCGCGCGTACAGTCTGTCAGTTCATCTACGAACTCTATCTGTCCAAAAAATGCTTACGCTTTCTGGGCCCGGGTCATGGCAATGGTTCCAGAACGGACGATCTCCTGGATACCGATGGGCCGCAGGATATCAATCACCGCTTGGAGTTTGCTTGCCTTGCCGGTAACTTCCACAACATAGCTCTTTGGCCCAACGTCAATAACCTTGCCTCGGAAGATATCGATTATCCGCAAAACCTCGGCCCTGGTATGCGCCTCGGCCTTTACCCGGATCAGGGCCATCTCCCGCTCCACATTATCATGCTCACACATATCGGTGACCTTGATAACGTCAATGAGCTTATGGAGCTGCTTGGTGATCTGCTCAATGATGGTATCCTCACCGGAAGTCACCAGGGTCAGACAGGAAACATCCTGCTCAAGGGTCTGGGCCACGGACAGGCTTTCGATGTTGAAACCCCGGCCACTGAAAAGGCCCGTAACTCGGGAGAGAACACCGGGTTTATTTTGCAACAGTACGGAAATGGTATGTTTCATCGCGGCTATCCTTATTAAACCAACAGCATCTCTGTTGTGGCCTTACCAGCTGGAACCATGGGGTAGACACCTTCTTCCCTGGCAATGACAAAATCCATGAACACGGTATTGTTAATCTTCAAAGCTTCCTTGATAACCGGTTCGACTTCGCTGGGTTTGGTCGCCCGCAGGCCCACCGCACCATAGGCCTCGGCCACCTTGACAAAATCCGGGACAACCTCCATAACCGTCGAGGAGTACTGCTTATTATAAAACAGCTCCTGCCACTGGCGAACCATGCCCAGATAGCCATTATTCAAGATGGCTACCTTGACCGGCAATTTCTCCTGCCTGCACGTAGCCAGTTCCTGGATGTTCATCTGGATGGAGCCATCACCGGCAATATCGATAACAACCTTGTCCGGTGCGGCCATCTGCGCACCGATGGCGGCAGGGAAGCCATAGCCCATAACACCAAGACCGCCGGAGGTGGCAAACTGGCGGGGCTTGTTGAAATGATAGAACTGGGCGGTCCACATCTGATGCTGGCCGACCTCGGTGGTGATAATTGCATCGCCGCCGGTCAATTCATTGAGCTTCTGAATAACGAACTGAGGCTTGATGATATCGGTTTCTTCGATATAGCCCAGGGGGTGCTTATTTTTCCACTCGCGAATCTGCTCATGCCAGGGCCGGTTCTTTTCCACGCACTCGTCGGCCTTGAACTCCTTACTCCGGCCGAACCAGGAGTTGATAGCGAGAAGCGCATGCTTGCAATCGGCCACGATGGGAATGTCCACCCGAACGTTCTTGCTGATGGAGGAAGGGTCGATGTCAATATGGATGATCTCGGCATGGGGGGCAAAGGCGTCAACCCGACCGGTAACACGATCATCAAAACGGGCTCCCACCGCGATCAACAGGTCACAGTTGGCCACGGCCATGTTGGCATAGTAGGTTCCGTGCATGCCAAGCATGCCCATGGACAACGGATCCGTCCCAGGGAAACCGCCCAGCCCCATAAGGGTCATGGTGACAGGGATGTTCAGCTTTCTGGCAAGTTCGGTCAGTTCCTCGTTGGAGTCGGAGAGAATAACGCCTCCACCCGCGTAGATCACCGGCTTTTTGGCCTTGAGCATTGCCTGGCAGGCCTTCTCGATCTGACCGGGATGCGGCTCGTAGGTGGGCTTGTAGGTCCGCATGCTGATGGGTTTCAGCTCGGGATAGCTTATCCGGGTGGCCAGAACATCCTTGGGCATATCTATGAGCACGGGGCCAGGACGACCGGTCTTGGCCAGGTGGAAAGCCTCGCGAATAATCGGAACCAGCTCATCGGCATCTTTCACCAGATAGTTATGCTTGGTGATCGGCCGGGTAATCCCGACAATATCAACCTCCTGAAAGGCATCGTTGCCGATCAGTTTGGTCGGCACCTGCCCGGTGAAAACGACGAGGGGGATCGAGTCCAGATAGGCCGAGGCAATGCCGGTAACCGCATTGGTGGCGCCGGGACCGGAGGTCACCAGGGCAACCCCTACTTCTCCCTTGATCCGCCCGTAGGCATCGGCGGCATGGACTGCGGCCTGCTCATGCCGGGTCAAAACGTGATGGATTTTATCGTTTTTCATCAACTCGTCATAGACATCGATGAGTGCCCCGCCGGGATAGCCGAAGATAACCTCGACGCCATGTTCTTCCAGGCACTTGAGGAATGCCTGTGCTCCTGTGAGTTTCATGCTCTATTCCTTACCTTTGAATTCAACTTGTCTTCCGATGAAGATCGGCTTGTATACTAGAAATATCCCGGGCACAGCGGCGCACCGGCCCAAACCTTACAAAACAGGGAATTTTGAAATATATTCTGAATATATTTCTTGTCAAGCACGTTTCTGGCTTAAGCCCGAAAGAGAACAACAAAAGAGGAAATCGCCCTGGTCGTTTACCGACAGGCCGAAGCATTATAACTCCTTACTGGTTACAGGCAGACCGGCATAATCTCGGGGGAAAACCCCAAGCTGTCTGCCTCGCTCCAGAAATTCCCGCACTGCGGCAACCCCTTCCTCCCCCAGATCAAGAGAAAACGGGTTCACATACAGCCCGATGTGCTCCTTGATGACCCTGTCGTCAAGCTCCTGGGCATGTTGCCGGATATAGGGCATGCCCGCCTCAGGACTGGCAAAGGCGGAGGAAACACTGGCGCGGATACATCGGTCAATGGCCTGAATTTTTTCCTTGCCCAAGGACCGCTTCGCCACGATGCCGCCCAGTGGGATGGGAAAGCCGGTCTCCTGCTCCCACCAAGCACCCAGATCCTGGAGCAACAGCAAGCCATGTTCCTGAAAAGTGAACCGGCTCTCGTGGATGATCACTCCGGCATCGACCTCGCCTGCCACAATGGCCGGCATGATCTCGTCAAACCGCATCACTCGGGTCGTCAGGGCAACAGGGGAATACATCCGCAACAGCATGGCCGCCGTGGTGTAGGTGCCCGGAATGGCAATGGTCAGCCGTGGCAGCTCGTTTGGAGAAAATTTTTCCCGTGCGACCAGCAAGGGGCCGCAGCCGCGACCAAGAGCACTTCCGGCCATGAGCAAAACATATCGATCAAGGAGATGCCCCAAGGCGTGAAACGAAAGCTTGGTGACATCAAGCCGCTCGGCAAGCGCCCACTCATTCAGGGTTTCCACATCGGCAAGGATCGCCTCGCCAAAATTCAGGGACTCGCCGCACGTCTGACCATGCACCAGGGCATTAAAGATAAACGTATCGTTGGGGCAGGGAGAGAAGCCGAGGGTAAGCCTGTTGTTTTCTGCAAGAAATGGCACGGATTTTCTGCCTGGTTCAGATGGGAACTATGTTATCGATGAGCAGGGAAACAGCCTGTCCGCATTTGCGCATGGCCGCGGCAAGCTGCCAATTTGCGGGGTTACGGTCTTCCACCATGTTGCTGACGCAGCGCACTTCCAGGCAAGGAACGGCGAATTCAGCGCAGACCCTGGCCACTGCCCCGCCCTCCATGTTCTCGCACAGACCGCTATGGGCCGCACGCAACATGGCGCCACGCCTTGCCGTGGCAGTGGCCCCATTGACTGTAACGAATACGCCTTTTTTACAGTCGCAATCCTGCGTCGCAAGGATTTCACTGGCCTGGGCAAGATATCGCTGATCCAAAGAAAAAATGGCTTTGTTTGCCAATTGCCCGTCAAAGGGGGCAACGCTTTCTTCATAACAGATCCCGAAATCGCCCATAACCTCGCTCTCGGCCAGACAAATATCGAGCAGGCCCGCCCCGGAACCAACATAGGCCCCGGCCACGCCAAAATTGAGAACCAGGGAGACATCCCCTTTCCCCTCGCACAACCGCCGGGTGAGTCGGACCGCAGTTTCAAGCGGCCCCACACCCGCGACAAAAAGCGCATGGGGCTGGCCGGTCGTTTTCCCGGTCAGGGGCAAGGCTTCCATCTCTGTGGCGGCGACAAGAAGAATCATGGACGTCTAGCGAAGAAAAAATTACCCAGACCAACGACAAGGAAAGGCGCGACGAAGCAGCTCCCAGAGGGAGGGCTATCCACGATACGGATGTTGGGCCTCTTCGACATGCATCACCCTCTTGATCAGGTTGCCCTTGTCAAGCACCACGATCTGTGGCTTGTATCCGGCGAGCTCCTCTGGGGCATATAAGGCATAGCTGACAATGATAATCAGATCGCCGGGCAGCCCCTTGCGGGCAGCCGCACCGTTTAGGCCGATCATCCCGGAACCGGCCTTCCCTTCGATCAGATAGGTATCAAAGCGCTCGCCGTTGTTGATGTTATAGATGTTCACCCGCTCATAGGGATACAGGCCAACGGCATCCATCAGATCCCTGTCCACCGTGAGACTCCCCTCGTAGTTGAGATCGGCCTCGATCACCGTGGCGCGGTGAATCTTAGATTTTAACATGTATTGCAACATTGTCGTTCTCTCAGTCGTCAAAAAGGTTATCGTTGTCGATCAAGCGAGTCGCCCCGACCTTTATGGCCATGGCCAACACCGTGCCTTTCCGCAACACGGCTTGCGGCTGCAAGGTCGCCTGATCAACAAGACTTACATACTCAATGGTAACAGCCTCCTGCTGCAACAACGCTTCCACCTCCAACAACAGAACCTTTGCCTCGACAAGCCCGGTACGCACCCGTCTTCTCGCATGGCCGATGGCCCGGAAAAGACACAGAGCCGTCTGCCGCTCCTGAGCGGAGAGATAGGTGTTCCGCGAGCTCATGGCCAAGCCGTCCTCTTCCCGGACAATGGGATGCCCGATGATCTCAACATCCCAGTTGAGATCCGCCACCATTCTTTCCAGCACCGCCAGCTGCTGAAAATCCTTTCTACCAAAAACAGCACAATGCGGTTTGATAATATGGAAAAGCTTGGCGACCACGGTGGCGACCCCGGCAAAATGGCCCGGACGACTCGCCCCGCACAGGCCCTCCGTCACACCGGAGACAATCACTCGGGTGCCGGCCTCCGGCGGATACATGGCCTGGACCTCAGGGGCAAAAAGAACATCCACTCCTTCGGCCTCCGCAAGCTGGGAATCCCGCGAAAAATCCCGGGGATACCGAGCCAAGTCTTCGTTGGCCCCAAACTGAATCGGGTTGACAAACAGGCTCACCACCGTGCGGTCGGCCTTCTCTCTGGCCTTGCGCATCAGGCACAAATGCCCCGCATGAAAAAACCCCATGGTGGGGACCAGGCCGATTGTCTGGCCGCTGGCAAGGACCTGGTTTGCCCAAGCCGTCATCTCGGCAGGCGTGCGGATGATCTCCATTGCTCAATCTGTACCGTGTCTGGCTTTTCCGGATAATGCCGCAGAAGCCCGCAACTTATAACCGGTCCAACTTGGCCTGCACCTTTTCCTTGAGCGCAGGCGAAACACCTTCCTCTGTCAGCACCTTGCCATACATCTCTTTTGCCTGGGGTACGGCCTTCTGCAACTCATAAATTCTGCCCATGGCCAGATAGGCCTCCCCGGCAAACCCCTTGATCTCAGCCAAATTCTTGTAGGCCGCAAGAGCCTCGGGCAAGGCATTTTTATTTTCGTAGGCCTGGGCCAGATTCAGCTGCACCAGGGGGAAAACCGGACTCGACTTGGCAAGGTCATCACGAACGCTCAGATATACCTTGATGGCCTCATCATACTGCTGCGCATCAAAGGCAAGATGGGCCATCTCAACCTTTGCCCATTTGGCTGAGCCAGTCCGCCCATAATCATCAAGAACCTTCTGCAAGAGCACCTTGCGTTGTTCAGCCGCACCTTGACCGACCGCCTCGGACAGCAGGGCGGCGGCCCGATCATTTTGCCGGGCAAGATAGTAGCTGAGAGAAGACCAGCCCAGGATTGCCAAGGCAAAACACAACAAGCCGATAATTATATTCCGCTTGTTGCGCCGGATAAACTGAATTGCCTTGGGAGGCAGGTTGAGCTCTTCAAGCAATCCGTGTTTCTGTAAAGGCTTGTTCAGTATCTCTTGTTGAAAATAGGTATTTTGCTCAGACATGCCTCAGCCCCTCACGGTTACGCTGCGTACGTTTTTTATCCTGAAACAACAAAAATTGTCGACACTATACCTTTTCCGCCCAAAAAAAGCATCCGCCATTTTAACTCCCTGTTCACCACCTCCAGCCATGTGCCGATGATATCGGCAGGACAGAACCACAGCACAAAATACTTGTCCCTGCCATATCGGTCATGCTAGGTAGTGAATATGATCAGCGAGCAAATCCAGACAGTCAGCGAACTTACCCAGTCAATCCGGTGGGTGCTTGAGGTTTCCTTCCCGTTTGTCACCGTGGTTGGCGAGATCTCCAACCTGCGCTGCCCTTACTCAGGACACCTCTATTTCACCCTCAAGGATGAAACTGCCCAGATAAAAGCGGTGCTTTTCAAGCCCCAGCAGCGCTATCTCGCCTGCACCCCAGCGGACGGCATGGAGGTCATCTGCCGTGGCCGGGTCTCGCTGTATGAAGCCAGAGGCGAATACCAGCTCATTGTGGATGTTCTTGCGACAAAAGGCGCAGGGGCATTACAGCTTGCCTTCGATCTCCTCAAGCGCAAATTGGCGGACGAAGGCCTTTTTGCCGGAGAGCGGAAACGACCCCTGCCGCTACTGCCAGAGAGGATTGCCCTCATCACCTCGCCAAGCGGGGCGGCGGTGCATGATTTTCTTGCCATGGCCGAAAAAAAATGCGCTGCGATCCCGGTGGAAATTTTCCCGGTCCGGGTCCAGGGGGCTGGGGCCATGGAAGACATCATTGAGGCCATCACCCTTTGTAACGAAAGAGGGCAAAATGATGTGATCGTTCTCTGCCGTGGCGGGGGCTCCCTGGAAGACCTGTGGACCTTTAACGAGGAAAGGGTCGCCCGGGCCATTGCCGATTCACACATCCCGGTTGTTTCGGCAATCGGCCATGAGGTTGATTTCACCATTGCCGACCTGGTCGCGGACTTCCGGGCGCCAACCCCGACTGCCGCAGCCGAGGCGGTTGTGCCCAACCGCACCCAACTGTACGCCCAACTGCACAACCTCAGCACCCGGCTGACAAGAACGGTTGTGGACCGGTTGGCAATTTTCCGCCGCATCATTGAGACCCACAGAACAATACTGGGCGACCCCACCTCGCTGCTTGACCAGTTCCGCCTGAAAACCGACCATGCGCTGGCCTCCCTGCAATTCGCCTTTGCCAGCACCATCCATCAGCGCCAGCTCGCCCTTGCCAGACTCAGTCACATCCTTGCCAGCCACACCCCGGAACAACGCCTCGAATATCAACAACGAAGGATCCACGAACTGCACAGGCGTTTAATCCAAGCCATGTCTCGCCAACAGGAACGCAAACAAGCAGCATTCGCAAGAAACGCAGGCCTTCTTCATGCCATAAGTCCATTGGCTGTTCTTGGTCGAGGCTACAGTATAGTTCAGCAAAAAAATGGAGATATCATTCGAAGTTACACAGAAGTACATCTGGGGAAAAACATCAGCATCACCCTTGCCCAGGGCGGGATTGACTGCGAGGTGAAAAAGACATGGCCAGGATGATTATGGCTGTACCCAATGTAGTCAATTGAATACAAAAAAAACGGCTTACGGAATTCCCCGCAAGCCGTTACTATTACTGGTCGGGATGAGAGGATTCGAACCTCCGACCCCGTGCTCCCGAATTAAGCGGCCAACCCAAAGAACCCTTACTCCCCCTGCGCTTCAGCGATGTCCGCTTGTCTACGGTGGACAAGCATCTGATTGACGCCCTGCACCTTCCTTTTCCGTTTGACGTGCGTGTAGATCTGAGTGGTGGATATCTCGGCGTGTCCCAACAGCTCCTGGACCAGGCGCAAGTCGCCGCTGGATTCCAGCACGTCAGTGGCAAAGCAATGCCGGAGCTTATGTGGGGAAAGGCCATGCAGGCCAGCCCGTCGGGTTGCCCCCTTGAATAAGGTTTTGAGCGAGGTGTATGCCTTGCCGGTTTGCGGGTTTGCGAAAACCAGATCCAGAGGGCCGGCTATTTTATCGGCGAGGATCTCTTCCGCCCTGGAAGATAGGACCGTAATCCGTTCCTTGTCGCCCTTTCCTTTCAGCATGATTGTCCCGCCGGCGAAATCCAGTTGCCGCCACTCCAGCTTCGACACTTCATTAAACCGCGCTCCGCCCTCAAACATGATCAGGCATAAGGCCAACTTCATCGGATCCGCGATTTCCGCGAGGAAGCGCTCCACCTCCCAGGACTCAAAGACCTTGGGCACGGGCCGCTTGTATTTCGCCACCTTGATCTTGAAGCCGAGCCCGTCCGGGTGGCAATAGTCGTTTTCCGTCATCCAGCGAACTATCCGCCGCAGATGGGTCATTTCTTTTTCAATGGCCCGCCGCTTGCCTTCCCGCAGCCGCTGATATTCCGTAACATGCGCCGGGGTGATGCTTTTTACCGGGAGTTTTCCAAACACCTGCAGCAGCCATTTTTTCACCCAGACAAAATCCCGGTAAGTACTGAGCGACATATTCACTTCCAACCAATCCATGTATTCTGGCATCACCTCGGCAATGGTCGGGTTGATCTTGCTGGCCGTGTTGATGCTCGAGCGCTGGCGCCGAACGTCTTTTTCGTAGGCCACCGCATACTCGTAGGTGCATTCGAGATTATCGCGCACCCGTTTGCCCCGGCGCCCGTCCGGCCAGTAGTCGATGATCCAGTGACCTTTTTTTGTCGGATGCTGTTTTACGGCCATTATTTGGTGAGTCCCATGGCTTTGCCGTTGATCGGCTTGACGGCCCCGTAAAAATCCACATGCCACTTGTAGGACAGTTTCATCATGTTTTTTGTCTGGTTCAGCAGCATGAGCCGCTCCACCTCAAAGCCGTCGTCTCTCGGATAAACCTTCCAGCCGAGATCTTCCACCGCCGGCACAATAACCTTTTGGTTGAGGCATTGATCGATTGTTCCACCCTCGGAGCATGTCTGGCTCATGACAATCTTCTGGGCTGTTGTATAGGAGAGGCTCTGCCGCTCATGGGTAGTGTTTACCGGCGCCGGTGGCTTGGCTTGGGTTGTAATGTTTGGGGGAAGAGGTGGAGCGACAGCGGAATTCCCTGGCCGAATATTTTCAGCGCGCTGATGTTTTCCGGCGGCCTGGTCATTATTTTCCCGAAAAGTTGCAATCCCGACGAAAAGGACGATCAGGATCAGCCCCCAGGTGGCGACTGGAGTCATGCCCCCACCTGGGCGGACCACTCCGCAATGCGGGCAGACACGGGCATTTCCGCTTACCTGTGATCCGCACTCCTTGCATGTCGTTATCGCCACGACATCACCTCTCAGCACGTACACGTCGGGCTCAGTGTCCCGTCGCAGCATTGCGCTCGGCCATTACTGCACCCGCACACGCCGCCATGATGAGAGCAGCATCCGCTCCGTTCATGTTCCGTTTTGTAGTTTGGCTGGCTCGATGATTTGCCGACCGATCCGACAGGCAGCCTAGGCTCTTCCAGGTCCACGCTCGATACCGCATGGCTGGTGCCCGCGGACAAAAGCAACAGAATCATGATTAAGATCATTCTCTTCCGCCCATAGAGCCGGTTCAGGGGTTGCCCGTCATCGTCAAGCATCTTCAGCCTCCCCCCTGTATCTTCTTAACCCCGACCCCCAGGACAGATTCTAGCCTGTCGTCCCAGGTCCACCCGGAAGGCCATTCCAGTATTTTCCCCGTATTGACAGAGCCAAATTTTTCCCCTAAAATTTTCGGGCGCGGCATAAGCCTAAGAATTTGCGGCCTTGTCTCTTTTTTTGGTAGAGCCCTCGGGCGCAACAATAGCCTTCTCCATCCGCTCCATCTTTTCCAACATCACCCGATTATCCTCTGCCAATTTTGCCATCATTTCTTTCATTTCCCCCACCTCTGCCTCCCTATCTACAGCCGCATCAAACGACTTTAGGTTATGCCAAAGTGCATTTGCGTAGCCCGTATTGGACGACAACACCTTGGTGGTCATCATTACGCCCTCATGGACGTTGATTTCTTTTTTTGACTCTGCGCGTTCGGATACCCCTTCAATGTTGTCCGTATTCTTTTTCATTTCCCCCGCACCAACAATAATCCAACCAAGCGAAACCCCAGTGCTGTCTACAACTTTGTCAACCCAAGCCTTCGGGATACCCTTTGTTTTTGCCCGTGTTATTCCCTGAGATTTGATGCCCAAGAACTTTGCAAGATCGGTATCTAACCCGACTCCAAGCGCTGCCTTTAGCCTGGATATCATAGCCTGGTTGGTTGTCTTCCAGTTGTCTTCCTTCATTTAACTGCCTGTTTTTTAAGGGATTTCTAAAAAATATGGTTAAATATTAAACCTAAGTATTTTTTAGGCTTGTTTTTTAATTATCTTTGGTTTAATAAATAACCATGAACAGAAAGCATGGTTTAAAAATTAAGCACAAACTGGAAGACAATGAGTCATCATTTGCCGCTGTTGCAAGGTCTATGGAATGCCCAAAACCGACCCCGCAGGCTGTTCGCCAAGTTGCATTCCTGGTTCGTAAAAGCCAACGGATTATCAGCCAGCTCTCGAAATATACGGGTTGGCCAGAGTCCGAAATCTGGCCGGACGCCAAACCAGAGGAGTAAGCCGCATAAAAAAATATCCCCCTGGCCCTGGACGCAATACGGGCTTGTTGGGTGGCACTGATGATCCTAGCAGGGCCGGGGGGCTTTTTGCAACACCTAAAAATTACCGTATCCATCATGTTTTCACCGTATCAAGCAGGGAGCAAGGGGTAAATGACAAACGGTAAGCCGAAAATGCAATCCTGGCAGATTCTTCATTTTGCCCGTAAACACCTGGGCCGCAGTGCTCTGTACATCATCTTTGGCCGCAAGAATGCCCGCATCGTTGACTACTGGTGCGAAGATCCAAAAACTACCGACAAAAAAGACCAGGCCTATGACCCGATCCAGGGCGTAAAAGATCTGCTCTCGGCGCTGGACGATCAGGGCCATACCGGCATTGTTCGGGCGTGTTTGGCATTTCTCCGGTCCGGAACCTCGCTTGAAGACGACTGTCTGCCCGCGGTTACAGAACTGCTGCCTACCATGGCCGAGGAGGAGTTGGCAGACTATCACGCCGTGGCCGCCATGCAGCACGCCATCGACCAGGGCAAGCCCCCCGCCGTTATTTCCGCACTGAAAAAATCCGCTGTTGAAGAGATCGAACGCACCTACGCCAAATATCTTGAGGGTTGCGGTAATGCTTCCTGAGGAGAAGGCGCTCTTGCAAGAGGTCAACGCCAACTTAAAGCTGGTGCTCTCCGCCCTCGGCGAGAGACCGGTGCAGACTTACTTGGTCCCTGAGATACCCCCATCGGAGCTGGCGCGTCTACGCAAGAAGCATGGTCCGCAGGTGCTGAGGGATTTTAACGCCAAGCAAGGGGCTGGAAGATGAACGATTCCAGGACCACATCACCTCCAACGGTTGATCTGGCCCTGGACGCCATTGAAGCCACCGACCTCGAGCGCGAGGTGGTGCATCTGGTTTGCAAAGTAGACAGCCCGCGTTGTGCCTTGCGGGTTGTGGCTCGATTTAGGGACGCGAGGCAGGAATCAACTCAACACATGGTGGGGTTATGATCGCATGCGCAAGGGAACATCTGCACAGTCTCGGAATAGGCCTTCTCGTAGCGGTGTTGCTCCTGGGATTGGGCGCCGCAATGGTGACGCTCTCTTGGGCGGCGAACACGGGCATCCTGACCTCTGCCTCAAATTACAGCGGCCCACGCATGGCGGCCTGCTATGTGGACCTTGTCAAAGAAGATGCCCGTTTGCAGGTGGCAAGGCATGACCAGAATCAAGCCCAGGATTGAGCGTTGCTACAACTGCAAGTGGAGTACAGCCTGGGGTTGCCCGAGCCGGAGCGGACGGGCCTGCCATGCCTGGAGCCGAGCCGAATGAAGATTATTGACCAGGTCGTCACGCTGCTGTGTGTCTCCCTGGTTGCCGGGGCCATGCTTGGCACCCATGTAAACCAGGCGCTACGGAATGAGATCGCGGCCGTGGAGGCCCTGCAGAGGGAGTTGGAAAAGAGCGCTGTGGTGGGCTGGTGGCATATCGATCCGGTAACGCTGCAGCTGTATTTTGCAAAGAAGTAAAAGGAGAGATCATGGGAGATTTGCAGGGGTACACCATGCCGGATGCGCTGGCGAAGATCATCAAGCCGATGCCGGCGGGCCTGATCAGGCTGATAACTCTCAAGCAGCTGAACACGCAGGCCTATTGGGTGCGGCCGGTGATAACCGGCGCCAAGGCCAGCGCTTGCCCGTGCTGCGGCGCGACACACCCCCTGGCTGCCCACGGAGTATGCGGCGGCTGTTACGATCCCACCATCAAAAAAGGCCTCTTTGGCCCCGCATTGCTGGACCATCTGGTAAGGCGGGCGAAATGCGGCAAGAAGATTAGGCCCTCTGGCCCCAAAGTGATTAGCGGCGAAAAAGAGTACGCCATGGAGCCTGCACTGGCATCGGTTTTGAGGCCGATGTCGCAGGTCGAGGCTGAGACGGCTACCATCTCCGGGTTGGCCAAGTTCTGGCGCCGACCGCTGATAAAATACAACGCCAAGAGCGCCTGCCCCTGCTGCGGCGGGGTGCATCGGCTGAAAAACGCCGGCATCTGCTCCGGCTGCAACAGCGACAAGGTGGCCAAACTGAACCTCACCGGGCTCCCGCTACTGGAGCATTTGGCCCGCCGGGCCGAGGGCGGGTGGGCGACCATGGGCCTTTTGCCTGGTCAGATATTGAGCGAATTCATCGAGGCGGAATGTACGCTCTCTCCTCCGCGATCAGTGCCTGTCGAGACCCTTTACTCAGCTTTCTGTCTTTGGCACAAGGACAACCTCGACAAAGGACCACAGCCCAGCCTAAAACATTTCAATCAAATGATCATGGGTGGTGGTGATCAGGGTGAATCGTGGCCCGTAAAGAAAGAGCAGAGAGAAGGCAAATCCCATTACACGGGTATCTCACTTAAATGTGTCCTCAAGGAATCCATCAGCCCGGCTCCGGAGTCGTCATCTCCTGCGGCTACCCCCCTCGCCGGGGCCGGGCAGGTGGAGTCCAAAGACCCATCTATGCAACTGCACTTTATAGTGCAAGCCATTCGCCTGTCCATAGGGCTTGATGATAAGGCCCCGTTGTCAGCAATCCCGAAGCACATTGACAAGCTCCTGACAAACCTGAAACACCTCAAAGAGCAGAATGACTTGGCCGATATTCAATTGGCCCTTGGGCTTACCCCCTTTGACACGGTGGCCGATATACTGGAGAAAATTACGCGAATTGGCCAGATGCGGAGCGATGAGTCGGCCATGGCCATGCGGGAAATCAACAAGAATCTGGAGCTTACTTCCAAGAATAGGGAGCTCACCGAAGAGATTACCACCCTCAACCGCCTGCTGGCCAAGGAGCCAAGCCGAGGACCGGATAGAGGCCAACGAGAAACGTGCGAGAGTATTCTGGGTATCCTCGGCATCGGTAACGGATTCGCCTTGATGGCGCATGATACTGAAGACGAAGACTTGGAGGCGATTACAGCTGGATTGATCCGGGGTGCCATCGCGGACGGAGTTTGGCGGGCGGATGCCATCGGCGCCCAAGACTTCACCGACCAGGATATCGTGGCCAAGTGGTCTGCATTGCCTGTGCCTGATGGCTATGAGTCATTGGCCGCAGTGCTGCATGAGGCCCTTGACCAGGCCGCGCATGGAAAGGGGTTGGAGCGCCACGCAGATGCTCGCCCCTTCCACGACCAGCCAATCATGCGCGAGACGCAGGCGGTCGGCCTCGGCTTCCCGGCCGGGCAGGCGCGCAAGAAAATCTTGGAGGCGGTGCACTGCTGCAATGATCACCCGGATCGCGCCGTTGCCGATCTGCTGGGGGCCATCAACTACATCGCCGCAACGGTAATTGCTATCCGCGCCATAATGGTTGAGCTGGCCGCATGATCGATCCGGCCTGGGGATTAACCGCCGCCAGCGTCCTCGGCGCAGCACTGAACGCCATCGGTCGCCGTGCTGGGTTCGCCGTCTGGATATTCAGCAACATCGGATGGGTGATCACCAATGCCTCCCGCGGCCTTTGGCCAGCGGCCGCACTCTTTACAGCCTACCTCGGCTTTTCCGTGGTGGGCTTTTTTATGTGGCCAGGGTTTGTAGCCACAAGAAGCAGCAGGAAGGAGAACACCATCGATGTCGCCTGATACTCTTGGCCTGCATCAATCAGATGGCCACCTCGTGCCGCAAGCCGTTGCCTTCGGGCAGCCCTCGAACTTGTTTGATGCCGTGAGGGTGCAGATCGCCATTGGTGGCCGTACCTTCTCTAAGAGCCCCGCGATTTCCGCCCCCCCTCCCCCTCCCTCTTGGGAAAGCAAACCAATGGTCCATGGCCGTCCACCATTTTCGCGGGTCCTTTGGGGCGGTAAAAGCCACACGGGTCAGCGAGCCCCGGTTCTTGCGTCCACAGAAAGTCCTCAGAAGACCGGAAAACCGGAAAATCGCGGAGCATCGCGGGGTTGCGTAAAATATGTCAATCTTTTGACCAAGTGACTATGACAGACCAGATTGACGAAATACGACGGCAAAGTCAGGAGCGGGCGGATGCGGAGCGGGATGCTGCTCAGTCCGACAAACCTCAAGGGGTGGCAGGCCTGGATATCGAATTCATCGACGAATGCCGCAAAAAAAACGAGGTAGGCGACTCCGAGATCTACTGTGCCATCCACCGCAAACGGTACGCGAAAAACGTGGATACCCTCGGCACCTGGTATGCCTTCACCGGCCATCATTGGCAGATCGACAAAACCAGCCGCTCCCTCGATGCGGTGGAAGATGTGGTCCAGGCGTATCTCCGTGAACTGGCCGAGGTCGAAGAAAAGCTCCTCAGCCTTGAGGGCGATGAAAACAAGAAGGATATCGTGGCCCGGCTTGGGAAAAAACAAGAGGCGATAATCAAGCGTTGCAGCAGGCTCCGCACCGGTCGCGGTCGCAAGAACGTCCTCGATCTGGCCACCTCAAACTCCGACCCCCTGGTCATCACCTATGACCAGCTCGACCAGGACCCCTACCTCTTGGGCGTGAAAAACGGGGTGGTGGATCTGCGCACCGGCCTCCGCCGAGACGGCCGTCCGGAGGATCATATCACCATCGTTGCCCCCACCGATTACCTGGGCGTCACCGCCAAATGCGAGGCCTGGCGCAGTTTCCTCCTCGAAGTCCTGGTGGATCCTACCGTCATCGACTACCTCCAGCGCCTCCTGGGCTACTCCATCATCGGCGCGGATCTCGGGGTCCGGGTCTTCCCTATCTTCCATGGGGAGCACTCCCAGAACGGCAAAGGCACCATCAAGGAGGTGCTGCTCTCGGTCCTGGGCCAGGTGGCAGGCACCATCCAATCGGAGATGCTGATCGCCACCAAGTTCGCCAAGGCGGCAGGCAGCCCTACCCCGGAGATCATGGATCTCAAGGGCAAGCGCCCCGTGTTCGCCAGCGAGACAGAAAAAGGCCAACGCTTCGCCACCGCAGCGGTCAAGCGGTACGCCGGCGGCGACAAGCTCAAGGGGCGCGGCCTGCAGGACCGCGACTTCACCGAGTTCATTCCCAGCCACACCATGTTCCTGCTCACCAACTACACGCCACACGCGCCGGCCGACGATCACGGCTTCTTCAACCGAGCCAAGATCATCCCCTTCCCTTTCTCGTTTGTGGAGGATCCCAAGGCCCCTTACGAGAAAAAGGCGGACCCAGGCCTCAAGGAGAAACTCCTGGCCGAGGCCTCCGGCATCCTCGGCTGGCTGGTAGAGGGGGCGCTCCTTTTCCAGAAGACAGGCCTCTGCACCCCGGACAGCATCAAGGAGCCCACCGCCGCCTACAAGCGGGGCGAGGATCAGATCCTCGATTACGTGGAGGCCTGCTGCACCCAGTCCCCAGAACTCAGGGAGAACGCCACCAACCTCTACACCACGTTCCGGGTCTGGTGGCGGGAAAACGTCAACAACACCCCGCCCAACAGCCGCAACTTCGGCGACGGCCTCAAGATCCATTTCAAAAAGGAGAAGAAGGGCACCGTCACCTATTTTGGCCTGCAGGTCAAACCGGAGATCCTGGCCGAGGCCATAAAAGACGAAAATCCCCCTGGTTACCCGAGGTTGTACTGATGCGCCCGGACAGTATGGACATAAGCCCAGACATTGCCTCCCGGCTCAAACAGGCCGTAATTGGCATGATTACAAACACTTGCGCCCCTACGCGTGGACAGTGGACAGTTCGGACATTAGTACCCGGCCAAATACATTCAAGGGGGGAATGTTTACGCGCGCACGCAATATATAACCCTCCACACTGTCCAACTATCCAGAAAGAAGAAGAGAGAGAAAGATGAGTATGATGCAATTCCATGCTTTTCCTGGCTTTTCCGGATTTCGCGCCGGCAACAAAAACGGTGGAGAGTACCACGGCAAATGTCCGGGCAATGGTCCAGACTGCATTCTGCTTGAGGAAAACGAAAACAGGATGCGGATCTGGCCGCACCAGGGACCCGTCGGCATGTTCAGCTGCCGCAAGTGCGGCTGCCACGGCGACGCCATCCAGTGGCTCAAGGATTTCCAGGGGATTGGCTACCTGGAGGCCTGCGCCTATCTCGGCATCGAGCCCAAGTCCAAGACCGCTGCCTCTCTCCCCGGCCGGGCCCAGGCCGCCAGACCGGCGCCGGAGCAAATCCGCCGGCTCACCATCCACCCCACCGTCTCCCCGCACCCGGTCTGGATCGAGCATGCCGAGAAGTTCGTGGCCGGTTGCCACGAGCAGCTCCTGGCCAACCCGGAGCAACTGGCCTACCTCGCCGCAAGGGGGATCAGCAAGGGTGCGGCCATCTCCTGCCGCCTCGGCTGGAACCCCAAGGACACCTACCGCGATCGGGCAAGCTGGTCCCTGCCCCCGGAGCTGGACAAAAAGACCAGCCGCCCCCTGCGGCTCTGGCTCCCCGCCGGCCTGGTCATCCCAATCTACCGCCATGGAGTCCTCCAGCGGGTGCGGGTCCGCCGTCCGGCCTCGGAACGGGCCAAATTTTTACCGAACCGCAAATACCATCGGATTCCCGGCTCCTCCATCACCACCATGATCCTGGGTGAATCCTCCCGGGCCTTCGCCGTGGTCGAGGCGGAGCTGGACGCCTGTGCCATCTTCTCCGCCGCTCCGGATCTGGTCGGCGCCGTCTCCATCGAAACCCTTGAAGGCAACCTCGACGCCGAGGCCGCGGCCATCCTCGCCCAGGCTCTGGTCATCCTCGACGCCCTGGACGCCGACGACCCAACCACCCCGGCCCTGCAGCGGGCCCTGAAAAAATGGTCCGCCACCTTCCCCGCCCATCTCCGCTGGCCGGTGCCGGTGGGCAAGGACCCGGGCGAAGCGGTCAAGTCCGGGGTTGATCTGCGCACCTGGATCCTCGCCGGCCTGCCGCCGGTCTTCACGGTCGGTTCCGGGCCTGCGGAACTTCCCGGACAGTCCGCCTTTTCTGGCCTGTGTGGGGGGGCGGCGGAAATTGAGGGTGACGATGCCGAGGTGGTTGCGGGTGAGGTTGCGGCCTCAAATGATGTTGCAAAACAAGAAACGGTGACGGCGGGCGAAACCGGTACCGATCAAGACGACGTTGCCGAACTCGCCGGGCTCCTGTCCGCGCATCCGGTGCGGGTGCTTAAGAGCGAGGACGGCAGAGAGATCAGTATCCAATGGGATCAGAAGTGGCGGCAGACGCATCAGGAGACAGCCACCCGCATCTCCGCGCTGGTGTTCCAGTCGGCATCGGTGTTCAAGGCAATCTATTATCACCCGGACCTGACGATCCATGCCGGGAATTTCATCCAAGGAGGATGATCATGTTGCAGCCGGAAGATATAGCCCGTCAAAACGAAGCCCTCAAGGAAACCAGCCGTCTTCTGTTCGGAGATTCCGCGGAGCTCCGCATCGTGGATCCGGCCTCCCTCGTTCTGCTCAAGGAAAATGCCCGCTACTTCAAAAAGGAGACCTTCAAGCAACTGGTGGCCAACCTCCGGCAGGATCAGCGCCTTTCCAGCGTCCCCCTCTGTTATCCGATGGAAAACCATCGGCTGGAAGTGCTCTCCGGCAATCACCGGGTCAAGGCCTCGATGGAGGCCGGAATCAAGTGGATCATGGTCATCGTTATTCTCGAAGAAATCGAGCTGAGCCGCAAGATATCCATCCAGCTCTCCCACAACTCCCTGGTGGGAGAAGACGACCAGCAGATCCTGGCCAGCCTCTGGGCCCGCATCGAGGACATCAAGGAGAAATGCTACGCCGGACTTTCCAGCGAAACCCTTGGCGAGCTGCAAAATATTAAGCTCCTGAATTTCAGCACCCCGCAGCCCCGTACCAAACAGGTGACCTTCGCCTTCACGGAAACGGAATTCGAGCTGGTGGAGGAAATCATGGCGGAACTCGGCCGGATTCCGGCGGATCGGGTGTACCTGGCCAACGCCGACCAGTTTGCCGCGTTTTTTCAAAGGCTGCTGGCGGTCAAGAAGTCGGACAACATCAAGAACGGCAGTCTTGCCATGCTCCGCCTGCTGGAAAAACTGGAAAAGGTGGCCTGAAATGTCCTTTATCGGCGCGGTAGCCTCCTCGGTCCGGCAGACCCTGGCCCAATACGCGAAAGAGATAGAACATCCGGTGCTGCTGATCGGCGCCGGCAACTTCACCGTTGCCTCGGCTCTACGCTCCGGCGGCTACACCGGGCCGATCACCGCCTGCGATGTGTCCCTGTACACCTCGGCCCTGGGCGCATTTCTCGCGGAAAGCCCCTTTGAAATCAGCGTAAACCCCGAGTGTCCGGAACAGCTGCAGGGGCTGCTCCGTTTCGATTCGCCGCTGGATATTGTGGCCTCCATCGCCCTGCTCTACGATCTGCGGGAGGTGTGGCAGATGAAAAACCCATTTCAAGAGCGGGTCATGCGCCAGTACCGTCTGAAATGGGAGGATTTACTTGCCGCCACCCGGGAGAAGCTGCAGGCCTACAAGCAGCACATCGGCCCCATTGGCTACCAGGCCAGGGACGGCTTCGAACTCCTTGCCGAGAGCGGGCCGGACCACACGGTCTTTGCCTTCCCTCCGACCTACCGGGCCGGTTACGAGCGGCTGGAAAAGCTGCTACGCGCCGCGACCTGCTGGGAGCAGCCGGATTACCGGGAAATGACCGACAAAAGCATGGAGCTGTACGAGGAAATTTCCCGCTTCGCCGCTTACTTCGTGGTGCTGGAAAAGGATCTGCCCGAAGTCCATGCCATTCTGGGTAAGCCGTCGGCCATCCTGCCGCGCGGCCGCTGCAGCTTCTCTCATATCATCGCCAAAAGCGATCGCCGGCGGATCGTGCTCCGCAAGGTGGTCAAAAGCGAGGACATCGGGCCGATCTGGCCGGCGGACCGCGAGGTTACCGGCAAAGAGCAGCTCTCCCTGGCCAGGATAACCTTTGCCCAGTCCATCCGCATGAATGAGCTGTTCCTCTCTTCGCGGATCGACTACTTCACCGGGGGCGTCGGCGTCTCCCTGGCCTTCCTGCTCGATGGCCAGGTCATCGGCAAGGCTGATTTCTGCCCATCCTCGCACCAGTGGAGCCTGCCGGACGACCGCGCCATGATCTACCTCATGTCCGACCTGGCCGTGCCGAGTGTGGAGAGGCGCCTGGCAAAACTGGTGCTCCTTTGCCTGCTCTCCAGGGAGGTCAAGGAAATACTCGATCTGCGCTATATCGATGACTTCGGTTGGATCACCACCAGCGCCTTTGCCCAGCACCCGGTGAGCATGAAGTACCGCGGCTTGTTCACCCTTCACAAACGCAAAGAGACTGAGGGCGGTTTCCTGCTCAACTACTATGCGCCGACCGGCGGCCATGATATGAGCCAAGTCCTTGAAATATGGACGAAAAAAACAAGAAAATAAGCAAATAACAGTGTACATCCGCGGCCCGCTTGGTATCATAAGTATATGGAATAACATTACTTTTTTACCAAACAGGAGGAAGCGGAAATGAAAAAGGTAAACAGGAAGGCAACAAAGGTGCTCGACAAGATGCGGTCCATGATGAAGGAAAACTACCTCAAGATCAACAACAACGAGACGTTCATGCCTGTTGTTGTTGAAAGGGTTGGGTCCATTGTCGTGGGCAAGCAGGATTGCGAGCTGATCAGTGTCGCCCACTACGGCGAGCAGAACGGCGACCTGATGCGTGATCCGGAGGTCGTTTTTATCCGTGACGGATCCGGCAACTATTACCCGGAGAGCATCATCCAGGACTATGTCGGGGTATGCAGGACCGTGGTCGGCCGCGACGATACGGGCAAGGCGGTCCGCTTCAACCCCAGGCAGCAGCGGGACATTGCGGAATTCACCGGTAGGTGGATGGAGAATATCCGCCACCAGCAGGGGCTTTGAGAGGCGCTCGCCATGGATATCATGATCTTGGAACAGAGCGAAGGCGACAACGTGAAATATTTTACCCTGAGAGCCGGAAACAAGGAGGCGTTCATCGCCGTCCACCAGGACGAAACCATCCAGGTCTGCTGCAAAAACGCTGCCCACCGGGTCTGGAAAGGAATGGGCCGCGTCTTTGACAATAAGACCGCCGCCCTGGCCAGCTACAAGTCAACCGGGATGAAAGCCATGATCGAGGCGGCAACGTCCGGTTGCATGGCGCAGGAAGCCCCGTGCGGCCACAACTTGAAATCGCTTGCTGCAACAAGCGCTAGATAAAAACCAACCAAAATCGAACGAAGAGGAGACCACCACCATGACCACAAAAAACATCCAGCAGACCATCGACATGATCAAGCTGAACCTGATCGTCGCCAACCCGTGGAACCCCAGGAAGAACTTTACCGGCCGCGCCTTTGAGGATCTGCTCGCCTCTGTCCGCGAAAAGGGAGTGCTCCAGCCCATTATGGTCAGGCAGCTGCAGGGCAAGAAATACGAGATCGTCTTCGGAGAGCGTCGTTATCGAGCCTGTTGCCATCTGGCCAAGGAAAACGGCGGGCTTACCAAGCACGCCATCCCGGCCATGGTGCGAGAGCTGGACGACAACGAAGCCTTCGAGATCATGACCATCGAGAACCTCCAGCGCAACGACATCACCGAACTTGAGGAGGCGCACAGCTTCAAGGCTTACATCGACCGGATGGGAGACGAGGCGGTTCCGGTCCTGGCCGAGCGGATCGGGATAAACCCGGCTTATATCCGCCGTCGGGTGCGGATCCTCGATCTGCCCGAGTATGTGCTGGAGGCCTGGGCCGCGGGCCAGCTGAAATACGGCCATCTGGAACAGCTCACCCGGGTGGGAGACAATCACAGGATCAAGGCGCTTTTCGGGTGGATGCAAGAGCAGTCCCAGCATCGGCATATAGCGGTGCGCGATCTTACCCGCAAGATAGACAGCGAATCGCCGGAGCTTACCGCCGCCTTTTTCGATATCGATAAGGCGGGTTGCGCCACCTGCTTCCAGAACTCCGATGTTCAGAAAACCCTGTTCGGCTCCGCCTCTGATGCCGTCCAGTGCAACAACCCCAAGTGCTTCAAGCAGAAACAGAACAACTGGCTCAAGGACAACTGGAATGATTTCCGGGCAAAGCACAAGCTGCCCACCAACGGCTTCCGTTTTTCCTCGGATTTTCAGTGGAATGATTACGAGGAGATCGGCAGCTGGCAGAAGACGCCGAAGCCGTGCAAATCCTGCGAGACTTTCTTTTCCATGGTGTCGATCACCGGCAAGGTGGACCGGCCCAAGGTCTGCATGGGCGACAAGGCCTGTTTCAAGAAAACCACCACCGAAGCCTGGAGCGAAGGCAAGAGTGTGGAAAAGACCGCAGCGGCCAAGGCGGCTGGCCCCAGGGTGGCATGGCACGGGGAGCATTTCCGCGATCTTTTCTTCCGGGAGGCCTTGCCCGCCAAAATCCAGGCAGGCGGGGTAGATTCGGCGGCAAAAAGCAGGCTGGTTCTTTTTGCCCAGCTCGTATCCAACCGGGATCTGCATCCTTGGTTCGTGAAGCGGCACGGCCTGGAAGATAAGAAGAATATCGACACCTGGAGCAGGCTGTCTGACGAGGAGATCATGGTCAAGCTGTCCTCCATGAATCTTCACGAACTCGAGGCCGAGCTGGTCGCCGCCGCCCTGGAAACCTTCCTGCAGAAAGACACGGTGACCTGTGCCGGACGCTGGCGGGCTGCGGAGCATATCGGCGTCAACATGGCCCAGGAATGGGCAATCACCGAAGAGTACCTCGACAAGAAAACCGTGGCCGAAATGATGGCCATGGGAGAGTCCCTGGGGATCTTCGCCGAGGAACCGGCACGAAAGTTCCTCACCGAGACCATCGGCAAGCAGGAGGGAGCATACGGAAAATGCAAGAAAGGAGAGCTGAAACGGGTCTTTCTGGAGTCCGGCGTCAATCTGGTTGGCCGGGTGCCCGCGGAGATCCTGAGCGCATGACCGGATCCGGACAAAGGAAAACCCCTCCCGCTGCAACGGGAGGGGCCGAAGAGAAGAACCGCCTCCCCTTAAAGGGAAAGGTTCTGCGGGCATCATAAAGAAAAAAAAGCCAGGACTCAAGGAGTTTCCGAGAGTCCTGGCTTCCGAGTTGAGAGGCCCCGGCCTGAATAATGGCCGGAAAAGTGGCCCCGCCCCGCGCCAACGGGGCAGGGCCTGCACAATACCCCTGAAAAGGAGGGATATTGCACGATGCGGACTATAGAAAAGAGCAAGGGAAAAAGCAATGATCCAGACATCTTATTTTGCAAGCAAGGCGCCGGCGGAACGGAAGGTGTGCATCTCCATAAAACGCCCCAGGTTCTTTCGCCAGGGCGGGCTGTGGGTAAAGGAGTTGGCGCCCACTAACCCCTGGGCGGAAGATTGGCAGGAACAATACCGGCGGGATTTGCGGAACCGTTTTTCAACCCCGGACAGGCTGGCAGAGGTGCTGGCCTGGATCGAGGGGAAGGTTCCAAACGCCATACTCTGCTGCTACGAGAAAAACCCGGAAGAGTGTCATCGCCGGGTTTTGGCGGCACATGCACGAGAGGTTCTTGGCATCGAATTGCCGGAATGGGAGCCTGGCAGATAATGGATCGTAACGAACTGGATGACATCCTTTCGGAGTCCGGAAAAACGGACTTATCGGTTCTGATTTCTGCCAAGGAAGAGGCCAAGCAACGGACCTTGCAGGATCCCACCCCGGTTAATTTGGTGGCCATGGAGCGGGCAACCAACATGATCGAGAAACATCTGGCCAAGGAAAAGGCTGCGGACTCCGAGCAGGGCATGCAGTTTCAGGACACCAAAAACGCCGCCGGCGTCCTGCGCTTTTTGCAGACCAACGGCTGGAAGGTGGAAAAAACCCAGTTTTACCAGCACGTCAAGCAGGGCAAGCTGGCCCGCAACGACCAGGGTCTTTTCACCCGCCGCGTCGTGCTTCGCTACGCAAAGGACTGGGTGCCCCGCAACGACACCGGCAAGACGATCGGCGAGGAGCAGGAGGATCTGAACCGGACCAAGCTCCAGGAAGAGATCAAGCGGATCCGGGTGCAGCAGGAGCGGGACAACTTCAAGTTCGATGTCGAGCGCGGCAAGTATCTCCCCCGGGCCGATGTGGAACAGGAGCTGGCAGGCCGGGCCGTGGCCCTGGATGCCGGGTACAACCACATGGTGTACAGCCGGGTGCAGGAGTTCATCTCCATCGTGGGCGGCGATCCCTCCAGGGCCTCCCTGCTGATCGAGTCCCTGCTCGCGGCCAGGGATGACTGGTTCAACCAGTATGCCGCGCCCATGGATTTCGAGGTGGAGTTGGCGGCGAATATGCCGCCGGATGAAGGTTGAGAAAAGGAGACTTGATCATGGAATGCGCCTGCATGGATCTTGATTGCGATGAGAAGGCGGAGAGATTCACCTCATGTATGCCGAGGGCGAGAAAGCCGTACAAGTGTTGCGAGTGCCGCCGGGAGATAGCCATTGGCGAAAAGTATTCCCTTGAGAACGGGAATTGGGAAGGAAATTGGCAAAAATTCAGAACCTGCGCCGATTGCCTGAGCATCCGCAAGGCCTTCTTTTGCGGCGGCTATGAGTACGAGACCGTGCTTGAGCATGTCGAAGAGTACATCACCAACGCCAACGGGGAGGTTTCCAGCGACTGGATTATTCAGCTCACCCCGACCGCCGCGGACAAGATCTTCGGCATGATTGAGAAGTGTTGGAAAAGAATATCAGACTCTGGTGGGGAATAACGGAATGAAACGATATGTCGTGGGCTTCATGTTTGATTCAAAAATGGAAAGCGTTGTCATGGTTAAAAAAAACCGCCCGGCTTGGCAGGCCGGATTACACAACGGGATCGGCGGGAAAATCGAGGATGGAGAAACACCAGTTGATGCGATGGTGCGAGAGTTTTCAGAGGAAGCCGGGGTGGAGTCAGCCGCTGGGATGTGGGCACACGTTCTAACTCTCAGATTTCCCTATGCCGAGGTTGAGTTTTTTGCCTGCCAGAATGACGAGATTTTCCGGACAGTAAAAACCTGCACGGATGAGGAGGTTGTCCAGATGCCTATTGGCCGGATTGAAGGAAAATGCGTGGTAGAAAATATTCCCGCGGCGATTGAACTGAGCATGCAACGCCTCGTTGACCATGAGTTTTAGCGGAAAATCTGCCACCGGATGTATAAATCATCCCACCGGAAAACAGGGTATTTTTCTTTTAATCTGATCGTATTTACAGGCAGATAACAGACAAAGCCAAAAACATGAAAAAAGAAAAAACCATCAAAAAAAGCGTCACCGTGCAGCCGGAAACCATGAAAGCCCTGCTCCGAAGGTCCGGAAACAAGGAAAACGGACTCTCCTCCCAGGTGAACAACGACCTGCGCCTCTACCATGCCCTCATGGACCTGCTGGCCATGGAGGCGATGGTGGAGGCGCGATTCAGCGAGGGCGAGGTGCTGCTCCTCCTGCGTGTCACCGATGGCATGGTTGTGGAGCCGGGCCGTTTGTCCGGAATCGCCATGCGGATCAGGGGGGCTATCGTCGAGCAGACCAGGCCGGAAAACTACCCGGCCATGTTGGCCTTGGCCGACAAGATCAGAAATCTCTCGATGGTAACCGCGCTCTGGTTGTGGGATGCGATCACGGTGTACCGGGCCAACAGCCACCGCCACCAGGACAGGGAGTATCTGCTGGCTCTGTTCGGGGTGCGATGATGCCGAGAAATATCAGTTTCGCCTTGACCACGGAGCAGTTTTTGAACCGGACCAAGACCGTTACCCGCCGCTTGGGGTGGAAGAACCTGAAAGCCGGCGACATCCGGATGGGCTGCGAGAAGTGCATGGGATTGAGGCCGGGGGAGAAGCTGAACCGTCTAGGGTTGATCCGGGCCGTCAAGGTATGGAGAGAGCCACTGTGCGACATAACCATGGACGATGTGGAGCGTGAAGGGTTCCCCGGTAAAGACTGCAAGTGGTTTATTGAAATGTTCTGCCGGGAAATGGGCGGCCGCCCGTATCAACGGGTGACGCGGATTGAGTTTGAATACCTTTAGCCAAAGATCACTTGATCACAAGGGAGACAGGCACATGCAATTAGCGATGGAAACAATGAGGGAGCAACAGCCAAAGAGCGGCGCCCCTTGCGTGGATAGCGTAGTGAGCGATGTCGCGTCCCAGCTCTCCGATATAAATCTGGTGTCGTTTTCAGGGGGCAAAGACTCCACCTCCGTCTTGCAGCTGGTGCTGGCCGCCCTGGCCGGTACCGATAAAAAACTGCACATCGTCACCGCCGACACCCTGATGGAGATCCCGTATTTCCAGACCTACGTTGACGGCGTCCGTGGCCGTCTGCAGGATTATATCCGCCGACACAATCTCAACGCCGAGTTGGTCACTGTCCGGCCCCCGGCCAGGGATTCCTTTTGGGTGGGAGTCCTCGGCCGGGGCTACCCAGCCGCCCACATGGGCTTCCGCTGGTGCACCGGCAAGCTGAAGATTGACCCTATTACCAAGTTCACCCGCACGGTCACGGCTGGCCGGGAATACACGGTATTCGTCGGCGTTCGGAGCGCGGAAAGCGAGCTGCGGGCCAGAATCTACAAGCAGAAGAGTTACAAGCCTCATCATTACGCGCCGGTCCTCGACTGGTCAGCCCATGATATCTGGGAGTACCTGCTGACTGAGCCGTGCCCATGGGGTGACCATGCGGAGTTGGTGAAGGTCTACAAGTACAGCTCCGACGAATGCGTTTACGGCGAATCGCAAGGGGTATGCGTGGGCAATGCCAGGTACGGCTGCTGGGCATGTCCGCTGCAAAAATCATCCCAGCTTGACATGATCGGCATGCACACCAGCGACGAGCGGTACCGGGATCTGAAAAAATTTAAAGAGGCCCTGGTCGGTATGGCAAACAAAACTGCCTACCGCTCCAGGATCAGGCGCAACGGCACGGTGGGCGCCGGACCTTTTCTGGTCGAAATCAGGAAACGGCTGTACGCCGATCTAAAAAAGGTCGAGGCGGCCACGGGCTGGGCGCTGATCACGCCGGAGGAAGAGGAGTGCATCCGGGAGCACTGGGTGATTGATGCTGATGTTCACAACGTGCCGGATGCCACGCAACCGATGCTCTGGAACGTATGCGGTTAAATCGTCAACAGGAGGGTAAGCGCGATGGGAAAATGTTTTAGCACCATAAAAGAGGTTAGGTTTGTCATTGAGGATGAGTTGACGCAGGTTTTCGTGGCCGTGCAGGCTGATGGTGATTGCCCTATGGGCTTGCAGGGTTGGCACCACAAGACTTTCCCGGCCAGTAAAAGTGCTATTGATATTTTGACAAATCATTTTGAGGATCATCTGCTCTGGCCGCTGGCCGCGCCGAAATGAAGGAGGGAGCATGGAGCTAACAAAAGAAACCTTTGACGACTTTATTTCACGGCTGAAATTTCACAATCAGGGTGAAGGAGTCAAAGATCATTGCACATCAAATCCCGTCTTCATCGTGCAGAAAAAAGAGTTTGTCCCCGGGATTGGTCCTGATTATGGCGCTGATTATTTTTGGACTGATGATGACGGAGAGGCCGAATGGAGTGATTCTGATGTTCAAAGGGAAATCAACGAGGGTACAGAAGCAGGCGTTTGTTTCGAGCCATACGACATCGAAGATGATGACGAAATAAAGGACGAAGCTGGCGAAGTTTTATACAGGAAAATCTACTACATCGTGCGGTGGGATTATGTGTCGGCGCACCTGACCAAGGAAGCTGCGGAGGCGTTTATAAAGCGCAAACAGCACGACTACAGACAATTGCGGGTGTGGGTTGACAGCCAGTATCACTGCTGGGAGTTTAACGCCATTATCAAAGCGCTGCTGGATGGGAAAATAACATTCTGCGGATAGCCACACAATAGGAGGGATGAGCCGCCATGTCGTTTATTGACCATGTTGAATCAGTTGCAAAAAAGAAGATCGGGGTTGAAGGCTGGGAGCCATACGCCTGGGAGAAAATCGGCACCGATGGGCTGCTGGTCACGGGTGGAATCCCCAGGATTTTGCAGAGTGGCCCCAGAAAAGGAGAGAGGACCTGGGATAGAAAAGGCGATCAGGTCGTGGTGGTGCAATCAGAGGTAGATCGTGAATTTGAGATCTACGAAGAAAGCACCGGCCGCTGTGGCCACTGCATGGGTGGGGGAAAAACTATTTGCAGAATCTCCGTGACAGACGGCACGGAATACGAGCCTTGCGGCTGGTGCAAAGGGGCCGGCACCGCGCCAGCCAGAGAGCCATTGATTGATCCGGACAAAGAAAAGGAGGCGAAAAGGGTCCGCCGCGCTGCAGGGTTTATTGCATAACGACCGAAGCCAGGCAACCTTTAGGGGAAACACATGAAAATGGCAAAAGCTACAGAGAAAGACATGAACACCATCGGCAATCTGGCCGGGATTCTCGGAGATATCGACCGGGGATATTATCCGAGAAAAGCAAATGGCGATCAACCCGAAGAAGAGCCGACTTTCTTTGATCCTGCTGATGCCGACCATCTGCGGATATTTTACGACAGGGTGAATGAATGCCTCGAAGCCTCTCCCGGCGGGTTGTTCAGGGTGGTCGGTGGTTTTCATACGCTAATGCATAACGATATTGTTGATCCGGGCAAAGACTATCTTTCGCTGTCTCCAGAGATTATCAAGGCCAAGGAAATTTCAGCAGCCACGGAAGCAGCAATCAGGGACTACCATTTTGCCCTGGACAACCGGGAACATGGCGCAGTGGCAATGGATAAGGCGCTCAATGAGATTGAGTCTGCGTTGGGGCTCCCCTGGCGGCAGGGCGAAGAATTGGACCGGCGGAAGGCTGTTTAATCAATGACCACCCCTGCCCTCCACCGCATAACCCCAACCACCCCCCTGCCCTGGCTGCCGGATTCCCTCTGCCTCCGGCCGGCGCCGGTGCGCATCACCTTCCGCTTTTCGGCTGCGGAGCGGCGCGTTTTCCGCAAGCGGCGCAAGATCAAGGTTTCGGAGTGGTGCGAGAAACACCGCATCGTCACCATGAGTGCGCTGGCCGGGCCGTGGCGGAATAAAGTCACCCCCTATCTAGCCGGGATCATGGATGCCTCGTTTTTTCCCTCGGTGCGGGAAATCGCTATCTGTGCCTCTCCACAAAGCGGGAAATCGGAAGCAGTCAACAATTGCATCGCCTACGCAGCCGACCGAGATCCCGGGCCGGTGCTGTACGTCTATCCTGATGAGCTGACCGCCAAGGAAAACTGCAACGACCGCATCCAGCCCATGTTCACCTCCTCCCGCCGACTCCGCGAACTGATGACCGGCAGGCAGGACGATCTCACCGGCATGAGGATCAACCTCAAGCACATGCCGATCTATATGGCCTGGGCCAGCTCGGTCTCCCGCCTGATCAACAAGCCGATCCGATACATCGCTTTCGATGAACCGGATAAGTATCAGGAATCCAACCGGAGGGAGACCGACCCTGTCCGGTTGGGCGAGGGCAGAAAAATCACCTTCCGCTGGAACTACAAGATTTGGAAAACCTCCACGCCATCGGTAGAGTCGGGCTGCATCTGGCAGGCCCTGCTGAACAGCCAGGTAATCTTCGAGTATCAGGTGGTCTGCCCCTCCTGCGGTCGCCGCCAGGTCATGTCCTTTGAGCGGATCCATTGGCCGGAACACGAGCGCGACCCGAACACCATCGAGGCCAAGGGATGGGCCTGGTACGAATGCGAGCATTGCCCATCTCACTGGGATGACAACCAGCGCGACCAGGCCGTCGCCCTCGGCAACTGGGTCGCCAAGGGCGACGGCCGCGAACTATTCGCCTATCTGGAGTCCGTTCGCCCCCGCAAGATCGCTTTCCACCTCCCCTCCTGGCTCTCCCCCTTCGTGCCGCTGCCTGAGATCGCCGCTGCCTGGCTCAAGTGCCGCAAGCCAGGCAGCAAGGTAATCGACCTCAACGCCCATAAGGATTTCTACAACCGCTACAAGGCCGAGCCGTGGCTTGATCACCACCAGGAGCGGCAAGAAGACAAGATCCTCGCCCTGTGCGACGACCGCCCCCGCGGCCTGGTGCCCTCGGGTAACCGGGTGGCCTGCCTGCTCGGCACCGCCGACACCCAGGACAACGGCTTTTACTACAAGATTCGCGCCTGGGGCTACGGCTTGGAGCAGGAAAGCTGGTTGATCCGCGAGGGCTTTGTCGATAGCTTCGAGGCCCTGGAGCAGGTCTTCTGGAAGGATGAATACCGCGATGCGGCCGGCAAGCAGTATGTCCTGCATTTCTGCGCCATCGACGCCATGGGCCACCGCACCAAGGAGGTATACGATTGGTGCCGGGTACGCAAGGGCAGGATCGTGCCGCTCAAGGGCGAGGAACGCATGGCCACCCCGTTTTCCTGGTCAACCATCGACACCTATCCGGGCACGAAGAAGGCGATCCCGGGCGGGGTCCAGCTGCTGCGGATCAACACCAACTATTTCAAGGACAACCTGGCCACCAAGCTGGAGATCTTCCCGGCCGATCCCGGCGCCTGGCATCTGCACAAAGACTACACCTCGGACTGGGCCCAGCAGATGTGCGTCGAGTTCGTCAATCCGAAAGGGTTGTGGGAGTGCCCGGACGGCAAGGCCAACCACGCATTTGATATCGAAGTATACGGCCTTGCGCTGGCGGATCTGGTAGAGGTGAAGTTCTGGAAAAAGCCGGAGGAAATCGAAGCCCAGCCAATCACCCCGCCCCGGCCCGCCGCCCCGGTGCGCTCGCAATATATGACCCGATAACCCCAGGAGCCTAAGCATGACCAACACCCAGCCCCCCACCACCCTCCCGCCGAAAACGGAAATCCCGGAACTGATGTACGTCCACACCGTGGCCGAGCGGCTGTGCTGCTCAACCAGAAAAATTTATACCCTCATCCAGGAGAACGAGATCGAAGCCGTTCGCCTGGGCAAGCGCGGGGTACGGGTGGTCAAGTCGAGCGTGGTCAAATATCTGGAGCGTGGCCAGTTGGATCCGGAGGAGTATTTCCGCTAAAAAAAATCATCGAGATATCGGAGAAAATATTATGAGCCAGAGTTTTGTTGCGGGCAAAAACGGAGCGGGGTTGTTTGGGTTGTCCACGGCTTTTGCGGTTGCCACTATGGCCATGGATGAAATGGCGATGGCGATGAAAGCCCTCCCGGCAAAAAGAATAAAGGATGTTCGGCGTAGATCGAAGCATGGCAGGCCTGGAAGCAAGAGCAAGAAAAACAAGTACTACCTGAAGTGAAGGATGACCAATGTTAGCGGGTCTTCTCCTCGGCCAAGCATTCCCCGATATTTGTTATATTTTACTTGTAATAATGTTGTAAAATGTTATAATAAATCATGAATGAAATCAAATGGCATAATCGGGCACGCAAGCAGATGAGGCTGATTCCGGCGGAATACCGGGAGGCCATCCATGAGCGGGTGGATATGCTGGCTGATTTCCCGGCAGCAGTTGGCCTTGACGTCAAGGAGTTGCGCGGCCACCAGTATGAATACCGGCTGCGGGTTGGCCGTTATCGGGTGCTGTTCGACCACGATTCTTGCATCAAGATCATTTCTATTCAGGAGGTAAAAAAGAGAGATGAGCGCACATACTGAACCGCAGATCATCAATCAAGGCGGGAAACCGGCCTTTGCAGTCATCCCCTGGAATGAATACCAGAGGCTGCTCGGCAAAGAAGAGGCTGATGTCTGGTTTCCGAACGATGTGGTCAAGGCGACCTCCAAGGGAGACAGCCTGATCAAGGCTTGGCGTGAGCATTTTGGCCTGACCCAGGAGGTGCTGGCCGCCCGGGCCGGAATGAAACAGACCGCTCTGGCGCGGCTGGAGAAAACAGCAGCCGATAAACCACCGAGGCGCTCCACCCTGGAGCGGTTGGCTATGGCCATGAATATTACCGTGGAGCAGCTTGAGGATTGATTCGGCGTCGCTGCCAAAGGGCAGCGGTCCGCTGGGTGACGGGTTAAACAATTGGAGGAAATTGTGAAATACCAGATGGCCGAATTTCAAAACCTGATTAATCAGGTCAGAACTGTACGCGCTGACCTGGATGAAAAAACAATAGTTGACGAGGTTCAAAAATTGGCATCGCCACAGCCCGTTACGGTTCTCGATGCTTTGCGGCACTGCATTCGCCTTGGCATGGAAGGAAAGCGTATGCCATGGGAAGCCGTTTAAACGCCTGAATTGTGGCGACCGCGCCCCGAAATCACCATCCCCTTACCCCGCAATAAAATTCTTTCCTCTAAAAATTAAGCGCACCAAGCGCATGGAGTGTCTTTAAGCGCACCCCGTACATTTTCTTTTCCATCGCCATGGTGGACAATCCCCCCATGGCATACACCCAGACCGACCTCGACAACATCCAGGCAGCGATCACCGCCCTGGTTACCGGCAAGCGGCGCACCAGCGCCACCATTGCCGGGAACCGCATCGACTATGCCCCGGTGGACCTCCCCCAGCTCCGCGCCATGCGGGCGGAGATCCAGTCCGAACTGAATCTGGCCGCCGGGCGCAGCCGCTTTGTGCTGATTTCGACCAGCAAGGGGGTCTAGCGTGACCGCACCGATCCTTTTTGACCATCGCGGCCAGCCGGTTTCTAGCTTTATGGTCGGCGACTACGAGGGGGCCTCCAGCTCCCGTCGCCTCTCCACCTGGGGCCTCGGCGTGGCTGGCCCCACCGCCTCGTTGTCTCACTCGCTCACCTCCCTGCGTTCCCGTTGCCGCAAGCTGTCGATGAACGAGCCGCAGATCGACGGCGGCTTGGACACCTTGGCCGCCAACCTGGTCGGCACCGGCATTACTCCGCGCTGGCAACTGGAAGACAGCGGTCTCAAGGCCGAGATCCAGGCCCTTTGGGCTGACTGGGTCAAAGAGGCGGACGCCGACGGAGTCACCGATTTTTACGGGCTTCAATCGCTGGTTGCCCGCTCGATGATCGAGTCCGGCGAGGTTCTGTCCCGCGATATCTACCGCCGGCAGGAAGAGGATTTGGCAGTTCCAGTCCAGATCCAGGCGCTGGAGGCGGACCACCTGGACGAAACATACAGCACCATCAATCCGGAAACCGGCAACGAGATCCGCTTCGGGATCGAGTTCGACCGCCACACCGGCCGCAGGGTAGCCTACCACCTCTACCAGGAACACCCGGCGGAGAATTTCCTCCTCGCAAACCCCACCATCCGCCACCGGATCGCGGCCAATGAAGTCAGGCACGTTTACCGCCCGCTGCGCCCCGGCCAGAAACGCGGCCGCCCCTGGCTTGCCTCCGCCATCTTGGTAATGCACGAGATGGCAAAGTACGACGACGCCGAATTGGTCCGCAAGACCGCCGCCGCCATGTTCGGCGGCTTTATCACCGAAACCACCGGCACTCCCGGCGTACCCGGCCAGGGCCAGTTCGGCCAGCCGAGCATGACCGATGGCAAGGGCCGCGAAATTATCCCCCTGGAGCCGGGCACCTTTCCCCTGCTTCCTCCTGGCATGGATGTCAAATTCTCCGCGCCTGCCGATGTGGGTGGCAACTACGAGGCATTCACCAAGCGCCAGGAGCACCGAGTCGCCAAGGGCTTCGGCGGCCTCACCTACGAGAAATTCACCGGCGACCTTTCCGACGCATCCTATTCCTCCCTGCGAGGCGGCAATCTCGAAGCGCAGCGGGTCTGGAAGATGGTGATTTACAACGTCTTGGTTCACCAGTTCTGCCAGCCCTCCGCCGCCGTGTTCCTCCGGCAGGCGGTGTTGACCGGAAAAATCAAGATCAAGGATTTTCTCGCCAATCACCGCAAATACCTCCGGATCAAATGGTGCATCGACGGCTGGCCCTGGGTGGATCCGGTTAAGGACCAGGTCGCCGAGCGAATGGCTATTCGCGGCGGCCTAAAATCCCGCGCCGAATCGGTGGCCGAACGCGGCCGCGACGTGGAGGAAGTGGACGCGGAGATTCAGGCCGACAACGAACGGGTAGACCGCCTCGGCCTGGTGCTGGATACCGATCCGCGCAGCACCGCCAATAACGGCAACGCCGTGAGCCGCAAAACAAACGATGGAGAGTCCGATGCCTGATCACACCCTGGCCCACCTGTCCGGTCGCCTGTTCAATACGCCGCTCTACATCACCCCCGGCAAGCTGGAGGAGATCATGGGCGTGGTCCTGCCCCGAATGCTTGGTCAGGCCCCTCCATTCCAGGCCGTCGCCGGATCCCCGCCGGTCAAGACCGCCGCCGATCTCCCATTGATCCAGACCGCAAGCGGACAGCGGATCGAGGTGATCCGGGTTTTCGGCACCCTGGTCCACCGCTCCGGCTGGATGGATGCCGAGAGCGGCCTGACCTCCTATGAAACCCTCCGCCAGCAGTTCCGAGCCGCCCGCGATTCCACCGAGGTGGCCGGGATCCTCTTGCACCTGGACAGCAACGGCGGCGAGGGCGCGGGCCTCTTTCCCCTGGTCGATGAGATCTACAACGCCCGTGGGATCAAGCCGATCCATGCCTTTGTCGATGAGCGCGCCTATTCCGCCGGATATGCTCTGGCCTCGGCTTGTTCGGTCGTCCACCTCGCCGCCACCGGCGGGGCGGGCTCCATCGGAGTCATCGCCCAGCACATGGATCAGTCGGAATGGAACAAGAAAACAGGCTTGTCTTTCACCCCGGTTTTCGCCGGAGCGCGGAAAAACGACTTTTCCCCCCACCAGCCCCTCAGTGAAAAGGCCCTGGAGGTGCTCAACCAGATCGTTCAGGACGGCTACACCCTGTTCACCGAGACAGTGGCCCGCAACCGCAACCTCAGCGTCAACGCCGTCCGGGAAACCGAGGCGGGTCTATATATGGGAGACAAGGCGATTGCCGCCGGACTCGCCGATGGAATCAAAACCTGGGACCAGGCTGTTGAAGCGATCAGCAGCGCGTCCCGCCAAAACAGCCAGTACGGAGGTACCCGCATGTCGAAAGAAACGTTGTCCCAGAAGTTGAAAGCCCTGTTCACCGGCGCCGCGCCGGAAACAGTGGCCGCGGCCGTGGCCGATCTCGCCGCCGATACCGCCGCCCCGGGCGCCCAGGCCGGAGCCCCTGCCGAGCCCCAAGCAACGGCCATCCCGCCCGAGGCCCTGGCCGCCGCCAAAAAGGCCGGAGCCGATGATCTGCAAGCCAAAATCGGCGAGATCATCACCCTCTGCGAGCTGGGGGGAAAAACCGATCTGCTCGGCTCCTTGCTCAAGTCCGGCAAGTCGGTGGAGGAGTGCCGTACCGCGATTGTCGATGCCAGGGCCGCCGCCTCTAATCAGCAGATCACTACCTCCACGGTGGGTGCTGGTGCCGGGGATGGAATCAATTACCTGGTCAAGGATGCGCAGAGCCGGAAAGACGCCAGCGGAAAACAGTAAACCGCCGCTACACCGGATCAGCACTCAAACGAAATTAACCCGCAAAAAGAGGACAAGATCATGCCTGAAATCATCGAACAGAACAATCTCTCCGACGTCCTGAAATGGGAGCAGGAAAAACGTTACTCCCGCGAGGCCCTCACTATCGCCATGGCCGAGGTTTTGGTCCTGGGTGAGGTCATCGGCCGCAAGCTCCTGGACATTCCTCTCACCGGCACCGCCGATGCGGGCAACACCGGCAACGGCACCATGACAGGGGTGGTCGGCGGCAGCCAGACCATGGACGGCACCTATACCCTGACCTGCGTTTCTGCGGCCGCCAATGCCGGGGCTTTCGCGGTCATGGCCCCGGACGGCGCTGCTCTCCCGGATGCCACGGTCGGTGTTGCCTATACCAATGCCCAGCTCAATTTAATTCTCAACGACGGCGCCACCGATTTCGCCGTGGGCGACATCTTCACCGTCGTAGTGGCCAAAGGCGACGGCTCCGCCGTGGCCCTCGACCTGACTGCGGTGGACGGCACCCAGATCGCGGCAGGTTTCGTTATCGCGGCCTATGACGCCACTGCTGCCGCCGTGGCCGGAGTGGCAGTAGTCCGCGATGCGGTGATCGATCCCGACAACCTGGTCTGGCCAGCCGGCATCACCGCCGATCAAACAGCCGCCGCCCTGGACCAGCTCGCTGGCCGGGGTATCGTTACCCGCGCAGCCGCTTAAAGCGATCCCGCCCTGAATTGATTGGCGCAGCAGAATTTAACCACAAAAAAAAGGATCACGACAATGCCTGAGATCAACCCGTTTCTCGACAACGACGCTTTCAACATGATCAGCCTGACCCAGGCGATCAATATTCTCCCCAACAACTATGGCCGTCTCCGCGAAATGAACCTTTTCCCTGGCCGGGGTGTCACCACCCGCACCATCATGGTCGAGGAGCAAAACGGCGTCCTTAACCTGCTTTCCACCCTGCCGGTCGGCTCCCCCGGACAGGAGGGCAAACAGGGCAAGCGCAAGGTCCGCTCCTTCGTGATCCCGCACATCCCCCACGACGATGTGATCATGCCGGAAGAGTATTCGGGCGTCCGGGCCTTCGGCAGCGAAAACCAGCTGCAGACCCTGTCCTCCATGATCAACACCAAGCAGCAAAACATGCGCAACAAGCACGGCATCACCCTGGAGCACCTGCGCATCGGCGCCCTCAAGGGAATCGTCCTCGATGCCGACGCCTCGGTCCTCTACAATTTCTATACCGAGTTCGGCATTACTCCCAAGGTGATCAATTTCGCCCTCAATGTCGATACCACCGATGTTTTGGGCAAATGCCGCGAGCTGCTCCGCCACATCGAGGATAACCTGCTGGGCGAGGTGGCAAACGGGGTCCAGTGCCTGGTGAGCGAACAGTTTTTCGATGCCCTCATCAAACACCCCAACGTCGAAAAATTCTGGCTCGGCCACCAGGAGGCGCTGAACCTCACCGGCAACAAGGCAGACCCGCGCAAGGGCTTCAATTTCGGCGGCATCCTCTGGGAGGAGTACCGGGGCAAAGCCACCGACGCGGCCGGCGCCGTCCGCAAGTTCATCGCCGACGGCCGGGGCCACGCCTTCCCCACCGGCACCATGAACACCTTCGAGACCATCTTCGCCCCGGCGGATTTCAACGAGACGGTCAACACCATCGGCCTGGAAATCTACAGCAAGATGGAGCCCCGCAAGATGGGCCGAGGCATGGACCTGCACACCCAGGCCAACCCGCTGCCCATGTGCAACCGCCCCGGTCTGCTCGTGGAAGTCCAGGCCCAGTAAACACTTGATCCGTTTGCTTACTCCGGCCATAAACCGCCGGGGCAAGCAAACCAAGGAGCACCCCGTGAGCAAAAAAACAAAAACAGTACCTGACGAGCAGACCGTCGGACTGCTGGCCTCGGTGGCCGAGCTGGCCGGGGTGGTGCGTACCAAGGATGAGGCCCTGTCCGTGCTGCAGGCCATTGTTGATCAACAGGCGGAAAGAATCGCGGAGCTGGTGGAGTCTGCTGTGGCGCCCGTGTCCACCACCACCGTTCCCGGTAAAATTGGCACCCTCGATGAAGCGATCATGGTGCTGAGAGCACATGGCTTCCAGGTCCTCACCGAGGTCAAGGTCGAGGCCGGGATTGATGAATCCGGCCAGCGGCTCCGGACCTTTCGCAACCCGAGCAGGTATGAATTCGCCCTGGTACGGAAAACGGTGCCCTGAGTCATGTCTTTTCAGGATGACCTTAAAGAGGCGGCGGACGATCTGTTCGAGATGGCCGGCGAGTCCGCCACCTGGAACGGTCAATCACTCACGGTAATTGAGGGCAGGGAATCAGAAACCACCACCGGCTTCCCCGGCGCGGTAATCCCAACCGAGATCATCCAGGTCCGGGAGGCCGAACTCGGCGCCAGGCCAAAGGCGGGAGCGGTGGTGGTATTCCGGGGCAAAACCTGGTCCGCCACCCCGTTTCCCACCGCCTCGGCCGGGATCTGGACAGTAGGGCTCAATCAGGGAATCATCTCGCTGTAAGGGTGAAACGATGTCCGTACAAATCTATTTCGACCAGCATTCCGTGACGGCGGCCACGTCCACCCTGGAGGGAATCAAGGGTGGGTTGCCCCGTGCCACGGCCAGGGCGTTGAACGATACCTTCACCGGGGTGCGGACCGATATGGTCCGCCTGATCCGGGAAAACTACAACCACAAGGCCACGGCCATTCGGGCCAGGATCAGCATTTCCAGGGCGACGGCGGCAAGTCCTGCCGGGATGGTCATGTCCAAGGGCCGCGCTATGCACCTCACTGACATCGCCACCACCTCCCAGACCACCAAAGGGGTGACGGTCAATGTCAAAAAATCCACCGGCCGTAAGCTGATCCCCTCGGCCTTTATCAATACGGGCAAGACCAGCGGCAAAAAAATCGTTTTTCGCCGCGTCGCGCGCAACGGACGCATGGTGGGACGCTACCCCATCGAGGCCAAATACGCGCCGCACCCGGAGATCATCTACAACACCCGGGAGAACTGGGACCGGCTGCAGGACCAAGCCAAGGTTAGGCTGGACAACAACTTCGCCCATGAGGTGGACGCCATCCTCAACGGGTACGCGAAATGAGCAAAACCGTCCGCCAGCAGATCATCGAGGCCTTTGCCGCCCATCTTGCCGCCGCGAGCTGGCAGAGCGCCCCATTCGCGACGGTGTACGTCGGCCGCGCCGTCTTCGATCCGGACACCGACCCGTTGCCGCTGATAACCATCCTGCCCAAGCCGGATGAAACCGAAGCCACCCGCTACGGCACGGACAGCAACACCATGCAGCTGGATGTCTCGGCCCTGCTCCGAGTGGAAGCGCCGGGCGATGGGATCCCCACCGCCACGGAGATCGGCGAGCCGGTCAAGGGCGAGTTGCAAGCGACGGCCTTCGCCATCCCCTCCGCTCTGGCCGACATGGTGGAGCGGATCGAATACCGAGGCGGCGGGGTGGACGATTATCCCGATACCCTCGGACAAAGCACCTTCACCGTCAGCCTGTCGCTGGCGGTGGTGTACGAAACCAAAAAAGGCGACCCTTACAGCCAACCCTGAACAAGGAGAATCACCATGGGTAAAACCAACAGCGCGGACCAGGCCATGGTCCAGTACGAATCCGGCCAGACCTTGGTCCCGGCCCAGGCAATGACCGACTCCGGCGACCACCTGACCTTTTCCATCACGGCCAAGCCCTGGTCCGGCAAGGCAGGCAAGGAGCCGGTGATCCGCCCCGACGGCCTGGCCACCGGCGGCGGCGTCAGCCCCAAGGCCGGCAGCAACAACATGGTCACGGTGGCCGCCCTCACCTGCTATCTGGCCGGAGTTGCCACCGCGGTCGCCTCGGGGGATTTGACCGCCGTCCGCGCCATAACCACCGACACCCACAATATCACCAGCCTCACCGTGAGCAGCGCGGGCGCCCTGGTCGCCATCTCCGGTATCGACGGACTCGCCTTTTCCGAAACCCGGGGCGCTGCGGGAGGACCTCCCTTGATCCCGGTCGGCTCCATCGAGATCGGGCAAGTTCGGCTCGGTTCGGCCGCTGCAGCGGATGTCACCGCCGCCGAGATCTTCCAGGTGCCGGGCAGCCATCAGGAGCGCTACGATTTCCCCATCTGGAATGAGGATGCCGGCCGGGGCCAGATCACCTTCGCCGCCGCCTTGCCCTTGATCCATACCGGGGCCATCCCCAAGGCGGTCAGCGCCGAGGTCTATACCCCGATCTTCGCCACCATCGACCCGACCTCCGATTTCGTGCCGCCGGAAACCAGCCACAGCCAAAGCTCCACCCAGGTCTACGGCGGGACCATCGGCTCCAGCTCCAGCTCCCTGAACCAGGGCAGCTTCACCGCCTATCTCAAGGACGGCATCACCGACCAGATCGTTAAGGTCAAGAACGAAATCCTCTGGTTCCGCATGTACCCGCATCGGCTCAAAGCCCCGTACAGCCTCTGTCAGGGCAAGCTCGGCATCGGCAGGAGCTTCCCGGCCGGCAATGCCATAAAGGCGGCCTGCACCATCACCGGCGACGCGCCCGCCATCGACATGGAAGCGTAGAGACAACAACTCGGCGATAAGCTGCCAGCCGCCCGCTGACAGCTTATCGCCTACCTAAAGCCCACCTGGAGCACACCCCATGCCGTTCGATCTGCAAAAATTCAACGATGCCAAGTTTACCCCGCGCACGGATACGGTCCCGGTCCCGGCGATGAAAGCCTTCTTTCCAAAAGGCGAAAAACCGGCAATCACCATCCGGGGTCTCACCGGCGAGGAGTTTGCCAGGGTCCGCGAGGCGCAGGATAAAAACCGCAATATCGTCGCGGTGCTCGAAGCCCTGGCCGGATCCGGCGTGGACGAAAAGGTCCAGGCCCTCCGGGAAACCCTCGGCCTGGATTCGGACCACATACCGGACGATCTGGCCCGCCGGATCGAGCAGCTTTCCCTGGGCAGCGTCGATCCGGTGCTGGATGTCCAGGCCGCGGTCAAGATCTTCCGGGTCTGGCCGGTGGTAGGATTTGATCTCACCAACCGGATCACGATGCTGTCCGGCCAGGGGATGCTGCCGGGGGAGTAGATCGCCTCTGGGGTGATCCGACGGTCCGGACTGCCCTCCACCTCGGCCACGCCAGGGGCAAGATGTTGTACGAGCTGCGGCCGGATCTGTTTCCCCAAGGATATCTGACCCCGGCGGAAACAGAGTTGTGGTCGAGGTTTTTTGTCGAGATCAAGCGCAAGTAACGGGGCCGGGAAAATGAGTGATCGGGTTGATCCAGCATATCTACAGCTCCTCTGGTCGGTCCTGGTGGCCGCGGTTGTGGCTCTTTTAGCCATCGGGAGTTTCCGGGCCAAGGTGGCAACCAAGGCCGACCTGACAAGCTCGGAAGAAAACCAGGAGGCTCTCCTGCGCAAAAGCCTGTACCGGGACGACGGCACCTCCGTCTATACCCCCCGCGCGGAGTGCGATAAAAACCAAACATCTTGCGCCAACCGGGTCTGCGGCAAGCTGGACGAAATGAGGAAAGACAACCTGCGGCAGCATGAAGAGGATCTGGAAACGCAACGCATCCACCTGCAGGCCCATGAGAAACTCACGGAGTTTGTCGGGACCGTCAAGCAGTTCATGCAGCAACGCAAGGAGGGCTGACGATGCAACTTTCCCCAAACTGGAAAAAGATCATCAAAAAGGCCTGGTCATTTCGCCTGATCGCCCTGGCCGGAATACTGAGCGGCTGCGAGTTGATCGTCCCCATGTTTTCCGGCACCATGCCGCGCGGGGCATTTGCGGCTCTTTCCTTTGTCTCCACCGCCGCCGCCCTGATCGCCCGGCTGGTAGCGCAGAAGGATATGGCGGACCTATGAAAGCAGCACGCACAGCCATTGCCGGCCTTTTCTTGGCCGCTTCCACTCTGGTCGGTATTGCCTCCTACGAGGGGTACACGGATCACGCTGTAATCCCTGTGCCCGGCGATGTCCCGACCATCGGACACGGGACCACGAAAGGCGTCAAGATGGGCGATACCATCACGCCAACCCGCGCCTTGATACGATTGCTCGATGACGCCTCCAAATGTGAGAGGGCGCTCAAGGAGTGTATTGCAGCGCCGCTTTATCCGCATGAATTCGGGGCTTACGTCTCGCTTGCGTACAATGTCGGCGCCGGCGCGGTTTGCAATTCGTCTATTCCGGGCAAGCTCGCCGCAGGCCAGTATGAGGCGGCCTGCAAGACAATTTTGGATTTCAACGGGTTCAAGGATCGCAGTAAACCAAAAGTGCAAAACCCCAAGACCGGCAAATGGGACTACCCCCACGTTGTACTCCGGGGCCTGGCCATCCGCCGCCAAGCAGAATACCAGCAGTGCATGGGAGGAATCCAAGATGCCAACATGGGCCATTAAGCTGGGCGGCTGGATGATCCTGGCCGCTGCTCTGATCGGTGGGTATCTGGCCTGGGAGAATCACCAGCAGTCCATCGGTGAAGCCAGGGCGACCAAGGCCTGCAACCAGAAAATCGACACGCAGAAAAAAGAAGCCGCCCTCACCCTGGCCAAGGAAACCGCCAAGGTGGTGGCCAGCGAACGGGCCTTGCAGGACTTTAAAAATAAGCAGGAGGTGCAGGATGCGCAAAACAGGAAGATCACCGGCAATCTCACTGCTCGCCTACGGGCTCTTGCTGATGGCGCTGGCCGGTTGCGCGACCCCCATGCAGGACGTGGGCCAGGTAGTGGTAGCGCCCCAGGTACAGCTGCAGCCGGTCCCGGCGATAGTCGAGACCACGGAGCCGAAGCCGGTGGGGTACTTTCAGCAGAGCTTACTGGATTACTTCAACGCCTCACGGTAGAGGCGGACGCCATCAACCTCGCCTACATCTCCTGCCGGGCGGACGCCGAATCGGTAAGGGTGCCGCGATGACTGACGACCGCTGCGCCATCTGCTGCCACGAAACCAGAAACGCCACGGCTGCGGTGGTCTACTTCGCCAAGCAGCTCCAGCTCCAGCACCCTGGCCTCGCCCCGGCCATGCTCACTGCGGCCCTCGCCCGCCTCGATCGTCAGTTGAACCGCTGCGCTCCATCTGCGGATCCCGAGAGCATAATGAGAAACAATCGGAGCTGAAATGGCAAACGCGGATCTTGAGCGCATCATCAAAATAGTTTTTGCAGGCGACGACAAGCAGGCCGTTGACTCGATCAATCGGGTTACCTCCGGACTCTCCACCATGGAAGGCGCGGTGGGCACCTTCACCGATCCTCTGGCCGGGATGGCGGACAACGTCCTCAAGGTGGACGCGGCCCTGCTGGCCCTGGTTGCCGGTGGGCTGCTGTATGCGCTGAACAAGACCAAGGAATTTGAGAGTGCCACGGTCGAGCTGATCAAGGTCATCGGCGATGAGGTCGGCCGCCTCGATGAGGTCAAGCAGTTCGCCATCGATATCTCGGACACCTACGGGGAGTCATCCTCCTCCGTCCTCGCCAGCGTGGCCAATTTCAAGCAGGCCGGCTTCGATATTTCCGAGTCCATGCAGCTCACCAAGAATTCCATGGATCTCAAAATCGCCGGCGACATTTCCGCCGCCGAGTCGAGCGAGTACCTGATCAGCATCCTCAAGGGCTTCAAGGCCCCGGCCGAGGATGCCACCCGGGTGGTGGACATCCTCAATGAGGTCAGCAACAAATACGCCACCGACGTCCGCCAGCTGGCCACCGGCATGGCGGACCTTTCACCCATTGCCTCCAAGATGGGATTCTCCTTCGAGGAGACTGCGGGGATCCTGACCCCGGTGATCGAGGTCTTCCGCGACGGCGGCGAATCGGCCATTGCCCTCAAAACCGGCCTACTCAAACTGATTGACGACTCCGCCCCGGTTCGCGCCGCGCTGGAGCGGCTGGGCGTATCCCAGCTCGATGTCAACGGCCACATGCGCAGCGGCAAGGATATCCTCTTCGATGTGGCCAAGGCCTTCCAGAGCGCCGAACAGAATGACAAGCTCTTCCTCACCCAGCAGTTGGTCGGCATCCAGCAGGCCGGCAGGATGGTTGAGGTCTTCGACGGCTTGGCCAAATCCACCGAGGTGACCAGTGTGGCGCTCAATTCTGCCGGATCAGCGGCAGGAGAAGTGGCGGCCCGCCTTGCCTCGTCGGAGGTGGCGGTCAACCGCTTCAAAGAGGGCTTCAACAACCTGGCCATCTCGGTGGGCAGCCAGTTTGCCGCGGCCGCCAAAGAGGCGGTTGACGGTGGCACCACCATTGAGAATGTCCTGCGCACCATGGTGGATGACGGAACCTTCGAGCCGATCTTTGCCAAGCTCCGCGATTTTTCCTCCCGGTTCGGCCAGTACCTGGGCGGCATTGCCGAGGCCTTGCCGGCGGCGATGGAACAAGTGGATTTTTCCGGGTTCCTTGCCGCCCTGGGTAGTCTGGGCGATACTCTGGGCGGGTTCTTCGGCGATCTGGACCTTACCAAACCCGATGATCTGGCCAGGGCCTTGCAGACGGTGGTGGATGCCGTCACCGGCCTGATCCGCATCACCGACGGCATGGCCGAGGCCTTTAAGCCGTTTTTCAGCCAGATCGTGGACTTCCTGCTGAAGGTCGCGGACAGCGACGAAGAACTCCAGAAGACCATCGGCAATATCCTCTCCTTTGCCAAGCAGATTGAAGCAACCAGCCTGGCGGTGGTGGTAGGCCTGGCGGCAATGCGGGAAATAGGGATGGAGGTCGGCCCGGTATTCGATGTGTTGGGAGGCACGATCCAGATTGCCTTCAACGGCATCCAGATATCCTTCGACACCCTGATGCTCACCCTCGCCCTGGCCCGCCAAGCCTTTGCGAAATTTTGGGACACCATCACCCTCGGCAAGAGCGATGTGTTCCACCAGCAGCTTCTCGATGCCGAGGCGGATGTGAGCAAGTGGGCGGATGCCCTGGTCCGCGATGGCCAGGATGCGGCGCGGGGGCTCAACATGGTTGCCGAAGGATTTTCCACCACCGGAGAATCCGCCGACGCCGCAGGCACAAAGATCGGAGGGGTCAAGGGCCAGCTCGATACAATTCCTTCCCACACCCAGGCCCAGGTGGAATTCTACCTCTCCGGCCAGGACAAGCTCGCCTCGGCTCACCAGGCCATCACCGATCTGCCGAACCAGAAAAATGTCGAGATCACCACCTCCGACCTCGACAGCATGCGTTCCACCTTGGCCGCCTTCGGCATCGACATCGACAAGATCCCCGAGGAAAAGCTGGTGGCCCTCAAGGCGATCACCGATGACGTCGCTTACAATGCCGCGGTGGAACAGTTGATGGCCGATTTTCCCACGGAGAAATCCATCAGCCTGCGGGCCACTGTCGATCAACCGTCAATGGACGAAGCCCAGGGGGAGTTCAACAGGTTCGCCGACCTGGGCATCACCGTTACCGTGGACGATTCCGGCCTGGTCACCATCACCAATGCCCTGACCGGCAGCAAGGATCTGAACATCACCGCCAAGGTGGACAAGGCCAAGGCCGAATCGGACGTTAAAAAGATGGCTGATGCCGCCAAGGAATTGGAAAAATCCGTGGAATGGCGGGCAAAGCTGGATATCGCCGAGGTCGAGGCAAACGCCAAGATAGTGGAAGCGGCCTTCGCCACCCTCGGCAGCACCTTCGACGCCTCCACCAGCCATGCCTCATCCTTGATGAAGGAATGGTCCGATGCCCAAGGCAATGGGGAGGATATATGGTCCGGCGATGTATTCAAGTCGAACCAGCTCTCCGACATGATGGAGAGCGAAGAGCAAAACCGGCAGTCCATGCTCTCGCAGCAACGCGATCTCACCGCCGCCGAGATCGACTACATGCGCGCCCGCACCACCGCTCTGGCCCAGGGCGACGCCCTGATCAAGGTAGACGGTTCCGGGCTCGCTCCGCACCTGGAAGCGATCATGTGGGACGTGCTGGCCGCGATCCAGGTGCGCGCCAATGAAGACGGGCAGTCCATGCTGCTCGGCTTGAGCTGAGGAGGCCCCATGCGCATCGCCATTTCCACCCCGGTTTTCGACCTGGACGGCGCCCGGATCCTGCGGGTCACCCCCCAGACCGTCCCGGCCATGTTCAGCGGCGCCCGGCGGGTATCGTCCACCGCCACCCTGGACGGCGGGGCGCTGCTCTACGACACCGGCTATGCGGTGGCGGACCGGCGGCACACCATCGAGGCGGCGGAGCACGACGTGCGCGGCACCGCGGATTGGTTCGCCATGCTGGTTAAAACCTACAACCTGATCAAGGTGGTCACGGACGAAGGGGTTTTTCTCGCCGCCCCCAGCAAGTGGTCCATGAAAAACGACACCCCCACCCTGGATCTGCTTTTCGCCGAGCAGCTCGCCTAACCCTCAAGGGGAAACACCATGCCCGTCACCCTCAAGCAGTATTACCAGGCCGGACTGCTCCGCAACAACGGCACCATCAACCTGCTCAACGCGGCCATCACCATGGCCCTGGTCACCAAGACCTACACCCCGAATCTCGACACGCATACCCTCTGGGCCGATGTCTCCGCCAACGAGGTGGCCACCGGCTCTGGCTACACCACCGCCGGCGCGGTCCTGCCCTCCCTGACCCTGACCCGCGCCGGCGCGCTTACCACCTGGGACTGCGGCGACCTCACCTGGGCGGCCCTGACCAAGACCTTCAAGTACGGGGTGATCTATGTCAACGCCACGGTGAACGGCGTGGTAAAGCCGCTGCTCGCGGTGGTTGATTTTGACGACACCACCACCATCGCCGAAGTGACCTCGGGCGGGACTGATTTTGTTTTCCAGCCCAGCCTTTCCGGACTGCTTGTCTTTGGCCCGGATACCACGATCTGCGGCGCGTAAGGCGATAGCCCGACTCGCTTAACCAGCCACCAAAAAAGGAGCCACCCCCCCATGAGCAACGTCCTCTACGCCACCGGCCGCAACGCCTTTGCCAATGCCGGCATCAACTGGACCAGTGACACCATCAAGGCCATACTGATTGATATCGCTCAATACACGGTGGACCTGGCGCTCCACGACTTTCTCAATGACATCCCGGCGGGGGCCAGGGTAGCCATTGCCTCCCTGTCCGGCAAGAGCGCCAGCGCCGGGGTCTGCGATGCGGAGGATACGGTTTTTAGCTCGGTCTCCGGCGTCAGTGCCGAGGCAATAGTACTTTACAAGGATACGGGCACCGAATCCACCAGCCAGCTCATCGCCTACATCGACACGGCGGCCAGCGGCCTCCCCGCGACCCCTACCGGCACCAACATCACCATCGCCTGGGATAACGGCGCCAACAAGATTTTCAAATTATGATCACGGACGGCAGAAGCGAGCTCGCTCACGAACAGACGGACGTATCCCTCTGCCGCCAATGCGGCTGCTGCTGCTGGGACTGGAAGAACAACGACCCGGCCAACCGCTGCAACCACCTGGCCGACGACCTCCGCACCTGCCTGGCCTACGGCCGCCGGGCCGAGGTCAACCGCGCCGAATGCGACCGGCTGATGGACATCCACCAGGCGGTCGATCTTCACCCGGATTGCGGCTATATGCAGAAGTGGCGGCGGCAGGGGCTCGTGTAATGCGCCACCAACAGGAGTCCCTTAAATGATCCTTTACCTGTCTGAGGCCGACATCACCGCCGGTTTTTTTGAGACCCTGACGGAGTCGGCGCCCTCGGGATTTACTGAAGCGCAAGGGTGGACCGTTGACAAGAACACTAACACGTGCGCCGGATATCGCCCAGAGACCTGGCGCCTAGCCGCTGATTTCGGGGCGTCTTTGCCAGTGGCTTTCACCGGCTATGGCTACCGCACCGTTAATCCACTGGCCGGCTCCTTTGCCGCTGGCACCTGGTCGCTGTCCTTTAAGGTCAAATCCAATGCTTATTATGCCCAAAAAGGCATGGTAACGGTCCGGATCTGGAAAAGCACCGCCGCGAATGGCTCCGGTGCGGTGGAGGTGGCGAGCTGGTCTTTCTCGCCGGAGATATCCTTTGGGCTCGCTAATCAGTATGTAATGAACGTTTGGTCACAGCCTTTTTTTGCCCTTACGTTCGCCAACGAGTATCTGTTTCTTGAAATCTTGTGGTTTTGTACCGCTTCCGGCGGCAATAATGCCGCCAGTGTGGCCTGGGTCCATAATGAGGGCGCAGACGAGGCCCTCACCACTCCGACCTTTACCCCTGATGCCCCCCCGCTCAATATCGACCTGACCGGCGGCGGCATTTCGAGTGCCGAGGCATTCGGCCTCCCAACCATCATCCAGGCCGCTGCCGACCAAACCATCGACCTCACCGGCGGCGGCATCTCGAGTGCCGAGGCATTCGGCCTCCCAACCATCACCCAGGACGCTGCCGGCCTCACTATCGACCTCACCGACCAAGGCATCTCCACCGCCGAAGTGGTCTCCGCTCCCACCGTCGCCATCACCATTCAGGACTATCAGCTTGCCGAGGCAGGCTCGTGGCCCTGGTCCACCCCCGCCCCGACCTTTAGTTGGCAGATCCAGCCCTCTCGGCCCCGGCAGGAAATCCACATCTGCGTGCTCACCGGCGGCCATGTGAGCCTGCCGGACATCGAGCTGCCCATCTCCTCATGGCAGGCCCGGCTCAGAAATGGGGATCCGACCTATGTCTCGGCTATCGTCCCCAACGCTCTGACCTATGCGGATGCGATCATTGCCCGCACCGGAGGCCAGCTCAAAGTATACAAGGGCTATCAATTCATCGACCTGCAGGGCGGCAGGTTCCTGGCCCTGGTGGCGGAGACCACCCTGAACAGCATCCGGCACGACACCGGCCCCAGATCCAGCTCCGTTACTCTGGTCGGCTATGCCAACATCACCAACGCCACGCCGAAGACCGTGGCATACGACACCCTGACCTACAAGTCGCTGCAGGCGGATAGCAAACGCCGCTGGCGCACCGGCCTCAAACTCAATATCGCCGATGCCATGGCGGGCGACACCTGGACGTTTATCGCCCGTCCGGGCGACACCGTGACCCACCAAGGGGAATCCATGGTGGTCGGCTTCATCTCCTTGGCCGTCTCCGACATCTTTGAGCTGGTCGAGCTGGTGGAGGCCTGAGCGGTGGGCAAGGCGCAGATCACCGCGAACCTGGGCGAAGGCTTGTACCAGGCACGGATCACCTACAACACCACCCTGCCGACAGCCAGGAAAGCCGCGCTTGAGGCCCGCATCCCCGCCCTTGAGCAGAAAATCACCGCCGCCGCCACGGCCCGGCAAACGGCAGAGACAAACGTCAACCAGGCCCAGGCGGAATTAAACCAGCTCATCGAGCAGCTGATAGCCGCCACCCCGGAGGCGGCCCCTGCCATCCGCGACAGCATCACGGAAAAGACCGCAGCCGCCAGACCCCTGGCGGATATCCTGACGGCCGCCAGGCTTGAGGAGTCCCGCCTGGCCCTGGATCTGGCCGAGATCACCACGGAGATCGCGCGGCTTGAGGCCCTGCTGGCCGTTGACGACACCAGAAACATCTGGTGTGCCGATTATTCCACCGCCCTCTCCGGTATCGTGGACACCATCGAGATCAACGGCGAACCCGGCCAAATCCTCATCGCCCCTAATGGCTCAGGAGAGCCCGCTGCCATGCTTGCCGGCGTCGAGGCTATGACTACGGCAGGATGGGCCAGAAACTTCGCCTTGCACCCCTACTGGCAGAAATACAGGCCGACCTATCGCACCGGCCTGATCCTCTCCATCTCGGGAGACACTGCTACCGTGTCCCTGGATGCTGCGGTGAGCAGCTATCAGGGCCTGCCCATCAATCAGGGTGAAATCCTTAGCAACGTACCGATCCAGTACCTGGATTGCAATGGGCTGGCTTTCGAGGCGGGTGATGCGGTGGTGGTCCGGTTTACCGGCCAAAACTGGAGCAGCCCGGTGGTGGTAGGCTTCGAGCATAACCCGGAAATATGTTGTCCGGAAACCATCTCGATTGAGTACACCACGATCAACATGTATTTGGGCGAATCGCAAGAACTGTCGGTTGCCGAAGAAATAAGGTCTTTTTGCCCGCCGGTGTATTGGTCGATTGCCGAATACCCGCAACCTGCAGACTGGGCAAACCCGAGCCCCGCCGAGTTACTGGCCGCTGCCACTGGCGACGGAACCCGTGGAATACTGACCAACCTGGACGGCTCCCCGCTCAATGCTTCAGCCCTGGCAGTGCTTTACACCGCCCCGGCTGCATGGATAAGCTGTACCGCTTCTCTAGCAACGGCGCAGGTTCACTTCTCCGGCCAAAGCGATCAACTGACGATACGCGTGAGCGGCCGAACAGGCAGTGTCGAAATACAAGAACCGATGGGGATACATTTTATTTATTTCGATGGCTGTGACAAAACTGGCACTGTTTGCCGCTGTGTTGGCTATGCTTATGCGAATATCCACACCTACAGTTGTTTTAACGGGACACACTCAATAGATGCCTGCGACTATCGGGGTTCCCAGGTCCCAAATGTAAGCGCGGAAGAGTGCCAACAACTGATCGCTGCAACAACTTCTTGTCCTGGGGGGTCGCTTGGCTGTGATCTCCCGGGAATTTATCTCCCCTCCGCCGGTTGTTCAAAATATTATTACCCAACTTACTCTTGTTGTTGGGATTTAGAATAAAATGCTCACAGCCGCTCGCGCATATTGGGGAGAACATCATCCACATCAGCCGTGCAACATCACTCAGGCCATGTGGGAATATGCCGCCTTACTTTCAGCTTCACCGTTGCCGAGAAAAACCAGCGTACAGTACAGCAGCACCCAAGACGCCCCGCTGAAAAAATGTCAGTGCGGAGCGTTCATGCACATAGCTGAATCAGATAGGGTTGATTACGAATCAATGCTTATTTGTTCGGAGTGTGGTGCACGGGAATATTCCGAGCTATCCATTGCTGATTACCTGCGGACTCTATCCGCCGAGCGCGAAAGAAAAGAGCATGAAGCCCCAGAGGAGATCCGGGCCCCCTACGCAATCCGGGAACAACGCCGGGCGATCTGCGTAGCCTGTGAACACATCAAGGATGGCCGATGCCAGGCCTGCGGCTGCAGGATCAAACACCGCACTTACTACCGCATTTTGGCCTGTCCAAAGGCCCACTGGCCGGCGATCGATTAAACCGTAGACAAATGTAGACAAAACACAAGAAAAAAGGGCTCCCGGAATTAACCGGAAACCCTTGGTGTAACTGGTCGGGATGAGAGGATTCGAACCTCCGACCCCGTGCTCCCGAAGCACGTGC
>CAYTVV010000002.1:0-79573 GCA_964441875.1 uncultured Desulfurivibrio sp.
CGGGCCAGAAGATCGAGGCCACCGTGGTGCGTATTGCCAAGGAATGGATCTTTCTTGATCTGGGCGCCAAGAGCGAAGGGTCGGTGGCCAAAAATGAATTCACCGATGGTGAGGGCAATCTGACCGTGGCGGAAGGCGACAAGGTACAGGTCTATTTTCTTTCCGAGAAAAGGAACGAACGGTTGTTTACCGCCAAGGTGAGCGGCGGTGCGGTGGCCGGCCATCTTGACGAGGCCTGCCAGAACGGCATCCCGGTTGAGGGCACGGTGACGGCCGAGGTCAAGGGCGGCTTTGATGTCCGCTTTTCCGGCAGCGTCCGGGCTTTTTGTCCCTTTTCCCAGATGGAGATGCGCCGGATCGAAAACGCCGAAGAGTACATCGGCAAGAAATTTGCCTTCCGGGTCACTAAATTCAGCGAACACGGCAAGAACATCGTGGTTTCCCGCCGGGCTCTGCTTGAGGAGGAACGGGCCCAGCAGAAGGAGACCCTGCAAGAATCCCTGGCCATCGGCCAGACCGTTAAGGGGGTTATTACCTCCATCCGCGATTTCGGCGCTTTTGTCGATATCGGCGGCATCGAGGGCTTGATTCCGGTTTCCGAGATCGCTTGGGGCCGGATTGAGGATATCCACGAGCGGTTGGCCGTGGGCCAGGAAGTGACCGTTACCGTGCTCAAACTGGACTGGGACCAGGACCGCTATTCCTTTAGTCTCAAGGATTCCCAGCCCAACCCCTGGGATGAAATCGGCGGGATGTTTTCCGAGGGCAGCGTCGTCACCGGCAAGGTTGTTCGCCTGACGGAATTTGGCGCTTTTGTTGCACTTGCCCCAGGCATCGACGGCCTGGTGCATATCTCCAAGCTGGGCGCGGGGCGGCGCATCAGCCATCCGCGTGAGGTTGTCCAGGTGGGCGACACCCTTGAGGTGAAGATCGACAGCGTGGACCTGGAGAAAAAGCGGTTGTCCCTCTCCTTGCCCATGCCTGCCAAGGCGGAGGGGCAGGAGACCGGTAAGCCAGGCGGCAAAAAGGACAAGACTGCGGGCGAGGGTGAAAACCAGGGCGATTTCCGTCAGTACATCGCGGAAAAGAAGAAGGAGACCAAACCCATGGCCACCTTTGCCGACCTCTTCAACAAGGGGCAGGCAAAGGTGGGCGGGGCAACGGCTTGTTAACGGTTTTTCTCCCGAACCGGGAGAGTTGGTTTTAGCGTCAGCAGCTGTCGTTGATGCCTTGGCTGTTTGCCGCCCAGCGGTACAGGTAGTCGTTGAGCTTCAACTGCTGCTCAAGGGTGATGGTGTCCCAGGCCCCGTTTTTGGCGCATTTTGGGGAGCGGCTTGCAAAGACCCGGTTCCAGCCCTCCGAATTTTTTGATTCCACCCAGAGAAAGGGGGCGCCTTGGTCGTTGTTGCGGGAGTGGCAGGTCTTGCAGGCGCTCTTGAAGAGCTTGCCGCCCTCGCCCCAGGGGCGGCTTTCCCATTCCAGCGGGCCGTCGCCGAGAACTCGGCAGGTTTGGGTGGCGGCGTCATAGCGGGTTTTGGGAGCGGCGCTTGCCTGGTAGGCGAAGGCGGGAACAAGCAGCAGGGCTGCGAGGGAAAGAGCGAAGCGCTTCATGGAATTCTCCTTTCTGGGTGGTTGCTTGAAAGAAAAAATTAGCGCGGGTTTATGGTTTTGGCAAGAGTCAATTTCATCGTTGATCTTGGAAAGAAGTGCGGAAAATTGCGGAGCTACATGAATGGGCGAGGCTGTTTTTCATCCATGGTTTTGTATGTCGTATTCAGGGGGACATTGCGCAGCCTTACTGCCGCTGGCGAACGACCTCGAAGAGGATGACTCCCGCGGCCACCGAGGCGTTGAGGGAGTTGAGGCTGCCTGCCATGGGGATGGAGACCAGTTCGTCGCATTGCTCGCGAACCAAGGGGCGCATCCCTTTGTCCTCGCCGCCGATCACCAGGCAGACGGGGCCTGAGAATTTGGTTTCGTATACCGTGCGTTTTGCTTCGCCCGCCGCGCCGTACACCCAGAAGCCTTTTTCCTTAACGGCCTGTAGGCTGGTGACCAGATTGGTGACCAGGCAGAGCTTGAGGTGGGCCATGGCCCCGGCCGCCGACTTGGCCGCGGTGGCGTTAAGCGGGGCCGAGCGGTCCTTGGGCAGGATGACGCCGGTTGCCCCGGCTGCCGCGGCGCTGCGGATGATGGCCCCGAGGTTGTGCGGGTCCTGGATGGAGTCCAGCGCCACGATGAGCGGCTGCTCCGACTCCCCGGCCTTTTTCAGCAGCTCGTGCAGGCTGCAAGTCGCTACGGGCGCTGTTTTTGCCAGCACCCCCTGGTGGGTCTTGTCCGGGGAGCTGGGGAAGCGCTGGCCCGGCAGAAAGCGGACCTTGACCCCCTGTTCTTGGGCCAGGGTGATGATCTCCTGAATCTTGGCCCCGCCCTTGCCCTGCTGGATGACCACCTCCCGCACCTTTTTTGGCTGAAGCCGCAGCATTTCGAGGATGGGATGGATGCCCCAGAGGATGTCGTCGTTGTCCGGCTCGGTGCTCATGGGGCCTCCAATATAGAGATGATTTTGCGATAAATAAATCGTCACACCGGCGAAAGCCGGCGCCGTTAACACTGCTGTCCAGTCTTTCCGTAACTATCTAAAGGCACTGGATCGGAGTCTCGCTCCGCTCGCTTACCTCCGGCTTTCGCCGGAATGACGGGACATCGCAATTTTTGTTTTTTTTTGTGAGTGGGTCAAGAAAAGATATCCGAGGTTATTGTGAGACGAAGCCCAGGGCCGCAAGATCGATCTGTTGGCCGTCCGGGCTGCGCCGGGCCTTACAGCGTTCGGCGATGACCACCGCCCGCAGGACCTCCACCGCCTCGTCCAGTTGGTCGTTGATTACCAGATAGTCGTAGCGGTCGGCATCCTCCATCTCGCGCCGGGCATTGTTCAGGCGGAGCTGCACGGTTTCTTCTGGGTCGGTGCCCCTGCCCCGCAGGCGTTTTTCCAGCTCTGCCAAGGAGGGTGGGGCAATGAAGAGGAAGATGGCCCCTGGGTGGCCGCAATCACGGAGCTGCTTGGCCCCCTGGACATCGATGTCCAGGAAAACATCAATCCCCTTGGCCTGCTGCGCCTCAATGGCCGCCCGGCTGGTGCCGTAAAGATTGCCGTGCACCTCGGCCCATTCGAGAAAGGCCTGGTCAGCGCGCATCCCTTCAAAGCTCGGGCGATCAACAAAATGGTACTCCCGGCCGTTGCTTTCACCCGGGCGCGGGGCGCGGGTGGTGTGCGACACGGAAAAGGCGAGGTTGGGCACCGCAGCCAGCAATTTTTTGAGGATCGTGGATTTGCCCGCCCCGGAGGGCGCGGAGATGATAAAAAGATTGCCCCGGCTCATTTGCCCGCCTTTTCCGGCTGCTCTTCATCGTGCCGGTCATAGGAGGCCATGAAGCGCAGGGTGATGGTTTCCGGCTGCACCGAGGAGAGCAGAACATGGTTGCTGTCCAGGATGATGATGGAGCGGGTCCGGCGGCCTTCGGTCACATCAATGAGCCTTTTCTGCTCCTTGGCTTCTTCCCGGAGTTTTTTCATGGGGGAGGATTTGGGGTTCACCACCGCCAGCACTCGGCTGGCAAGCACGGCGTTGCCGAATCCCACGTTGATCATTCTTTGGTCTGACATGGTCTTCCCTTACTCAATATTCTGAATCTGTTCGCGGAGCTTTTCCACCTCGGTTTTTAATTCCACGGTGAGATGGGCGGTGGGTGCGTCGCTGATCTTCGAGGCCAGGGTGTTGATCTCTCGCAGAAACTCCTGGAGAAGAAAATCAAGCCTGCGGCCCACGGGCTCGTCCGCCGCCAGGAAGCCGGAAAATTGGCTGATGTGGCTTCTCAGGCGAACCACCTCTTCGGTGACATCGGCCTTGTCGGCCATCATCGCCACCTCCTGGGCCAGGCGGAGGGGGTCAAGATCAACCCCTTGCAGGAGCACGGCCAAGCGCTCCTTGAGTTTTTCGGTCCTCCGCTGGACAATGGCGGGAACATCCTGGGCAATGCCTTCCACGGTCTTGGCAAACTCTTGCAACCGTTGGTCGAGCTCGGCCTTGAGCGTCTCGCCTTCCTGCTCTCGCATGCCTTGCGCCATGGTCAGCGCCTGATTAAGGGCCTCGGAGACCTGCGGCCAGACCGCCTCGAGGTCTTCCTCCTCCTCGTGGGCAACGATTATCTCTTTGTAGTTCTGGATCATGGCCAGGGTTGGGGCGTCGGGCAGGGAAAGCTCCTGGCGGATCGTCTCCAGGCATTGATAATAATTGCGGGCCAGGGGCAGATTCGCTGCCAGACGGATGGCGTCGCCCGCCTCTGCTCCTGGGTTGACGTAAACATCCACGTGGCCCCGGCTGTAGTAGGCGCCGATCTCTTTTTTGATCCGGTCTTCAAGGCCCAGATACTTGCGGGGAATCTTGATGCTCAGATCAAGAAACTTGTGGTTCACCGAGCGGATTTCCACGGTCCAGCTTTTGGCTCCGGCCACTTCGCCCCGGCCATAACCGGTCATGCTCAATGGTCTTTTCATCCGATTGCCTCAAGAAGTTCGGCGGTGGAGGCCGTGGCCGTGCCCACCTTGCCCACCACGATGCCTGCGGCAAAATTGGCGATGGTGGCGGCGTCGGCGGCGGTGAGGCCGACGGCCAAACCCAGGGCCAGGGCGGCGATCACCGTGTCCCCTGCGCCGGTGACATCGTACACCTCCTTGGCCATGGTGGGGATGGTGAAGAGAGGGCGGCCTTTTTCATACAGGGCCATGCCCGCCTCGCCTCGGGTGATGAGGACCGCGTCGCTGGCCAGCTTTTTTTGCAGGAGATGGGCCGCGACCTCAAGGTCTTTTTCGGTTTTGATGACCATGTCGGCCATGCGCTCGGCTTCGTGCAGGTTGGGGGTGATGATGGTTGCCCCGCGGAAGCGTTCCGGGTGCTGGGGCTTGGGGTCGATGATGAGCGGAATGTCCTGTTTTTTGAGCTGACTGCGCAGGTGGTCCATCAGGGGCAGATTGATCATGCCCTTGTTGTAGTCCGAGACGATGACCGCGTCAAAGCTCTCCAGATTGTCGTCGATGAAGCGGCAGATCTCCGTCAGCCGCTCCGGGCTTGGCTCCCCGGTTTTTTCCCGGTCGAAGCGGACCACCTGTTGGTGCTGGGCCACGATCCTGGTCTTGAGGGTGGTGGGGCGGTTGGCGGTGCGGACGATGCCCGTGGCAGGGGAGCCGATTTCCGCCAGCAGGCTCAGGAGATGGTCGCCCATGGCGTCGTTGCCGATCAGGCCGCAAAGCGAAGCCCGGCTGTTCTGGGCGTAGATGTTGTGCAAAACGTTGGCCGCTCCGCCAAGGAGCAGGTTTTCGTGGGTGACATCCACCACCGGCACCGGCGCTTCCGGGGAGATTCGGGAAACAGAGCCCCAGATGAAGTGATCGACAATGATGTCGCCGAGCACCAGGATATTGGCCTTACCGAATTTGCCAACCGCCTCGCGCAGTTGTTTTTTCTTTGTGCTGGACAGGGTCACGGACCGGCTCCTGGGGTCATATTGCAGAAAAGGTACGGCTGGTGCAATAGGGCGCAACCAGCCGGAAGAATACGAAAAAAGCAATTATAGACCGCTTGGGGGGCTGGGGCAAGCAAAGAAATGCGTTTCGGAGGGTCCCTCAATGGGGCACTGCCCTTCGACAGGCTCAGGGCGAACGGTAGAACTGATTGATTATCCGTTCATCCTGAGCCTGTCGAAGGACAAAAAAAGGTGCCGCTTTGCAAGCGACTTGGAGTTACAAGGCGACCCGGACCGGGAGAATGACCGTGGTCAGGCTGTCGCTTTGTAGGCGGCGCTGGATGGCGAAGGCGGTCTCGTTGTGCAGGATGCGGTGGTAGAATTTTTCCAGGCCAAAGGTGAGCTGGCCGGTGAACACCGTGGATTTGGGAAACTCCTGGGAGATCTCCCGGCACAGGGTGGTTGCCCCTTCCACCACGTCGGTGGCCACCAGCATCCGCTGGTCGGCGGCAAAACCGAGTCGGCGAGCCAGGGTTACGTAGTTTCGCAAGGAAGCGGCAGTGGATTTTTCCAGGGACTCTATCTCGTCGGCTCCCTTGAAGGAGCCGGAATCGATGACCGCCACCGAAGCGAAGATGATGTTTTTGTAGGTGTCCGGGAAGTTTTTGATGATCGAAAAGAGCGCGTTGATGCCAAAGCCGCTGTAGGAGGAGACCAGCTGGATCGCGGTTTGCGCCTCCGGGTTGGGCATGGCGGTATTGGCCGGGCCGGGGGTGGGGAAGGCGAGCAGGGTCTCGTCAAGATCGGCCATGCCCTGGCGCACCTTGAGGTAATGGTTGCGGATCTGGTTGCAGCCGACGATGACCACCAAGGTGATAAGGAAGGTGACCCAGCCGCCCTCGGTGAATTTCTCGTAGGTGGTGATGGTCAGGATCGTTAGGCAGAGGACAAAGGCCACCGCGTGGACACTGAGGTGCCGTCGCCACTGATGGTCTTCCTTCCGCCGTTTGATGTAAAACAGCGACATGCCGAGCTGGGATAGGGAAAAGGTGACGAAAACATTGATGGAGTACATGACCACCAGCGCCGAAACCGAGCCATGGCTGTAAAGCAGCAGGGCCACGGCGGCAAGGCTCATCAGGATGATGCCGTTGTGCATGGTGAGCCGTTCGGACAGGGCGGCAAACCGGTGGGGGAGCCAGGAATCCACCGCCATGTTGGCCATGACCCTCGGTCCGTCCACGAATCCGGCCTGGGCCGCGACCAGGAGCAGGGCGCCTTCCGAGAAGATGGTGACAAAGGCGAGGGTATGCCCCATGGGCCAGTCGCCGAATAGGTTGTCGGCCAGCACCGCGTTCAGGGTCTTGCCGGCAACCGGCGCAATCCCGACCAGCGCGTAGCAGAGGAACAACACTCCGGCGGTGAAGGCCAGGGAGGTGGCCATGTAGAGCATGGTCCGCTTGCCGGTCTTGACCCTGGGCTCGCGCATGATCTGGATGCCGTTGGACACCGCCTCGATCCCGGTGTAAGTACCGCCGCCCAGGGAGTAGGCCCGGAAGAAAAGCATCAGTATCCCGAACAGGCCGATACTGGAGAGGTCCTGTTGCAGCCCGCTGTGGAAATTTTGCGCCAGGGGGGCGAACCGGTCGGAGTGGCTGAAGACACCGTCCAGCAGGAGAAGAAGATGGGTGCCCACGAAAACCATGAAGATGGGGGCCATGATCGAGATCGACTCCTTGACCCCGCGCAGATTGAGGATGCTGAGCAGCAGGATCAGAAAACAGGCAACCGGCACCTTCAGGTGGTGAAAATGGAGGGGAAGATAGCTGAAGAGCGCGTCCGCGCAGGAGGCCACGGAGATGGTGATGGTGAGAACGTAATCCACCAGCAAGGCGCTGCCGGAAACAACGCCCGCCTTTTCGCCCAGCATGCGGGTGGAGACGATGTATCCTCCGCCGCCGTGGGGAAAATGTTCGATGATTCGGGAATACCCGGCGGAGATGATAAAAACCGTGAAGGCCGTGGCCAGGCCGAGCAGGATCGCCAGATAGGTATGGCTGCCCAAGGCGCGGAATGCCTCTTCCGGGCCATAGGCCGAAGAGGAAAGACCGTCGGCGCCGAGGCCGACCCAGGCCAGGACCGGGATCAGCGACATCTTGTGAAATAGCTGGGGATCTTTGATTAATTTGGGGGCGCCGAAGATTGTCCGGCTGATTTTCTGGACGTAACTTTCCCGCGTTCCCGGTTGCTCAGGCTGCATGGCATTTTCCTCAATGTTGTTCCATTAAGGGGCCTGGCCGAACGAGGGGGAAACGCGTGCGGCATGCAGCCGGTGGCGCGTACTCAACGTGGGGCCATTGCCCATCCAAATGCCTACGAGGTTAGCTGACGGGCTCGGGCTTGGAAGTGCCCTATCCGGTTAAGGAATACGCCCCATACTCTGGGTCCCCCGCATCCGTTTTTGGCAACGGATTTCGGCTACAATGTTGTGCACGACCATAGCGCGATTTTGTGTTTTGTCAAGGAAGTTGTCGGGAAGGCACGACCTAAGAAAAAGGCCCTGCCGGGGATGGTTCCGGCAGGGCCTTGCACAGCAAAACAACCGCGACACAGCGGTTGTTTTTGGGGAGGGCGAATTGGTTAGTCTTTGATCTCACACTTGCCCTGCTCGCATTCCACATCGGCGATCAGGACGCGGCTCTTGAGTCCGGCCTTGTCCAAGGCGGCCTTGGCCATTTCCGCCCTGGCTCCGGTGGAGCAATGGATCAGCATTTCTTTGCCCTTGGGCAATTCGCCGATCCGCTTTTCGATCTCGTCCAGGGGGATGGAGATGGAATTTTTGAAGGCGCCGGTCTGCACTTCATCCTTGGTGCGGACATCGAGGATCACCTGATTGCCGCCGCCGTCCATGGCCTTCGTGAACTCAGCCAGGGAGACCTCGTTCTTGCCCATCTGCCGGACCCAGGTGGTGGCACCGGGGGTGGGCCCCTTGGCCAGTTTGTTGCCCTTGGCTGCCCAGGATTTTTCCCCGCCCGGCCAGATGGAGATCGTCTTGACGCCCCATTTCTTGATCATGTTATAGCCCTTCTGGGCCTCGACAAAGGAGTTGGCATAGACCACGGTGGGGGCCTTGGTCGGGAAGTCATCCTCTTTTGCGGCCAGCGAGGCCATGGGGATATTGTGCGCCCTCGGGATATGGCCTGCCTCGTACTCCTCCTTGGTGCGCAGGTCGATGAGGACGATGTTGTCGGTCTTGACGAATTTTTCCGAGGCGGTCACGCTTTTGCCGGCTTTTTTCCAGCCGGGGATGCCCTGGAGCATGACGTGAAGGTTGGTGTAGCCCATCTGCTTGGCCATATTCGCGGCGCTGGGGCTCATGCCGCAGGTGGGACCGCCGCAGTAGAAGATGAGCTGGGTGTTGTTGAGCTTTGCGTCGGCGGGCAGGAAGGCGGCGCCGGTGTCCTTCATTACCGTCTCGGGGATGGAGATCGCGGTGGGGATGTGCCCTTCATGGTAACGGGCCGCAGGCCTGGAATCGACCAGCACGTAGTTGCCCTCGTCCGGACCCATGGCGACGAGCTTGGCCAGCTCGTCGGTCTTGATTTCCTTTACGCCTTCCGGCAGGGTGGCAAGCTTGGGCTTGATGTCGGTGGCGTATCGGTCGGAGCCGCGCATCTCAAAGGCGATGATCGAGGCTTCGCCCTCCACCGCGTGGTCGATGCCTACGGTTTTATCATCGAACTTGACGAATTCGTTCTTGCCCTTCACCTCGATGGTGATGGTCTTGGCCTTGTTGGATTTGCCGGTGACCTTGCCGGTAAAGGTGTTGGCGCTCTGGGCGGCCTGTGGTGCCGGGTCCGCCGCCAGGGCCAAGGAGCCGGAGAGGTTCGGGCTGCCTACCAGCAGGCCGGTAAACAGCAGGAATGGAAGCCATCTGCGCAACTGCTTGTTCTGCATGATCGTTCTCCTTGAAAAAGTAATGATTATTCGGGTTGGTTCACTGGATTTTTGTGCTGGTTTTTTCCGGTCTTTCACCTGGCGAGAGCTGAGCCAGGGCTGTGCGTACGCTGTTGAGCAAGGTTTCCGGCTCGAACGGCTTGGCGATGCAGGCCAGGCAGCCGTTTGTTCTCAAGGCATCGCCCGTCTGATCGCGGATCTCTTCCGCCAGGACCAGGTAGGGGAGGGCAAGTCCGCTGGCGGACAGGGTGTGCATGAAGGCGCGGCACGCCTCGGGCAAGGCCGAATCCAGGTCGACGATCAGCAGCTCAACGGGGTACGGGCTGTTGCGCAGATCCCTGGCCAGGGTCAGCGCCTCTTCCGTGCTCTGGGCAAGGCTTACCCGGTAATCCGCCTGTTTGAGCATGAGGCCGAGGCTGTGTTGCAGGTTGGGCCTGTTTTCTGCAAGAAGGATGTGTCGTCTGGCCATGGGCTCGCGGGTGTAAAGGTATTTTGCTGGAAAACGGTGCTGTTTCTGATGCCCGTGCTTAAAGCAAGATGGGTGCCAGGGGAGGGGGATAAGATGTATCTTGCTGAAATGTTAATGAATGTGGGGTGTGACAAAAGAGGGGTGTTTTGGGAATGGGTGCAAGGAGGTTTGCGCTGGAGGCTTAAGGCCGAGGGCTGTGGGCTGAGGAGGGGAGTTCTGGAGGGCGGAGTTAGTTTAATAGTGTAACAAGCCAGCAAGCTATTAAACTCTGTCCCCAGAAGCCTTATTGGCGGCTTTGCATGAGTCAATAATGAAGTTGATGTATTCGGTAACAGAATTTATGTAAGATCGAATATCGCCTAATGACAAATCTGAAGCATCATCATTATGGTGTACGATGTTATTTCTACGTGTTACTATTGCTTGAATTAAATCCTTCCAAGATTCCCATAGTAGAACATTACTCGCTAAATCCACTCCAACCAGCAACAGCGCATCTTTAGTTCTGTAAACATTTCCAGAAACAAGATCGTCAACTTCCTTTTTGGTCATCCCAATTGCGCAACAATTTGCGTTAGTTTTGGAGGTTTCTTTTTTTTGTTTCTGGTTATACCGCCATTCGATAATGGACACAGGAACAGATGCACTTGAAAGCCTTGTGTCAATATCGGTAGCAACTGCAAATACAATTTCTTTTACACACATTTCTAAGTGCGCACATGTTGATATCAAAAATGATTTAGTAAAGAAGTTGATATTGTCCGTCACAAGCGGAACACCATGTGTTCCGTGTATGACTTCATGTTCAGTTGCACTAACCATTAAATTTAGCTCAACAAGACCTTTCTTGTATGTGTCAACTACAGCTTCAATATCCATGATTATGACTCAATGATTGGGTCAATCAGCTTGCCCCATAACTCTCGCCGCTTTAGAATCGATGATTTATTTTGAATACCACCCGATAAGGTACGCTGAAATTGAGGATTCTTGCAGAGCTTTTCGAAAGCAGACCTAATCTTCGTTTCTTTTCCTGTAATATTTGACTTTTTCACTCTAGCTAAGCTGCTCATTAACAGATCATAATGAACTATACTTTGCCGTGGCTTGTCTTTTGTGGTGTCCATAAATACTGAGTCACCGAAGATTTGCTCACAAACAGCAAGCGTTCTTTTGAAAATGCTTTGGAGTTTATTGATCTTTGCTTCCGAAGGGTTAGAGTTTGCCCTCATGTATGAATCCAAGAATCGAGACAAACGCCCCTCGTACCCGACCAAATCATCTTGCAGCGCAAAAAAACGTAATACCAACTCCTCACCTTCACGCGAATCTTTTTGAGTATTACCAAAATTCGCCACAGCTGGCATTTTAGCAAGATCCATAAGCAGGTTGTTCAGTGTGCCAGGGTATATCGCATGCCTAATCTCTTGATCGGACAGTTTTACGGCCCCTTGATTAAGTCGAGAAAATATTTCTTGAACCAGATTGGAGGGATTTTCTTTTCGTAGGACGATGCATCGGATAGTAGTAGCTTCTAATTCAGAGCGATAAGTTCCTAGTTCAGAAAATTTCTTGCCTTCGAGCTCCTGAAACGCTGTCAGGCCTTCAAGTGCGAACTCATTATTAAAAAACTTTTCGATAGTAGTTAGCCGTTGAACACCATCAATTACAAGGTGGGTTCCATCTTCGTTTTCTGCAAAATAACAAGCAGGCAGTGGAATGCGCATTAGGCATGATTCGATAAAGCGTGATGCCCTCTCCCATCCTTCCTTGTCCCATTTGTATTTTCTTTGAAAGTCTGGATCAAGCTGTAGTTTAGGAGGCTTCGCGCGTATACGGGCAGAAAGAGTTTCAAATGGATAATCAATTGGAAACAAATTAAGAGTCTTATTCGACACTTCAGGCGTTTTCATTTATCGCACCTTTTGAGTTTTTGGGAGAATGGGGGGCAGGCTTGCCTTTCTGCCATTTGCAGGTAGTATTCTGGGGACAGAATACCTATTTATTGGTCTCTTCATCCGATTTCCATCCTGCCAGTGGCCGACTCCATCACTTTGCCAGAACTAGTTGTATTGTCAAACAGTTTCAGCCTTTTCCGCTGAAATCATCACTCGTCCCGGTCCGCCTGTTTCAGCCGCCAATTCAGGGCCTGTCTGGTTATCCCGAGCATCTCCGCGGCAATAGCCTGATTGCCCTTGGCCCGGTTCAGGGCCTCCAGTACCAGGAGATAGCCCGCCTCCCGGATGGAAGGGAGTTGGACCAGCTCGGCGAACGGGGTCCGGGTTTCCGGGTGCCTTTTGACCTCTTCCTCCAGATTGGGCCGCCGGAGCCGGAGATATTCCTTGAAGGAATCCATGGACATGGTGCGGTTCTTGTGAGTGCTCACCGCGTCAAACACCATGTTCTTGAGCTCCCGGACATTGCCGGGGAAATCATAGGTGCCCAGGAGGGAGATCAGCTCTTTGGGAAAGCTCGGCTTCTTCTTGTTGAGCCGATCCGCGGCTTCCCCGAAGAAATAATCGACCAGCAGGGGCAGATCGTCGAGCCTTTCCCGCAAGGGAGGGATATGGATGCGGTGGGCATGGAGCCGGTAGTAGAGATCCTTGCGGAAGGTGTTGTTTTCCTGCATCTCCTGGAGGTTCTGGTGGGTGGCGAAGATCATCCGGCAATCAGTGCGTTTGGGCAGATCCGAGCCCAGGGGCAGATACTCCCGCTCCTGGAGGAGGCGGAGGAGCTTGGTTTGCGAGAGGAGGGAGAGATCGCCGATTTCATCGAGAAACAGGGTGCCGCCTGCGGCCTGTTCGATGAGCCCTTTTCTGGTCTGCTCGGCCCCGGTGAAGGCCCCCTTTTTGTGGCCGAACAGGGTGTCGGCGAACATGGTGTCGTCAAGGCCCGCCACATTGAGGGGGACAAACTCGCCCTTCCGGTTGCTCAGTACATGCAGGGCCTGGGCAATGAGCTCCTTGCCCACCCCGGTTTCCCCGGAGATCAGCACCGGCTCGCTGGTGTTGGCAATGGATTCCATGTACTGGAAGATGGAGCGCATCCCCTTGTTGTGGGTGGTGATTCGGCTGAAGGCCTCGGGGTGATCCAGGGTGTCCTTGAGGAAATGGGTCTTGAGCAGGTCGTTTTCCTGCCGCAAACGGCTGAGATCCACGGCCCGCTGCACCCCGGCGATGAGGCGGGTCTCCTCGCTGACCTTGGTGTAGTAGTCAAAAGCGCCCAGCTTCATGCAGCGCACTGCGGTGTCCACCAGGTCGAGGCCGGTGATGATGATTACCGGAATCTGCGGGTGTTCGCGGACGATCTGCGGCAGCAGTTCTTCCCCGGAGAGATGGGGCATGGTGAGATCCAGCACGATCACGCCAATCTCCTCGCTGGCCAGGATCTCCATGACCTTGCGGCTGTCGGCGCAGCAGCGGATATTGCTGAGTCCCACGGAGCGCAGGGTCAGGCTGAAGCTGTGCAGCCAGGCCTCTTCATCGTCAACCAGCAGGATGGGGCGAAACGGAGAAAGCTGCTTGTCCATGAAAAAAATCCTCTTGATATTTCAGGCTGGCGCAGGGCCAGAGGTGTCGGGGGTCAGCCTACCCGGCTTGGGTCGTTTTGTCATCCGTCTCTTCCCGCCAGACCGGAAAGGAGATGGTTGCGGTGGTGCCAGTCTCTGGGTTTGAGCTGAAGCGCAGCCTGCCCTGGTGTTCCTTGATGATCCCTGCGGAAACCGAGAGACCTAAGCCCGTGCCGCCGTAAGACCGTTTGGTGGTAAAAAACGGGTCGGTGATCTGGTTGATGATCTCTTCGGTAATCCCGGTGCCTTGGTCGTGGACGCAAACCTCCACCTCATCGCTGTCTGCATCATAGCGCGAGGCGATGGATATGGCCGCATCCTGGCTGGCCAGGGCCTCGCAGCTGTTCTGGATCAGGTTAATCAGCACCTGCTCCAGCCGTTGGCGGTTGCCCCGGATGGGGGGGAGATTCGGGGCCAGATCGGTGCTGAAATTGCGGGTGGCGTTCTTGATCTTGTTGTGGTTGAGGCGCACCGCTGCCTGGGCGATCTCGTTGAGATCCATCGGTTCCATGTGGCGGGTGGTGTCTTGTCGGGCGTAGTCCTTGAGGTCGTGGACGATGTTTTTGATCCGTCGGGCGCTTTCCTCCAGCTCCAGAAAAAGGCGGGGGATCTGTTCGCACATCTCGCTGTATTGCAGCCCGGCAACGAGAAAGTCGCCGTGCTCGCGGTAGTATTCGTCGAGGATCGGCTTGGCGCTTTCCCAGGCCTTGAAGAGCATGGAGGTGTTCAGCATGGCGATGCTGTTGGGGTTGTTGATCTCATGGGCAACCCCGGAGATGAGCACCCCGAGGGAGATCATCTTGTCCGCCTGGACCAGCTGCTGCTGTTGGAGCTTGGTCTCGTCCTCGGCTCTTCTCCGCTCGGTGATATCCCGGATGATCCAGATGGAGTTCCACTTATCCTTGATCCGGGCCTCGGAAAGCGAAAGCTCGATGGGGAGTTCCGTGCCGTCCTTGCGCCGGGTGATCAGCTCGATGGTTTCGCGGATGGGTCCGTCGCTCACCGGCCTTTCTTCCATTGCCCCCCGCTGGCCGGATTCGGAAAGCCGCGGGGAGATCAGGGTGTGGATCGGCTTGCCCAGGGCCTCGGCGGCGCTAAAACCGAAGATCTCGGCGGCGGCCTCGTTCCAGTAGGAGATATTGCCGTGGTGGTCCATCATGGCAATGGCGTCCTGGGCCGAGGCGGTGAGGTTTCTGAACTTGTCCTCGCTCTGGCGCAGATCGGCCTCTGCCTCCTGCTGCCGGGTTCTGGTGATCGCATAGCGGCGGGCCAGGGTGGTGAGTTCCTCGGCCAGATTGACCACCTCGCGGGGGCCGGTCCAACTGAATTGTACGTTTTCCTCCCCCTTGTTCAGGATGGAGTCCAGGCCGGTGAGGATCGTATCCTTGATCCGGTCGATCTTTTTGGCGATGGCGTTGGCAATGAGCGCGACGATGATGCCGATGCTGATCACGATCCAGACAATGTTGTAGATCAGGGAAAGCTTCCACTCCCTGGCCGCGCTGCGGTCCACTGGGGAACCGAGCCACAGAGTCGGGGGGAGCTTTTCGTTGAAGATGAGCGGCAGCCAGATCAGGCTGTGACCGGATTCGTTTTCCCAGACAAAGGGGCGGTTGTTCGCCATGCGGGGGGCAAGACCGGGGAAGATGGTCAGGATATTGGCCCCGGAGACGATGGGGTGCGCGGTGGCCACTTCGGGAAAGGTGGCCGGGGCATGGACAATCGCGCCCGCAGGTATTGCCCAGCAGGCATTTCCGTGGGAATCGAGGAACAGGTCCGGGGCGATGTCTATGATAACCACGCCTGCTATCGCGCCATCCGCGCCGGGAATCGGGGTTGTAAGACTCAGGCGGTTGGCAACGGGATCGACCGAGTTTTTGGTCAGGAGGGTGTCGACCTCGGACGCTAAGAGGGCCATGCCTTTCTGGAACAGCGGGGCGGGCATCGCCGCAGCCGGTTCGTCAGGGGCGATTTCCAGGGAATCGGCATTCCGGCGGAGGTGGACCAGCTGGTTGCCGGAAGCATCAAAGAGACGGACCCCAAGGATCACCTTTTCCGTATTCATCTGGCCGATGAGCAAGTCCGCCAGGCGCTGGCGTTCGGCAGGGTTGAGGAATGCCGGAGCGAGTCCCGCGGTCATGGGGGTGGCTGCCGCCTGGAGGAGACTTTTACGGATGCATTTTACCTTGGCGTTAAGGGAAACAAAGCTGCTTTCGGCCCCGGCCACGGTCCGTTTTTTCTCCACCGTTTCGTGCTGGTTGATATGCGACCGGAGATTGACCCCGACCAGGGTGAGGATGGGCAGGATGCCAAGGGCAAGGAGGATGATGAAGATGATGGTCCGCAGTCGCATGGGATGCCTTGGCTATGAAATATTGTTGCGTAAAAGACCTTGCTCTGCTTTTCTGAGAGAAAGAAGATCATTCTTCAACGGAGGGATAGTAGCATGAAAGACATTTTGATTGCAATCACCGGGGTGGAACTTGATTTTGAAATGGCGCGAAAAATGGCCAGTATTATTGCCCAGCAAGAGAGCCGGGAATCAGATTGCATCGCCTGGTCTGACGCGCGACAGAAAAGCCATTCGCCCAGTTACGTGCAATGCGAGATCAACGGCAGGCCGGGCTGGGAGGTGTACGGCGAGAATCACGGCGGCTGGCTGAAGATCAGTTTCAACGACGGGGAGTATGTGTTTATCCATAGTTGATGGCCTCGGGAAAAGTCGAAATTATGACATTCTGTCATTCCGGCGAAAGCCGGAATCCAGTTTTATGGGACAAGAAAGGGAAGGCTGGACCCCGGTTTTCACCGGGGTGACGAGCTATTGCGAAGCCAATAGTTGAGGGACGACATCTCCTCCCTCATGACGATAATCAAAAATCACAGCCCACTCCCGCTTTCTTCCTTTATTATTTCGCTGAGCGTCCGGCGGAAGAGGATGCGTTTCGCCTCCCAAGGGGCCTCGCTGAAAGCCATTTGTCTGCCGAGGCTCCTGCCTTCGACCCGGTAGCACCAATAGCCATTGGCAACCCGCATGACCTGGCTGATTCCCTGCGGTGCTAGGCGCGCCAGTTCCTGGTCCTGGGGATTGAGCGGGTCGAGAAATCGGGGGGCCAGCAGACCGCCCATGGTTCTTGTCCCGTCCTGGGACAGCTCCTTGGCCACCGTGGTCAGCTCCTCTCCGGCCAGCAGCCGCTGGCGGGCCTTTTCGCAGAGCGCCTCCTGCTCTTGCCAGCGGGCTGGGCTGTCCATGGGGTTGGCGTAGCGGAAGATGCCCCCCAGCTCCAGGTTCTCCGGCAAGATGACCTGGGCGCGTTCCAGTTGGCTGAGCGTTCGGGGAATGACCTGTTGCCGGGCCTGCTCATATTCCTGCAATCGCAGGGCCAGCCGGGCCTCCAGATCATTTACCTGGGCCGTTCCGGTCAGGGCCTTGCCCACGATGGACTTCAGGGTCTGCAAATCCGGGGGCTGGAGCGCGGCCGGGGCGGTGGTGAGCGGTGCGGCCTTGGGGGCTGTCGTCCGGCGGGGAGCATGCACCGCCTCGACACTGGCCTTGGCGGTGCCCTCTTTCAGGAGATGGCCCAGGCTGAAGATGGAGACCCCATCGTAGCCGTACTCTCCTGCGATCCGCGCTTCTTCTCCAAGCTGTTCCGGGACTTTGTCGGAAGCGTCCAGCCCGGCCCAGAGGGCAACCTTTTGGCTGCGGGGGGTGTTTGCGGCAATCTCCCGGAGCTGGTTGCCCACCCTATCGGTATCCCCGAAATAGGCCATGGGGTACAGGGCGTCCACCAGGCCTTCCGAGGCCCAGGCCTGCCATTCCTGGCCGTTTTCCAGGTAGGCGGCAGAGGCTTCGGGGAAAACGGCGACGGAGAGGGCGGTTCCCGCTGCACCCTCCTGATCCACGACCTTCCGGACCTCCCGCAGCAGTTGTGTTACCTGACCTGCGCGGAATTCGTTCCAGAAAAGCGCCGCCGTGGTCAGCACCCGGTCCGCTGGCGCTTGCCTTCCCTCAAGCCAGGCGGTTATAGCCTCGGCATTGAGCCGCTCGGGCAGCAGTCTGGGATCAATCCCCCAGAGCTGCTCAAATTTTCCGGCCAGCACCGCGCTTTTTCCGTAGCCAGGTCCGGGGTAGCGCATGAAATCAAGGTGGATTCCGGCTACCGGGTAGCGGGTTAGCAGTTCTCGGACCACCGCGACAAAAAGGGCGCGGTATTCCGCAGAGGCTGGGTCGGCATAGCTGCCTTCGATCCAGCCCTGCCGTTTCTCCCTCGCGGAATAGCTGGAAACCGCTCTGCCGGTGTTGTCGGAGAGAATCCAAGGCTGGCTGGGGTGTCCGGGGTGATGGGGGTTTTCCGGCGGTGTGGCGCCGCCCCAGAGATAAAAGACATTGAGCCAGGCATGGAGGGGCAAGGGGGCGCAGTCCGTAAGCAACTGCCCCAGAGGATCGAAATCAGCCGGGGCTGGGGCCAGGTTCTCGGCGCGGGGCGCGATGTCGCTTCGGTACAGGGCATCGGCCCGGCCCCGGACCTGGACCAACAGTTGGTCAAAACCAGCCTGTTTGGCCTGCGAGCAGACCGAGGCAACCTCCGCCGGGCTGTCCAGGTCGAAACGGACAACCCAGGCCGAGGTCCGCAACCGTGGGGCACAGGCCGAGACCAAGAGCAGCAGGGCCAGGACAGGGAGCAGGGTGCGCAGGGAAAGGGGTAGTGGTCTTCTTGGCATCCGGGTTGACCTTTTGACGCTAGGATGGTAATTTGCGCGACGTTTTTACGACATGGCTGGGCCATGTCTGTCTGCATTGTTACCAAGCCCTCTCCATATTGCACCAGGAAAAAGACAATGACCGACCAGAAAAAATTCCCCGAAGGCATGCAGCCCCTGGGTGACTCCCCGTTTCCCTTTGCCTGCAACCCGGAGGTTCCCTGTTTTACCCGTTGCTGCCGGAAGCTTACCCTCTTTCTCTACCCCTATGATCTCATCCGCCTGAAGAAAAGGCTGGGGATCACCTCGGAGGAGTTTCTCAACACCTACACCGGCGTGGCCCAGGGGACCAATCCGCTCTTTCCCGCCATTGTCATGCGGATGCGGGATGAGGCGGAAGGCGCTTGCCCGTTTCTCGACCCGGAACGGGGCTGCCTCGTCTATGAGGATCGGCCCTCCGCCTGCCGCACCTATCCCTTGGAGCGGGCCGTTGACCGCAACCCGGAGCGCGGCCAGCCCAGGGCCTATTACTTCATGACCGATCACTCGTACTGCCTGGGGCATCAGGAGAAAAAGGAGTGGACGGTGAAGGAATGGCTCCGCGACCAGCAGCTGGTCTATTACAACGCCATGGACGACCTCTGGGCCGAGATGGATACCCTCTGGGCCTCAAACCCTTGGCAGGGCGAGGGCGCGGCCGGACCAAAGCAACAGTTGGCCTTCATGGTCTGCTACAATATCGACCGTTTCCGCCAGTATGTGGTGGAGCACAATATGCTCAACGTCTACCGGCTGGATAAATCACGCAAACGCCTTATCGAGACCGATGACGAGGCCCTGCTCTCCTTTGGCTACGACTGGCTCAAGCTGGTGCTTGGCAACAAGCCCACCCTGCAATTGAAGCGATAATGGCAATCGGCATTCTTTTTCCTTTTTGCGGGATACAGCCGTGAAGGCCAGACTCGCACAACTGCGCGCCTATCTTCCCACCATCGCCTTCTTTGGCGGTTTCTTGTGGGATGCGCTCACCATCGGCCGAACGGTAGCGCCTTCGGATCTCTGGATTTTGTCCGGCTATCTCGCTGGCGCAGCCGCTATCCTGTGGTGGCTGGGGCATCGGCGTCACACTCTTTCGGTGATTGTCTCCGAAGATGGTGTGCCGATCACGGTGCCGCCCGCTACTTTGCTTGCAACCGTGTGGGAGCGCGCGCCTTTCCTGCTGCTCCAATTCCTGTTCGGCGGGCTTTTCAGCGCGCTGTTTATTCTTTACTTTAAAAGCTCCAGCCACCTGACTGCCGTGTTGTGGTCATTGGGCCTTGGCGGGTTGCTGGTCGCCAACGAATTTATCGACGACAAGTACCACCGTTTTACCCTCACCTGGGCTCTGTTCGGGCTCTGCGCCATGCTGCTGTTTAATTTTCTTCTGCCGTTTCTGGTGGGCAGCATCGGCATGGTTTGGTTTTATCTTAGCACCTTTGCGGGCGCAGGGTTCACCCTGTGGCTGCGCAAGAAAACGCCGGGGTGTCCGGGGCGGGCCGCGCCGATCTGGATCATCGCCGTCCTGCTGGCGCTGGCGTATCCCCTGGATCTTATCCCGCCGGTTCCCCTGGTGAAGCGGGATATTCAGGTGGGGAGAAATTTTGCGCATGCGGCGGGAGAGTATCGCCTCACCCTGGAAAAGGCCCCCTGGTGGGTATTCTGGCGGGAGTTGTCCAATGAGGCCCATCTTGCTCCAGGCGAGCGGCTGTACTGCGTTTCCTCGGTCTTCGCCCCGAGCGGCCTAAGCACCCGCCTCTATCACCGCTGGGAACACTACGATGCCCTGCGCGGTTGGCAAACCACCTCCCGCATGGGCTTTGGCCTCTTTGGCGGCCGCGATGGCGGGTTTCGCGGCTACACCTACAAGCAGGATCTGGTCTCAGGGGAATGGCGGGTGCATGTGGAAACGGAAAACGGCCGCACCGTTGTGACGCATGATTTCAGTGTGGTGACGGACGCTCCGCCCGAGCCGGACAGGGAGACGGTGCGGGGTTTGTGAGGGCAAAGAGATTGTGTCTTTCTCCTGTGGGAATAAGAAGGCAATTTGAATTCACCCTCCCCATACTATGATGCAGTTCTTTGGATGTGTGAGTGGTTCTTCTTTTAGGATTTTTGAGCCAGGAATTATTGCAACCAACTCATCTGCTTTGTAAGAGTTGAATTCTGGTGATGTGATTTCGTTATATGTTATGTAGCCTCTCTTTGAGTTCAAAATTATCTTGTTCAAGTAGATATCCTGTATCGTGCGGGGAAGTTCTGTAAAGGCATAATTGCTTAAGACTAAATCATAATCTCTCTGAACTAATTCGTTCATCGTCTTATAAGTTAATGTTGAATGAAGGATGTAGTTATCCAAAAATCTTTGAGCAAGAGCTAGGGCTGGCTGTATGTCAACCAAACAATATGTGGCGGGCTTATAATAAGCATTGATAACTCGACACTGTCCACCGTATCCAATACCTATTTCACAAATATCCAGATTGTCTACAGTCTGAAAGTGCATTTTTATATCTGCAAGGACCTTAATATAACGAAGGGTAGATGGTGAAATCATTCCTATATTTGGATATTTGTACATTCTAGGATTGCCATAATTGTCATTCGGTTTGAAATTATTTATCGACGCTAACATATCTGAGTCGTTAGATATTAATTGAAGGTATTCACGGCCTTGTTCCTCTGAAACATGCTCCAGAATTTGGTTATAGATAGGGTCTCTTCTGAAATTATTGAAAAACCTATAGTCATTGCTGGCGTTGATACATACTTGGGGATAGGCTTGATTGTCTGACAGGCTGGTTGAGATACGAGCAGGAACCGACGTGACATATTTCTTTTGAAGTATTTTCGTTAATAAGTGTTTCATGATTCCGCCTATTCTTGTGATAAGGGCTTTAATCTTCTGGTCGCAAACCTGATTAGTTCGCTTTCTTAACAAACTGCGTCAGAATTATAATCCGCTGGCCATTCACCCGTGCCTCGATATGCTCGGAATTGTCCGCAACCAGGGAGATTCCGCGCACTACGGTGCCGCGCTTGGCCGTAAAGTTGGCCCCTTTTACATCCAAATCCTTGATCAGCGTTACCGTGTCGCCGGATTCGAGCGTTGTGCCGTTGCTGTCGACATGTTTGGTCGTAGCTTCATGGCCTTGCCCTTCCTCCGTAGCCTGCGCCCAGGCCTGGGTCTCTTCATCCAGATAGAGCGTGTCGAGTAGGTCCTGCGCCCAGCCTTCGGTGCTCAGGCGTTTGAGCATCCGGCCAGGCCATTACCTGCACCGCCGGCACCTGGCTCCACATGCTCTCGTTCAGGCAACGCCAGTGATGCACGTCAACCTTTTCCGGATTTTCAATCTGTGAGCAACAGGCTGCGCAGAGCAGCACGCACGTATCAGCATTGCCCATTGAGCTCGGGGGAACTTCATACACAGCCAGGCCCTCTGTTGCGCTGCACAATTCACATTTGGATTCGCTGCGGGCCTGCAAGATTTTTTCTGTACTCATTGATCGCTGTTCCTCAAGGTTTGATATGGAGATGATGCCTGCCGGTCAGGAAAGGCTTGCCGATGGGGACGGTTTACTCAATTGTACGGGGTCATGTCGAGATGAATCTGGAGATTTCGGAAAATCCGGCGCCTAACAGGGGTGGCCCCGGTGCAGGGCAACCTGCGAGCTGCGGCGGCAAAGGAGGAATCCGGCTGTTTACCGAAAAGGCCGGCAAAGGTCCGGTGCTCATAAAGATCAAGTTCGGTGTGGGCCGGAAGAGAGGGCGTCAGCAGGGCAGGGCCGGCTTCGTAATTGAGCAGGATGAGCCGGCTTAGCCGGGCGGTCAGGAAGTGGGGCTCCTCTTGCGGTTCAGGCTGCCGAAAAACGGGGTTTGCCAACAGCCTCCTAAGCAGCCCCGGCGCCATGCACCACCATGGTCAGCTCGCTGACCACCGTCTGTAGTTCGTCGGCTTGGGCGGAGAGTTCCACCGAGGCGGCGGTCGATTCCTCGGAAGAGGCGGCGACCCGCTGGGTGGCGTTGCTCAGGGAGTTGGTGGCTTCCTGCATTTGCCGGATCTGGTCGGCCAAGCCCTGGCTGGCCCTGGTGATGGCGGTGTTCTTGTCGCCGATGCCGGTGGCGGATTCGATGATCCCTTCAAAATCGTTGTTCACGTTTTTCAGGGCAGCGGTGCTCTGGATGATGCGCTGCACGGTGCCTTCCAGTAGATGCTGGGTATCCTGAGCTGCTGCGGCTGCGCGCATGGCCAGGTTCTTGACCTCGCCGGCCACCACCGCGAAACCGGCGCCGGCCTCGCCGGCTCTGGCTGCTTCCACCGCTGCGTTCAGGGCAAGCAGGTTGGTCTGAAAGGCGATGCTGCCGATGGTGGTGATGATCTGGCCGATCTTGTCGCTGTCCTGCTCGATCAACCCCATGTTGTGGCTGAGGTCCACCAGGGCGCGGAGGGATTGGCCGGATTTTTCGATGTTTTCATTCATCAGCCTTTCACTGCCCGCGGTCAGCGCCGCTGTCTGTTGGCTGCCCTCGGTCATGGCGGCCAGGGAGGCGGCGGTTTCTTCCGCCACCGCCGCCTGCTGCGAGGCATCCTCGGCCAGGGCGTTGCTGGTGACGGAGATCTGGGAGGCGGCCGCGGCCACCTGCTGGGAGTTGTCGTGGATGATGTCGGTGATGCGGGACAAATGTCGGCTCAGGCCGGAGGCAGTGAGATAGGAGAGAAACATGCCCACAAAGACCGAGGCGATGGTGAGGCCGGCTACGCTGTACTTGGTGACATTGGCGGCGGAGAGCATGGCCTTGTCGGTGAGGACATTCTCCTTGGTCGTGGCCCGAATTTCCTTCAGCAGCCGTTGCACTTCCCCCAGAGCCGGCAGGGTCTGATTGAGGAAGATTTCCTTGGCTGCGCTGCGGTCCTCGGGCCGGAACTGTTCCTTGATGGCCACGGCGGTCTGGTGCAGGTCGCGGTGCGGTTTTTCGATGCTCAACAGGAGCGGCGCCAGGGCCGGAAACTGCTGCTCCGCCTTTTTGCGGCCCTCGCCGTAGAGCCAGGCGCCGAAGCCGCATTTGTGGTCATCGGTTTCCGCTTTCAGGGTGGTGACGCGCTCATCAACGATCAGGGCGTTGACCGCGTTGACCCAGTTCAGATGGTCCACCTCGCGCTGGGCCAGGGTGCCGTCCAGTTGGTTGCTGGTGATAACCTCTCCCGCCCCGTTGATGATGCGGTTGACCCCCAGAAAGGTGACCACGCCGGTGGCCAGGAACAGCGCCAGAATGCAGGCAAAACCCAGGGTGATTTTTTGATTGACGCTCAGATTGTTCCAGCCCATGCGAATCTCCTTTGTGACGGGATGCTGTTTCCCTGTCCGGTCGGGTCAGCGGTCGGTACTCATGGAAAAGAGGGTGTCCAGCCGCAGCTCCATGAAAAGGTCATGGATGGGCCGGGGCATTTTGATCAGGCGGATGGTGCCCTTTTGGGCCGCAATACTCTTGTAGAACAGGAGCAGTTTGCCGATGCCGGAACTGCCGATGTGGCTCACCCCGGCCAGATCGATGACCAGCTCCTTGATTTGGCTGTGCGGGAGGCGATTGAACTGCTGCTTGAGGGAGACGGCTCCCTCCTCGTCGATGGTGCCGGACAAGGTGAAGAGGGCGGTCTCTCCCTGTAGCGTGGTTTCGCAGGTCATGGGCATGGTGATTTCCTCCGTTTCGGCAGTTTGGCCGGGGGGACAAATGGGCAGGGGAATGCGGCAAGAAACCCGGGCCGCAGGACGGCCGGGGGGCAACTGTCGTCCAATTTTATTCAGTGAACCACAAACTCCGCTGTTTGGGAAGAGTTCTCTTTATTATTTTTAAGGTTTGGGGATATCCGGTCGAACCATCCCGTCGGTAACAAACAGGTACCGCCTGTGTTGGAAAATATTCAGGGGGTGGCTTTTTTCTCCCGGGTTGAAATCCTGCCGAAGGAGGCGACCAGATGCCTTCCCTGATCCTGCCAGGATACCTGGTCTGCCAGGTAGGTGATCATGGCGATGCCCCTGCCGCAAGGTCTACTGATATTTTCGTCGGCCCGCGGATCGGCGATGGTCTGAAAATCGAACCCCCTACCTTCATCCATCACTTCCAGGACCAGATCCTCCTGAAGCTGCCAGCGGACCGTGACCGTCCTGTTCCGGTCTTTTTCGTTGCCGTGGAGCCAGGCGTTGACCACGGCCTCGTGCAATGCCAGGTCGATGCGGAATTTTGGATTGACGAAACAGTGCTTGGTGAGCGCGGGTTCCATCGCGGCATAGATTTCGCGCACAAAACAATCGATCTCACCGCTGTCCGCCGGGCGGATTGTATGCTCTCCCCGGCAGAGGAGAGGCGGATCGGCAGGAGGTGTCTGGGGCGGAGTCATGGTCTTGTCCGGGGGAGTGTTGCGGAAAGTGGGGTCACGGCCCGGCGAGAAACCGGACGCTCAGCATGGTCAGATCGTCCGGAAGGCGGATATCGTTGGAAAAGAGCAGTATTTTTTCGATAAGCTGCTGCATTTTTTGTTCGCTGTCCGGGAAGCCGTGCGTATTCACCAGTTTTGCCAGGCCGTCGCTGCCGAGCATCCTGCCGCGGGAGTCGGTGATTTCCATGGCGCCGTCGGTGCACAAGAGCAGACCGTCGCCGGGGCAAAGGGAGAGGAGGTTGGTTTCGTATTCGGTTTCCGGCATCATGCCCAAAGGCAGTCCGGCCATCTTGATTGTCCGGGTCTCCTTTTCCCTGACCAGGAAGAGAGGAGGGCTACCCGCGCCGCAGAGGGCAACGGTTCGGGCCTCCAGATCGATCAGGCCGAAAAGGCAGGTGGCAAAGGATTCTCCGTCCCGGACCAGCTGACAGAGATTGCGGTTCAGGGCGGTCATGAATGGTGCCGGCTGATCCAGCAAATGGCGGTTGCTTTCCCACAGGGAGTGCAGGTGCATGGCGTACAGGGCCGCCGCCACCCCGTGGCCCATGACATCGGCGATCAGGAAGGCATAACGGTCCCGGTCCATCCGCTCAACTGTGGAGTAATCACCGCCCACGATATCGTGGGGTGTATAATGGGAAGCCCAGCGCAGGCGCGGGTCGTCGTCGGGCGGCATGGCCATGGACAGCGTCTGAATTTGCCGGGATCTTTCCAGGTCGCGCATCTGTAGGGAAAGATCCTGGAAGACCTCTACCCCGCCGATGACTGTGCCCAACTCGTTGCGGATGGGCGAGACGCTGACCTGCACCGGCAGGCGTCCGCCCTCTTTTTTTTGGGCGAACACCACGGAGGGTGAGGTCGAGCTGCTGTCGGTAACCATGGCTCGGTACAGGGGGCAGGCCTCCTTGCCGCACAACTCCCTCCCCTCCTTGTCCGTGTGGCGAAGGATGTTGTCCTTGCATGACCGGCCCACCACCTCCGAAGCCCGCCAGCCGGTGATTTCTTCCGCGGCTTCGTTCCAATAGACGATCCGCCGCTCCAGATCCGTGACATAGATGCCGTGGCTGATGCCTGCCAGGATCTGGTCTGCGGTGTAGGAGATGTTCTGTAGGGGGTGCGGTTTCATGCGCCGGTCATCCATGGTTGTTTTCTTTCTCCGGGCTCGACAGGGCAATCTGGGGAATCCCTTCCCTCAGCTCATTCCTACCCATTCTGCCGCCAGCGTCCACCCTTGCCGCCGTTCCGGGGCTGGATCTCCGCCTTGGTTTTCAGGTACACCACTGCGGCATAGCCCAATAATCCTTCCACCTCCGCATCGAATTCCTTGCAGGGCCTTACGGTAAAATCCGAGGGCGGTTCGACATCCACCTCGCCCCGTCCGGTAAATTGCATAGTCAGAGAAACCGGGCAGGTGCCGTGGTACTCGCGCACCTTGTTTTTCAGGCTTTCCAGCTTCTGTCTGCTCACCTGATCGGACTTGAGCAGGATGCGGGCGCCGTTGGTGTATTTGCTCCGCGCCTCGCTTAAGTTATCCACCGATTCGGCAATGATCTTGGCACCCTGTTCCTCCTGTTTGACCGTGCCGAGGACGATGAGCGGCTCGTCGCTGGTCAGGAGATGGCCGCATTTGGCAAAGGCCTCGGGGAAGACGACCACCTCGACGGCGCCGGCCCTGTCCTCCAGAACGATGAAGGCCATGCGGTCGCCTTTTTTGCTGCGGTGGTCTTTGTATTCGCGGACCAGGCCGCCCACCCGCACCGGCTGGTTGTCGCCCCAGTCGCCAAGACTGGTGAGGTCGGTGTCGGCCACGGCCATGATTTCCTGATGGAAGTTGTCCAGGGGATGGCCGGTGAGGTAGAAGCCCACGGTCTCTTTTTCAAAGGCGAGCCGTTCTTTCTCGGTCCATTCCGAGATGTTGGGCAGGTCGATGGTGTTGGCCTTGCTGTTTTGTGCTTGCGACATGGTCGAGAACAGCGAGATCTGGCCGCTTAAGCGATCCCGTTGCGCGGACTGCGCCTGCTCCAGGGCAATGTCCAGAATGGCGAAGAGTTGGGAACGCTTGGCCCCCAAGGAATCGAAGGCTCCGGCCTTGATCAGGCTTTCGATGACCCGCCGGTTCACCTTGCGGGAATCGACCCGGTCGCAGAAATCCTCCAGCCCGCCGTAAGGGCCGTCGGTGGCCCGCACCTCCATGACGGAGTCCAGGGCTTGGCCGCCCACGTTCTTGACCGCGGCCAGGCCGAAGCGGATGCGGTCGTTGACCACGGCAAAGTCCTTGTCCGACTCGTTGATGTCCGGGGGCAGCACCTCGATATCCATGTCTCGCGCCTCGATGATGTAGCGCACCACCTTGTCGGTGTTGCCCACGTCGCAGGAGAGCAGAGCGGCCATGAACTGGGCCGGGTAGTGGGCCTTGAGCCAGGCGGTCTGGTAGGCGATCAGGGCGTAGGCCGCGCTGTGGCTCTTGTTGAAGCCGTAGCCCGCGAACTTGGCCATCAGGTCGAAGACGTACTCGGCTTTGTCAGCCGGGATATTGTTCTTCTTGGCCCCGGTCAGGAATTTTTCTTTCTCCGCCTCCATGACCTCGGCCTTTTTCTTGCCCATGGCCCGGCGCAGATTGTCGGCATCGCCCAGGGAGTAGCCGGCCAGGACATTGGCGATCTTCATCACCTGTTCCTGGTAGACGATGACCCCGTATGTTTCCTTCAGGATCGGTTCCAACTGCGGCAGCGGATAAATGGCCTGCATCCGGCCGTGCTTGGTGTCCACAAATTGGTCCACCATGCCGGACTCCAGCGGGCCGGGGCGATAGAGGGCCACCAGGGCGATGAGGTCGGAGAAGACCTCGGGTTTCATTTTCATCAGCAACCCGCGCATCCCTGAGCTTTCCAGCTGGAACACCCCCAGGGCGTCGCCCTTGGCCAGCAGGTCGTAGGTTTTGGTGTCGTCCAGGGGGATGCGGTTGATGTCGGGCCGCTGGCCGATATCCGCGGCGATCAGCTTGAGGGCCCGGTCGATGACGGTGAGGGTTTTGAGGCCCAAGAAGTCGAACTTGATCAGGCCGGTCATCTCGGTGTGGATCATGTCGTACTGGGTCAGAACCTCGCCCTTGGGGCCCTTGCAGACCGGGAGGTATTCGACCATGGGCCTGGGCGAGATGACGACGCCTGCGGCATGGATGGAGGTGTGGCGGTTGAGGCCTTCCAGGGTTTGGGCGATGCGGAGAAGCTCCTCTATCTGGGGGTCGCGCTTTATCAGCTCCTGGAGGCGGGGCTCGGCCTCGATGGCCTTCTTGATCGTGATTTTCAGCTCTTCCGGGATCAGCTTGGCGATGCGGTCCACGTCGCCGTAGGCCACGCCCAGAGCCCGGCCCACGTCGCGGATCACGGCCCGGGCCTTCATGGAGCCGTAGGTGACGATCTGGGCCACATGCGCCTCGCCGCCGTAGCGTTGCTGCACGTACTCGATCACCTCGCCCCGGCGCTCCTGGCAGAAATCCACGTCAAAGTCGGGCATGGACTTGCGCTCGATGTTCAAAAACCGCTCGAAGATCAGGCCGTAGGGGATGGGGTCGATGTCGGTGATCCGCATGGAATAGGCGGCGAGACTGCCCGCGCCGGAGCCGCGGCCTGGGCCCACCGGAATCTCATGATCCTTGGCCCAGTTGATGAAATCGGCCACAATGAGAAAATAGCCGGGAAAACCCATCTTGATGATGACGTCGATTTCGTGGGTCAGCCGGTCGCGGTAGGTTTTTTCAATCTCCGGGGTGAGTTGATCGATCTCCCGCATGTCGTTCAGCCGCTCTTCCAGTCCGGCAAGGGCGGCCTTTTCGAACAGGGAATCAAGGCTATCGCCCTCGGGCACCGGGAAGATGGGGAAGTGCGACTCGCCGAAGGTCAGCTCGACATTGCAGCGCTCGGCCAAGCGGACCGTCTCGGCGATGGCTTCCGGCGAGTGGGCAAAACCCCTTTTCATCTCGTCGGGCGACTTGAAAAAAAGCTCATCGGTGGAAAACCGGAAGCGATTGGCATCGTGCATGGTTTTGCCGGTCTGGATGCAGAGCAGCACCTCGTGGGCCTGGGCCTCTTCCCGGTTGAGGTAGTGGCAGTCGTTGGTGGCAATGAGCGGGATGCCCAGCTCCTGTGAGAGCTGCTTGAGCCCCGTGTTGACCACGGTCTGTTCTGGGATATTGTTTTCCTGCATCTCGAGATAGAGGCGGTCGCCGAACAGGGCCAGGAGCTGGCGCGCCTCTTCCCGGGCGCCTTCCATGTCGCCGGCGGTGATGCGCATGGGGATGCCGCCGTGCAGGCAGGCGGTGAGGGCGATGAGCCCCTCGGCATGGGCGGCGAGAATCTCGAGATCGATGCGCGGCTTGTAGTGGAACCCTTCCAACTGGGCCAGGCTGGCCAGCTTGAGCAGGTTCTGGTAACCGGTGTTGTTCATGGCCAGGAGAACGAGGTGAAAGGCGGCCTTGCCCGCGCTTTTCGCCGACTTGTCGAAGCGGTGGCTGGGGGAGACATAGAACTCGCAGCCGATGATGGGCTTGATTCCGGCCTTTTTGGCCTGGACATAGAATTCCAGCGCCCCGAACATGGAGCCGTGATCGGTGATGGCCACGGAATCCATCCCGTATTCCTTGCACTTGGCCAGGAGGTCGCCGACCCGGATGGCCCCGTCGAGCAGGCTGTACTGGGTGTGGACATGGAGATGGACGAAATTGGCTGGCGGGGTTTCCGGCATGGGTAGTTCCAAATAATTTTAAAAGATTAAAGCACAGGCAACGGTGCAACTAAAAAAAATGGAGCAACGCAGGGTCTAGGTCGTGCTAAAAAACTGCATCCGATCCAGGGCGGCCAGGCTTTCCCACAGATCATCCTCGGTGTGGGGTTCCAGGGTGACAAGGGGGTGCAGCCGCTGTTCCTTGAGATAGCTGAACAGGCCTGGGAAATCAAAGCTCCCCCGGCCCGGAGCAAGGTGCGCGTCCCGGTCGCCGTGGTTGTCGTGCAGGTGGAGCTGGCCGAGCCAGGGGGCAAGGGCGGGCAGCCAATCCTGCCAGGTATTTTTGGCAAAGGAGGCGACATGGCCCACGTCGAGGCAGAACCTGGCAAGGGGCGAGTTCAGGGCGGCGAGCATTTTTCCGTGCTGCTCCGGCCCTGTTTCGTAAGTGTTTTCCAGCATCAGCGGTACGTGGCGCGCTGCGGCTTGTGCCAGCAGCTCCCGCCAGGTTGCCAGGGCAGCGTTGAACCAGTCAGATTGTTTGTAGCCGTGCTTGTTCTCTTCGTAGTTCAGGTGGCAAACCACTGAGACAGGCTGAAATACCCCGATGAGGTCAAAGGCTTTGCCCAGCTTGCTGCGGCTGGCCGCCAGGACATGCTCATCCAGGGCGCCCGGAGCGAGATCGAAAAAAGGAGCGTGCAGGGTGCAGCGGAGTCCGGCTTTCGCCAGGGTCTCGGCAACCTCCCGGTATTCGGCAGCGGTGGCGGTGTACAGCGTATCACCTTCCAGTCCGATTTCCGGTTGAATTCGGTGGGCGAGAACAAGATCCAGCTCCTGCTGGAGCCGGCGAAACGGAAAATTGATAAAACAGCGCGAGGTGATGTGCTGGTATGTCATTTTTTTACCGTTCGGCGTGCATCAATCATCCAGTTTTTTTGCTTCGTCGATGAGCATGATGGGGATGTCTTCACGAACCTCGTAGAGAAGTTTGCAATTCTCGCAAACAAGGCCGTCTTTTTTTTCGGTGAGCCTTACCTCCCCTTTGCATTTTGGGCAGGCAAGGATATCAAGCAGTTCCTGGCTGATCATGGCACGGCTCCGGCTGATGGTAATCGGGGCGGATGGGGTTGTTCTGATGGCAAACAACACAGGCGCGGAATTATCTTACGCCGTTGTTCAGAGCAACCGTAATATTGGAATGCCGTGTCCGGCATAAGGAGCCGGTCGCGCTTCATCCATCCATAGGAGCGCGCGACACTAGGCCATCCCTGGCCGTCGTAACGGAAAGGCCAATAACACAATGGTTATTCTGTAACGGCTCCTAAAAACTTTCTATTTCTTGCAAAATGCGCTAGGATAACGGACCTTTTTAGGTGGTCGGATCATACTGGCCAAATCTTGTGTGAAGATAAAATGCCCCGCCAAGAAAAGCAAGCCTTTCCGTGGCGGCGGCGACTGGCCGCCCTGTTGCGGTCTTTGTTTGGGAGAAGCGCAAAAGTGAAAGGAATAATCCTGGCAGGTGGCTCCGGCACGCGGTTGTATCCATTGACCCGTTCGGTGAGCAAGCAACTGTTGCCGGTCTATGACAAGCCCATGATCTATTACCCCCTGTCTACCCTTATGCTGGCAGGGATTCGGGAGGTTCTGCTCATCACCACCCCGGAGGATCAGGGGCAATTCATGGAGTTGCTGGGCGATGGCAGTCAGTGGGGCATTACCCTGGAATATGCGGTGCAGCCCAAGCCCGAGGGCATTGCCCAGGCCTTTGTGATCGGGGAAAAATTCATCGGTAATGCGCCGGTCTGTCTTATCCTCGGGGATAATATTTTCTATGGGCCAGGACTTGCCAAGACCCTTCAGGATAAAGAGGCCGACCCCAAAGGCGGGCTGGTCTTCGGCTACTATGTGCGTGACCCTGAGCGTTATGGGGTGATCTCCTTTGCCCCGGATCGGACCGTGCTCGATATCGAGGAGAAACCGGACAAGCCGAAATCCCGTTACGCCGTAACGGGGCTGTATTTTTATGACAGCCAGGTGGTGGAGATTGCCAGAAATCTCAAGCCGTCAGTCCGCGGAGAGCTTGAGATTACCGACATCAACAAGGTGTATCTCGCCAAGGGGCAGTTGCAGGTCGAACTCCTGGGGCGGGGCACGGCTTGGCTTGACACCGGCACCCATAATTCCCTGCTGGATGCGGCCAATTTTATCAAGGTCATGGAAGACCGGCAGGGCTTGAAGATTGCCTGCCTTGAGGAAATCGCCTTCCGGATGGGCTATATCGATGCCGCGCAGTTGGCGCGGTTGGCCGAAGCCTTGCGGAAAAACGGCTATGGCCAGTACCTGTTCCAGATTCTTGAGGAGGAGCAGGGGCGATGAGGTTTCTGCCCACCGAGATCCCGGAGGTATTGCTCGTTGAGCCCCAGATTTTTGGGGATTCCCGCGGTTTTTTCATGGAAACGTGGCATGCCGCGAAGTTTGCTGCGGCAGGTCTCGATTTCAGTTTTGTTCAGGATAACCACAGCAAGTCGGTGCAGGGAACCCTGCGCGGGTTGCATTATCAGATCGAAAAGCCCCAGGGAAAGCTGGTACGGGTGATCAGTGGTGAGGTGTTTGACGTGGTCGTTGACCTGCGGAAAAGCTCTTCTACCTTTGGCCGTTGGGTTGGGGATATCCTCTCTGCGGAAAACAAGAAGATGCTCTGGATGCCGCCGGGTTTTGGCCATGGCTTTTATGTGTTAAGCCCTGAGGCTGAGTTTGTCTACAAGTGTACGGAGCTGTACGCCCCGGAGTATGAGCGTTGCATCCGCTGGGATGACCCCGAACTGGGCATCGCCTGGCCGTTGTTGGCTCAGGCGCCCCTGTTATCGGCCAAGGATCTGGCCGGGGTCTCGTTGGCCGAGGCGGAGTTGTATCCATGATGGTATTGCTCGTCGGCGGCAGCGGCCAGTTGGGCAGGGAACTACAACGCTGCAAGCCGGCCGACACGGAACTGCTGGTTCTGAGCTCGCAAGAGCTTGATCTTCGGGATGCAGGGCTTGTGATTGCCAAAGTGAGTGCCTTTCAGCCCCAGGTGATCATCAATGCCGCCGCTTATACGGCGGTGGACCGGGCGGAAAGCGAGCAGGAGACAGCCTTTGCCGTGAATGGCCAAGGCGTGGCAAACCTTGTTCAAGCGGCCCGCATAGTGGGTGCATATTGCATTCAGGTGTCCACGGATTTTGTTTTCGACGGGGCGCAATCCCGGCCCTATCTACCCAAGGACCAGACAAACCCCTTGGGAGTATACGGGGCCAGCAAACTGGCCGGGGAGCAGCTGGCCTTGGGAGCCTACCCGGAGGGAGTGGCCATTATCCGCACCGCCTGGCTCTATTCTGCCTTTGGTAATAATTTTGTCACCACCATGCTGCGACTCATGGGCGAGAGGGAAAATATAGGGGTGGTGGCGGATCAGGTCGGGACCCCCACCTGGGGCCGGGGGCTGGCCGAGGCTCTCTGGCGGATGTGCCAGGTGCGGCCCCTGGGCATCTACCACTGGACCGATGCCGGGGTGGCCAGCTGGTATGATTTTGCCGTGGCCATCCAGGAAGAGGGGCTTGCTTGTGGGCTGCTCGACCGGGAGATTCCCATCCTGCCCATCAATACCGTTGCTTATCCGACCCCGGCCAAGCGGCCTGCCTACAGTGTGCTGGACAAGACCGAGACCTGGGCGGCTCTGAGCATGACGCCGCCCCACTGGCGCGTTGCTTTGCGGCGGATGTTGCTTGAATGTAAGGAGAACCGTGGTGCATAAGCTGCTGGTTACCGGCGGAGCCGGTTTTATCGGGGCCAATTTCGTCCATTACTGGCTGGCCCAATACCCGCAGGACCGGGTGGTGGTGCTCGATGCCCTGACCTATGCCGGGAATATGGCCAGCCTTGCCGGATGCCTGGGGCAGGATCATTTTCGTTTTGTCCATGGAGACATCGGGGATCAGGACCTGGTCGAGGCCCTGTTGACCGAAGAGTCTCTCGACACCGTGGTCAATTTTGCCGCCGAATCCCATGTGGACCGCTCAATCCACGGGCCGGACCCGTTTGTAACCACCAACGTGGTCGGCACCCACAGCTTGCTCAAGGCGGCGAAAAAGATCTGGCTGGACGGCGGGGGCGGGCGGCCGCACCGGTTCCACCATGTTTCCACTGATGAGGTTTATGGTTCACTCACCCCGGAGGCGCTGCCCTTTGCGGAAAGCACCGCCTATGCCCCCAACTCGCCCTATTCGGCGAGCAAGGCGGCCTCTGACCATCTGGTGCGGGCGTACCACCACACCTATGGGCTCGAGGTTAGCACCAGCAACTGCTCGAACAACTATGGCCCCTACCAGTTTCCGGAAAAGCTGATCCCGCTCATTATCCTCAATATTCTCGAGGCCAAACCGCTGCCCATTTACGGCGACGGCCTGAATATCCGCGATTGGCTCTATGTGGAGGACCATTGCCGGGGCATCGATCTGGTCCTACAGAAGGGCAGGGTCGGAGAGGTGTACAATATTGGGGGTAATAACGAATGGCGCAATATCGAAATCGTCCGGCTGGTCTGTAACCTGGTTGACGAACGGCTCGCCGCCTCCGAGACCCTGCGGCAACGCTTCCCGCACTCTCCGGTCTGTCTGGGGCACACGGCAGAATCACTCATCACCTATGTCAAGGACCGGCCCGGCCATGATCGGCGCTATGCCATCGATGCCACGAAAAGCCGAAGCGAGTTGGGGTATGCGCCGCTGGAATCATTTGAAACCGGAATCCGAAAGACCATCGACTGGTACCTGGCCAACGAGACATGGTGGCGGGGCGTGATGAACGGCAGCTATCGGGATTGGCTGGAAAAGCAGTATGATTAGTGCCAAGCTGCCACTCTCCGTGGCCATCATCACCAAGAACGAGGAAGACCGCTTGCCCGAGTGTCTGGCCAGCGTTACCTTTGCCGCAGAGGTTGTGGTGGTGGATTCAGGCAGCAGCGACCGGACCGTGGAGATTGCCCGGGAATTCGGCGCCGTGGTGTATGATGAGCCCTGGCAGGGGTTTGGCCGCCAGAAGCAGCTGGCCATTGACCGTTGCCGCCACGAGTGGGTGCTGGTGCTGGATGCCGATGAGCGGGTCAGTCCAGAGGCCCAGGCGGAGATCAGGGAGGCATTGGCCACGGGTTCGTGTGTTGCCTATAGTTTCCCCCGCAAGAATTACTTCTGCGGCCGGTGGCTGAGGCATGCCGGTTGGTGGCCGGATCGGGTTGTCCGGCTGTTTCGTAAGGATTCGGCCAGGATGTCCGAGCGTTCAGTGCATGAGTCTTTGGAGGTGCATGGTCCGGCTGGGGAGCTGCGTCAGTCTCTGATCCATTATGCCAATAAAGGATTGGCGCAGACCCTGGACAAGGTGAACCACTATTCTTCCGCCGGAGCCAACGAGCTGTTTGCCCAAGGGAAAACAGCCTCGGTCGTCAAGGCGCTTCTCCGGGCTGCCTGGGCTTTTTTGCACGGCTATATCCTCCGGGGCGGTTTTCTTGACCGGGGCGAAGGCTTTATCATGGCTGTTTCCGATTTTATGAACGTATTTTTCAAGTATGCCAAGCTGCGTGAGCTGCAAAAGCAAAAAGAAAAAGATTCGCCGTTCTGATGCCGATTTCGTGAATATCCTCATTGTCAAAACCAGCGCCATCGGCGACGTCATCCACACTCTGCCCGCCCTAAATGCCCTGCGCCGTAAATACCCGGAAGCCCGGATTGATTGGCTGGTGGAAGAGGCTGCGGCCGATCTGGTTATCGGCCATAAGGCCATTGATACCGTGTTGGTCTCACGGCGCAAAGCCTGGGTTCGGGACTTGAAACAGGGCAAGGTGCTGGCAGCCTGCCAAGGGTTTGCCGATTTTGTCAAAAGATTGCGAGCCACAGAGTACGACCTGCTCATCGATTTTCAAGGGCTGCTAAAAAGCGGAATCTTTGTCGGGCTGGCCCGGGCCAAAAGAAAGGTCGGTTTCGGCAAGGGCATGGAACACGCCGAATGCAGCTACCTCTTTCTTAATGAGCCCATCTCGCCGGTGAACATGGACCAGCATGCGGCCATTCGGGAATTGTTATTGCTCAAGGCGATTGGGATTGAGAGCGAGGATGTTGTTTTTGATCTGCCGATCGGCGAAGAACAGCGGAAAAAGATCGGACAATTGCTTGCGGCAGAAGGAGTCGATTCGACCAAGCCTCTGGTGGCGATCAATCCCATGACCACCTGGGAAACCAAGCACTGGCGCAACGAGCGTTTTGCCCGGGTTGCAGACCAACTGCTCGACCGGGGCATGGCGGTTGTTTTCAGTGGCGGACCGCAGGACGTGCCGGGCATAGAAGGTATCCGCGCCGCCATGGCTGGCAAAGCCGCGAGCTTGGCAGGCAAGACGACGCTGAAAGAGCTGGCCGCGCTGTATGAAAGGGTACATGTGCTTATTACCACCGACACCGGCCCCATGCATCTTGCTGCGGCAACAGGCACGCCGGTGGTCGCCCTGTTTGGCCCGACCGCGCCCTGGCGAACCGGGCCTTTTGGCTCTGGTCACAGGATACTGCGGGCGGAAATTGCTTGCAGCCCCTGCCTGAAGAGGCATTGCGACGTGGGCCATGAATGCATGGATCGTATCACCGTGGATCAGGTGGTGCAGGCAGCGTTGGCCGTACTCAAGGGCGGGAGCTAAGCGCATGGATATCTCCATCGTTATCGTCAACTGGAACACCAAAAAATTGCTGCTGGATTGTCTGGCCTCGGTGTATGCCATGGTCAGGGAGATGCGCTTTGAGGCGTTCCTGGTGGACAACGCCTCAAGCGATGGCAGCGTTGAGGCGGTGCGGGAGCAGTATCCGCAGGTCAATATCATTCAGAATGAAAAGAACCTCGGTTTTGCCGCAGCCAACAACAAGGCTTTGCGGATTATGCAGGGGAAGTATGCGCTACTGCTCAACACCGACACGGTATTGACGGAAGGAGCCCTCGCAACACTGTTGAGATACATGGAAAATCACGAAGAGGTCGGCATGGCCTGCGGCCAATTGCTCAACGCGGACGGTTCAAAGCAAAATTCCATTGCCAATTTCCCGAGTTTATTGGGCCTTCTCTGTAATGAAACTGTGTTGCGCCTGCTGTTCCCAGGAAGATTTCCCAGCAAAAGACAGGAATACCGGGCGCCCATTGAGGTAGAGTCCTGCATAGGCGCCTGCCTTATGGTGCGCAAGGCGGCCATGGATACGGTGGGGCTGCTGGATGAGCGGTACTTCTTTTTTATGGAAGAAACAGACTGGGCGTTTGCCATGCACAGGGCTGGCTGGAAATCCTGCTTTGTCCCTGAGGCCCGCATCTATCATTTGCAGGGCCAGAGCGCCGGGCATAATGTCAGGGCCAGGATCATGTTTTACCGGGCGCGGTATCAATATTTCCGCAAATGGTTCCCGCAGAGCTGGCCGCTCCATGGCCTGTTGATTGTGGTGCGCCTGCTTATCAACGTCCTGTTGAATGGAATTGGTCTGATCATGACCCTTGGGTTGCATGGGGGTATCCGGGGAAGACTGGCGCTTTATCTGCAACTGCTCTCTTGGCATTTACGGGGTTGCCCCTGAGGCTTTTATGACTTTGCCCTTGATTATAGGCCAGACAACGCTAGCAGAATCACCGCGCAGCATCTTGCTTATTCAGCTCGGCGATATCGGTGATGTTGTCCTGACTCTGCCCTGTATCAGGGCCTTGCGGGAGGCATATCCGCAGGCGCGAATTGTTGTGGCGGCATGGGATAAGGCGGCGGAGTTGCTGGAAGATTGTCCCTGGCTTGATCAGGTTATTGCGGTTACCAAGCGGCATCGATCGTTTCGTGAAGAATTATGCTTCCAGATTGATTTTTTCCGCAACCTGCGAAGTCTTCATTGTGATTTGGCCATTGATCTGCGAACCGGAACCCGTGGGGCCATAATGGCCTTTTTGTCAGGCGCTGCTCAACGAATCGGTTTTTATGCCGAAGATGGCAAGTTGTGGCGGAATCGGCTCTTTACCAGTCTGTTGAACCGCGATTACACCCCTGACCTGCATGTTGTCGATTATCTCCTCTGTCTGCTCGAAGCATTTGGGCTTACCAGCGAACAGAGAATCCCGGAGCTTGCTGTTGCTGTGGATAAACAGGAGAAAATCCGGATTCTTTTTGAAGAGGCGGCGGTTTCCCTGGATAAAAAGGTTGTTGCGGTGCAGCCGTTTTCCCTGTGGCAGTATAAGGAATGGGGAAAGGATAAGTATATCGACCTCATCCGGTGGCTGATGGCGGAATATGGGGTAGCGGTGCTTGTCACTGGGTCTGCTGCGGAAAGAGACCGGGCCGAGGAAATTGTCCAGAGCTGTGGAGCCGGATGCTATAATTTTGCCGGGAAGACCTCCATCGCCATGTATGCAGCCTTGTTGCAGAAATGCCGTTTGTTCATAGGGGTTGATAGCGCTGGCCTTCATATTGCCGCAGCCGTGGGAACCCCAACGGTCGGGATATTTGGCCCGTCATCTCCGGTATCTTGGGCGCCGTTGGGTAGGCAACATCTCGTTATTCAGAAAAAAATGCCGTGTGTTCCGTGTCGAGAAAAGGGCTGCAAAAATAGCGAAAAGAGTAGCTGCTTGGATGAATTGACCCAGGAAGAGGTTCGGGCACAGATTGAGACCCATCTGAGGAGTAACTCTGCGATAACGTTAAGTTGATGGGTGCCGGTCATTTGTTGGGATTGGTCATAAACTCAAGATTTTGGATGTGTTAGAAGGGGATAATGCAAATGGAGCTGAATGTGACAACGAAAGATCGTCGCAGTACAATTTTTTCTTTCCTGGCCGCAAGTATTCCGGTAGTCCTCGGGATTTTTGTTTTTCTGATTCCTTTTCCACACACAACCACGCTCAAGGAGATTTGTTATTATTTGTCGGTGTCCTTGGTTGTTGTTTTATTTTTGTTCAGGAAGATGAAATTTTCTTTTCAGACCCCCCTGGCGTTGTCAGGAACTCTTTTTGTGGTCTGGTGCTTTGTAGGCCTTTTTTATGCGATGAACACAGCAAACAGTATTCATGATTTTTATACGCATTTGTTGAAATATATTCTTTTGTATTTCATCCTGGTTAATTTTTTTGACTCAACAAAAAAATTATTTGTTCTCTCCTGGATAATAATCTGTTCAGCCTCAAGTCTTTTTGTTTGGCGCTTGTACTATGACTATGTGGTGATTGGAACCCCCCTTACCCAGAGATTTGGTGCATGTTTCACCGAGGTGACAACCAATTTAATAGGAATCATCGCCGTAATTTCCAGTAGTTTCTGTATACACAACATCTCCCAGGCAAGAGGGTGGCCGCGGAAAATATTTTTTTCAAGCGGGCTGTTGCCGGCTATTGTAGTAATTTTCCTGACCCAAACCAGGGGAGCATTGCTGGCTTTGTTTGTTTCGTTGGTGGTTGTTCTTTCGGCGCGACCAAAGATTCTGGTCGGGGTACTGTTGTTGGTTGGGGGGATCGTGCTTGTTAGCCCTGCCGGTGGAAGATTTACAAGGGATATAACGGATAACCCGAGAATTAAGCAGGGACTGCTTGTCTGGGAAGTGGTGAAGGATTACCCCATAACCGGAATTGGGTTTGGCATGCAAACGTTTGGTGGAAATCTTGATTTGCAAAATTACAATGCCAGGTTGCCGGAAAAGTTCCAAAGGCAGGAGATTTTATTAAATCCCCACAATATGTATACCGACATTACAGTGCGGACCGGTATCCCCGGCATCATCTTATTCCTCGGGGTCATGTTTTCTTTTTTTTGGATGCTGTGGCTACTCATGCGAACTGGCGCAAATGATTCGATAACGTCGTGGGCAACCGCTATCTTTGCCGCAGGGATACCATTCTTTATAATCGGATTTTTTGATCCGGTTTTCAGTCATTATCCCGAGTCGATTCTGTGCGTGGTCTTTGCCATGGGGACAGTTCTATGGCGAATCCAGGAAAACAGCAAGTTATCAGTGACGGCATAAGGTAGTGATAAAACAGCCCCGATTGAAGAAAAAAATAGCAGTTGTCATCCCGAAATATGGATTGGTCGGCGGAGGCGAGCAATTTGCCTTGCATTTGACGGAAAAGATTGCCTTGAACCCCGGCTATGATGTTCATGTATTTGCTAATAAGTGGAAGGCCGTTTCAGGTAATGTATCCTTTCATTTTGTTCCGTTGCTCCGATTTCCGCGATTTCTGACTACCGTAAGTTTTGCCTTTTTCGCCAATGTCGCGATTGCCCGTCAGGATTTCGATCTCATCCACACCCATGATCGGATATTCCACGCCGATATCTTTACCATGCATGGGGTTCCGCATCGTTTTTGGGTCCGGGAGGTTCGAAAAAAAAGGATGAGCCTTTTTGATCGGGTAACCGCATGGGTTGAGCGGAGATTGATCGCCGATCAAAGGTGCAGATTTTTGTTGCCTGTGTCGACGCTGGCCATGGATAAATTCAGCCAGGAGTTTGCCGTTGCATCAACTCGGGTGAAAGTAATCCATCCCGGGATCGACTTTGCACGATTTAACCTGCCGAATCGTGCTGAGAACCGGGCGCAAAGACGGAAGAAGTTCGGGTTGTGTGCTGGCGATTTCCTGGTGTTGTTCGTGGGGATGAATTTTGAACTCAAGGGACTGGATGCCGTAATCTCTGCGCTTGCCAAAGCAAAGGAGAAACTACCGGGCAAGTCCATGAAATTACTTGTTGTGGGCAAGGGCAATCAGGGCAAATATTTGAAGATCGCCGATGACCTTGGGGTTGGTGAGGATGTTGTTTTTGCCGGAGTGCAGAGTGAAGGCATCGAAGAAATATATGCGGCCTCGGATGTGTGTGCGCTGCTGTCCGGGTTTGACACTTTTGGCATGACTGTTTTGGAGGCCATGGCCGCCTCGCTCCCCGTCATTATCAGCACGCAGGTGGGGGCCAAGGATATCGTAACGGATGGTGAGCATGGTTTTATCGTGGACAAGGATGACGCGGAAACCGTGAGCACCCACCTCGTGTCGTTGTGTGATGAGCCGCGGAGGGCAAAAATGGGCAAGGCGGCCATGCAGAGAGCCTCGCAGTATTCCTGGGATGAGGTTGCCGGAAAGGTTGTCACGATTTACGGAGAGATATTCTCCGCAGCTTCCTGAAACAATAATCCATCAATGTCCCCGAAGTTTCCGGGACCAGATGCACTTTGCTCCTTTTTCCTGTGCCGTGCCCTTGCCGATTCAGCCTCTCAAGATGCGAGACGATCATCGGGAAAAGATTGTATCGGTTCAACACGGCTTCTCGGGATTCTTGGATTTCTTTCTGGGATTGTTCAAAACGCCTGCTTTCGAGGCAGGTCTCAATAATGGCAATGGCCTCAGTGGGTTGATGGAGGTCGATCCTGGTGAGGGCATTGCGAGGGAAATATTTTTCGATATTGGGACAGCCGTAGTAGATAGGGTGGCAACCGGCCAGAAATGGGTCTGCGATCTTTTCCGTCCAGTAATCGACGACCGCGCAATTTTCAATGGCGATATGATATTTATACGGGGCAAGGGCGTCCCATTTGTCCTCTATCTCACGGATTCCTCTGCCGAACACATCTATCCTGTCACCGAAATGATTTTTTAATGTGCTGACAAAGGCCAGGCGCAGTCGATGGCCATCGCTGAAAGCCTTGGAGGAAGAGATGACGGAGAGCTCTTTTTTCTTCTCATAATGGCTAATCGCCGATAACTCGTCGTAATCCTTTGACCAGGACAGGTTTACGTGGTCTTTCTGGCGTCTGCCGACATGCCAGGGAAGCCCTGGTTGGTCGATTATTGTATGAGGATGTTTGAGATCGGCACGGCAGGTGATGACCTCGGCGAATTGGCTTAGGAATTCGGGGCGGTATTGCTTCAGCGTTGGCGGTTCTCCGGTGATGAGAATCGTGTTTTCCCGCGGACAATAGACGGATTCGCTTTTCGGAAGGCCCTCTAACACCACCCAGTAATCACATTCTTTATTTTCTTGGTCCAATATGAAGGTGTAATCGCCCCAAACTCCTGCTTGGCGTGGAGTCTGCCGTGCTATTGGCCATCCTGGGCAGGTAAGTTTTACTGTAATCATGGTTGTGTAATCCAGGGTGTTTGGTTTGTTGTCGGGAAAATGGTGCGCATTGCGTCCGGAAAAGAAATTTTTTCAACGGGCCCGTCCCGTCAAGAATCTGTTTCCGGAGAGTGGCTCAGATGCGGATCCATGCTTCGGGAAGAAGATCTTCCGTGTTGAACGATGGAGAATTGAACCAACGTTTCGGCGCGTAGACAATTGTATCCTGATACCGGCCTAACCATGCCCCCCACCAGGAAAAACTGCTGTTGGCAATGATATGATGCCTGCATTGACTCATCAGGCGCAAGTCCTCGTAATTTTTTTTAGGGCCGTTATGGCCGATGAATGTGGCTGTGTGCGTTATCTTGAGATTTCTTTCCGCCCAGTCAGGGTCATCGCTGAAGATGAAAAAAGAAGGCTCATGAACCCTTTGGTTGAGCTCTTCAATGCAACGGGCATAATAGGCAAGATCACATGTCCCATGGATGGTGTTGGTTTTCTCATCCGCCACATAATCCCCGCGGCGAACATGCAGGCTGACCGATGCACAGGAAGCTATTTGCTGTGCCAACTCCAGGTTTTTGCCTGTCTGGGGCAATTTTAGGGCAAATTCATTTCTGATGATATCCGCTATATCCGAAAAATATTTTTCGCTTTGCCAATAGCCGTCCAGATATATGGAGTCAGGCGTGGTTAAAATTTCCGGGTCGAAGTGGTACTGTTTTTCTCGGATATGGGTTATCCCCAATTTGCTCGGGCGTCGCAGAAGTTTTTTAAGTTTTTTCTTCAACGAGCCGGAGTCAGGTTCTTTGAAAAGGTGTATTTCTTCCGGAGTTGCAAAAAGTTCTTTTATCTGAAAAGCGGACAATGCGTAGTCGTGCAGGTTGTATTTTTTGAACTCCGAGATATCCAGCTTCAGGACGGTATCATGGGTTGCCGCAAGTCGTCTGCCTGCCGCGTACTGAAACATCTGGTTCCCTAGCCCACCTATTATTCTGACGACGATCATTTTGAAAGAGCCACAATTGGTTTGAGTTTTCTTGATATTTTTCTGCGAAATCTGTTCAGGAGATGAGGCCCGGCACGATAGAAATCCATTTCGTCCCGACAGAGGTCCGCATAGTATTTTTTTTCTGGAGCGGCAAGAGGACTGGGAGAGTCAGGCGGACCTTGCAGGGCAGCGGAATAGATGTCTGCTCTTAGCTGGTACTTTGTTTTGCGGTCCATTTTTTTTGCATAGTAAGTGGGCGCGGTCTCTCGATAGATCAACAAGGGATTCGCCAACATCCAGGTTTCGCCCATGGCCCCAAGGCGCAACCATAATTCATAATCCTCCCCGACCGGCGGAGTAAGGTTTTCGTTAAATGGCCCCGCTTGGATGAGGCTTTCCCGCCTGGTTAGAACCGAGGAGATAATGAATACATTTTCCTGCACGAGCTTCTCGTAAGGGACCAGGCCAAAGGAAATTTTTTGGTGGTAAAGGGGAGCGTCTTCTTTGGCGCCCATTCCATCCCACCGGAAGGCGTTAGTGCCGAGGAGAACGCATTCCGTGTTGCGCTCAAGAAATTCCACCTGTCTTTCCAGCTTTTCAGGAAGCCAGAGGTCATCATCATCGAGAAAGGCGACAAACCTGGCGGAGCCTTGGAGGATTGCACGATTTCTGGGGGCAGCTGGATAGCCGATATGCCTGCCGGGTAAGTGAATGAAACGGTTGTCTGACAGAAAAGGTCTGACCGCATCCCTGGTTTTCGGGCTTTCTCCATCTTCGGCAATCCAGCAGAACCAGTCTTCATAGGTCTGGGCCTGAACGCTTTTCAGTGTTTCGGCCAGGAAAGAGGCCCGGTTATAGGTGGGGATGATGATATCGACCGTCATTGTTCAACAAACTGCATGGTGTACAACATGTGGTACACGCCATTTTTCGCCAGCAGCGCCTCGTGGGGGCCTTCTTCCGCGATCAGGCCATCCTTGATGACGATGATTCGGTCAGCGTTTTTAATGGTGGAGAGCCGATGCGCGATTATGAATGTGGTTCGTCCTTTCATCAGGTTTTCTAGAGCGATTTGCACCTCGCGCTCAGACTCTGTATCAAGGGCCGAGGTTGCTTCGTCCAGGATGAGGATGGGTGCGTCCTTTGCCAGTGCCCTGGCGATGGAGAGGCGTTGCTGCTGCCCCCCGGAAAGTCTTGCCCCGGACTCGCCGATGATTGTCTCAAACCCTTCGGGCAGCTCGTTGATGAAATCCAAGGCGTGCGCAGCTCTGGCAACGGCAGCCATTTCTTCGTCGGATTTTTCCAGATCACCGTAGGCGATATTGTTTCGCACCGTGTCATTAAAAAGAATGGTCTGCTGGGTGACTATGGCAATCTGGCTGCGCAGAGATTTCATGGTCACATTACGAATGTCCTGGCCATCAATGGAGATTTCCCCCTTGGTAACATCAAGGAAACGGGGGATGAGATTGGCAAGGGTTGTCTTGCCCCCACCACTTGTGCCAACCAGGGCAATGACCTCGCCAGGAGTTACGGTAAGATTTATCCCTTTTAATATTTCCGTGGTGCCATCGTAGCTGAAGCGGACATCTTTGAAGACGATTTCTTTTTTAATCGGCGGCAAGTCAATGGCTCCCGGTTTGTCGGCGATGTCCGGTTTGATGTCGAGTATGTTGAACACGCGGGTGGCTGCGGCAATGCCATGCTGGATGGGATTGTTGACCTTGCTGAGATTTTTGATTGGTTCATAGACCATGATGAGCGCGGTGAGAAAGGAAAAAAAGGTGCCTGGCGTCGAGTGTCCGTTGAGAACTTGGTTGCCGCCATACCACATGATCAGGGCGATACCGATTCCGCCCAACAGTTCCATCAGCGGGTGATTGATGCTTTTTAGCTGCACGTCTTTCATGGCGATGCGGAAGAGTTTCCCCGCTCTTTCTGAGAATCGTTTGTACTCATATGCTTCCATGCCGAAGGCTTTGACGATCCGGTTGCCCTGGATGGTTTCCTGGAGGATGTTGGCGATGGAGGCGGTGGTGCGTTGGCCGCTAAAGCTGAGTTCGCGGAATTTTTTGCCGAATCGATAAATCGGTAGGCTGGCAAGAGGAAGGAAAACAAGGGACATCAGGGCAAGTTTCCAGTCTTGGTAAAAAAGAACGGTTAGCAATCCAAGGGCCTGGAAAAGATCCTTCAGGGTCCCGACAAGGGACGAAGACACAGCGCCCTGCATGAGCGTAACATCCGAAATAATCCTTGAGATAAGCTCTCCGGTCGGGGTTTTGGCGAAGAAGGAGAGGGGAAGATTCTGGATATGGTCATAGATTTTTTTGCGCAGATCAAGGATGATCCCCTGGCCAACCCGTTCCATGAAGTATGAATAGCAGTAATAGAACACCCCCTTGACCAGAAAGAGCAGCATCAGGGCAAGCGGCAGCAGGTTGAGCATCAACCGGTCTTTCTTGAAGAAGATTTCGTCGAGAAGCGGTTTGACCATGTAGGCTTGCAACGCGCTCAAGCCAGCAACTGCGACCATGCTGACCATGGCCAGGATAAGCCGGTTCCGATATGGCTTGATGAGCGGGATGATTCGAAGAATGATTGTTTTATCTGGCATGTTTGGCCGTTCTGTTAGGGTGATGTTCAGTTTGCGTGTGGGTGATTCTTTTCCCAGAGAAAGGCGGTTGTGCAAATCGTCTCCAGATCCTGGTGGGTCGGCTTCCAAGGAAAGAGCTTTCTGATCTTTTCGGTGTTGGCTATCAGTGCGGGAGGATCTCCATCCCTGCGTCCAGCTGAAACGATTTCGAAATCAACCCGACTTACCCGGCGCACAGTCTCAAGAACTTCCTTGACGCTGAAGCCGTACCCATATCCGCAGTTCAGGGTCTCGGATGAGCCACCCTCAAGGAGATATGCCAGGGCGAGGAGATGGGCTGTGGCTAAATCCTCAACGTGGATATAATCGCGGATACAGGTGCCGTCCGGGGTTGGGTAATCGGTGCCGTAAATGGCGACTTTTTGTCTTTTTCCGCAGGCAGCCTGACAGGCTATATGGATGAGATGCGTTGCCTCTGGGGTGGCTTCTCCCAATGCTCCATCCAGACTTGCTCCGGCGACATTAAAATATCGCAGAGCGATATAGCGGAAGGCATCTTTTTTTGAGGAAGAGGCGACCAAGCTGTTCGCCGCGTCCTCCAGCATCCATTCGGTCATCAGTTTTGACCGTCCATAAGGATTGATGGGCGAGACGGGGGTCGTTTCCAGGATGGGGTTATCCCCAGGAATGCCATATACTGCGGCGGACGATGAAAAGATGAAATGCCTTACCCCTGTCCGTAGGCAGGCGGCAATAAGGTTTCTCGAGCCGCTGGTGTTGTTGCCATAATATTTCAATGGGTCGGTCACTGATTCTGAAACAACAATATGCCCGGCAAAATGGATGACGGCATCAATTTTGTGTTCGAGCATCACCCTTGACATCAGCTCGAAATCCCCGGCATCGCCTTCAACCAGATGCGCCTGCGCGGGAACAGCCCAACGGTTTCCCGAGTAGAAATTGTCAATCACCACCACATTGCAGCCGGCATTGACAAGCTGTCGGCTCGTGTGGGAACCGATATAGCCAGCTCCTCCGGTAACGAGAACATTCCGGCGGTTTAAGATATTCAGGGTGTTCATGGTGATTTTTTCACGGGGGAGGTGGCGTTCCTGCGCGTTTTCTCAGGAAAAATCTTGGCTTACAGGCCATCTCCTGGGCATTATGGGAAGGAGTGGGACAGTGTTAAAAATAATCGCAATTACTACTATGATCCTCAGCTGTTTGTCAAACAAATGTTGGTAACTGTCGGCAGCGTGGGGTGAGCTCAAAGGGTTTTTATCAGCTCGGTGCTCAAATATCTCTCCCCTGTGTCGCAGAGGGGAAAGACGATCTGCTTGCCCCGGTTTTCCGGGCGAAAGGCGATCTGCATGGCGGCCCAGGCGTTGGCGCCCGAGGAAATCCCACAGAGAATACCTTCTTCCTTGGCAATCATGCGGGCGGTTTCCATGGCTTGTTCGTTGGTCACCGTGATGATTTCATCGATGATTTCCCGGTTGAGTATCGTGGGGACAAAGCCTGCGCCGATGCCCTGAATTTTGTGGGGGCCTGGTTTTCCCCCGGATAAAACAGGAGACGCGGCAGGCTCCACCGCCACCACATACAGGGATGGCTTCTGCGCTTTGATCACCTCGCCCACCCCGGTGATGGTGCCGCCGGTGCCCACTCCGGCCACAAAAATATCAATGCCGCCGTCCGTGTCTTCCCATATTTCTTTGGCCGTGGTCCGGCGATGGATCTCCGGGTTTGCCGGGTTGGTAAACTGGTTGGGCATGAAACTGTTTGGGGTTTTGGCGAGGAGCTCTTCCGCTTTGGTGATTGCTCCTTTCATGCCTTCGCTGCCTGGGGTGAGAACCAGCTCGGCGCCCAGGTGTTTGAGAAGGGTCCGCCGTTCCAGGCTCATGGTTTCCGGCATGGTCAGGACAAGTTGGTATTTCCTGGCGGCGCAGACAAAGGCTAGGGCGATGCCGGTGTTGCCGCTGGTCGGTTCGATGATGGTGGTTGTCGGTTTCAGTAGCCCCTGCTCTTCGGCGGCGTTGATCATGGCCAGGCCGATGCGGTCTTTAACGCTTCCCAAGGGGTTCTGGAATTCCAGTTTGGCAAGTAGCTGGGCCTCTAGCCCCGCCCCTAGCCGAGACATCCTGAGCATGGGGGTGTTGCCTATGATTGCGGTGATGTCAGGGGAAATTCGTGGCATTGGGGGCGCCCTCCTGCGATGGATGGGAAAAGAGAGTTTGTTGTGTTGAGTTGTTGTAAAAGCCGGGGAGAGGCTTTTGTCCCTCCTGACAGGGGGGAATCAGAGAAAAGGGGTGAGTACCTCACAATCGCGGCAGATAGTCATTTTTCCCTTCCAATTTTTTTGGGCCTTGCACTCGCAAATGGTGCCGTTGATGAACCAGCATAGTTCTCCGGCCTGAAATTCCCAGGCCGGGCACTGCTCCCGCCTCTCCGGGGGACATTTTTTCACCTCCCAGCAGGGAGCGGGGCTACAGCTGTCTTTTTGTTGCTGGCGGGAGAGCAGAAAGAAAACCTGCCGTTCGACGTGGGGGGGGACGGAGCGCCAGCCCTGTTCGTAGCCTTGGATGGCCTTTATTGATGAGCCGAGAAGCTCGGCAAGTTGTTTTTGGGTCTTGCCAAGTTTTTTGCGCACCAACAAAAAGTTCTGTTTGTCCATGGGCGGCTCCTGGCAGAAGAAACAAGAAGGGTGTGCTGATTATAATGATATTAGTACCACGGCGTGGTAGGGAGTTGTCAAGGGGAGAATGCGCAATTCATTGTCGTTGCGAAGGCCGGGATTGTCACAGTGCCCGCTGGCAATGGGGGGGATGGGGGCAGGGCTCTCCGTCAGTTCAGGCGGACCCAGCGACCGGAAGAGTCTTTGGAAACGGTGATCTGGCTGGAGCGGCCTTTCTGGATTTTTTCCAAGCCGTCGCGCATGGCTTTGGAGTAGTTTTCACAAACGCCGATGCTTCTGTCCACAAGGGCAAGGGCCTCATCCTGGCCAAGGTCGAGGATGCCGCCAAATTTGTAAATGAGATCGGTAAGTTCAAGTTTGGTCCCGTTGAAAAAAGCGGAAGTCAGATTGTTGCTGAAAACAACAAGGTTCTGGAGGAAAAGAAAAGAGTCTCGGTTCTTTTCGGGCTTTGGCGGCTCGGTCTCCATGCAATCGACAATTCTTTTGGAGAAATTCCAGAAGGTCGAAATTTCCCGACCAATCTGGCTGTAGGTCAGGCCTTTGAGTACAATGCGGTTCGAATGATCCTCGGAGTATCCTTTTTGCATGTGCTGTTCAACGGCCTGATACTGGGCAGGCAGATAGACCAGGACCACAAGTTTCCCCAGTTTGTGCAGCAGGCTGCAAACGTAGGCCTCTTCCGCGGAGATGCGGCTCTTTTTTAGTTCGCAATAGATTCTGCTCTGGGTGGCGCTGATGAGGGACATGGTAAAGATCCCGGCGATTTCGTCTTTTTCGGTGCCGGTTCGGATGAATTCCTCGAACAGCGCCATGGTGGCGGCAAGTTGGCGTAGGGTGTCGAAACCAACTACGGTAATGGCCCGCGAAATGGTGCTGACCGGGGTTCCCCGCGAATAGTAGGCGGAGTTCACCACCTGCAAAATTCTGGTGGTGAGTGAATAATCCTTGAGGATGGTGTTGGCTACTTCTTGGGCCGTGGCGCGGCTGCTGCCCAGCATAGAGATGAGTTCCGTCACATGTTCCGACATGGCTGGCAAAGAGTCCATGTTCACCATGGCAAAGATTTCCAGCAGCCGTTGGCGAGTCTGATTGTCTTGTGTTTCTGTCATGTGAATTCAGTGCTGGCGTGAAGGATGTGAACTTAATTGTATCTCAACTGTATCTTGCCTACCGTAAAATGTTTTCTTGGCTTTCGCAAGTCTATTGAGGGTCCATCCCTGCTTCACCGTGAGGCTGCCCAGGGGATTTTGCCATGGGATTACTGATTTGGTAAGCGTCGGTATTGGATGGCCTCGGCAAGGTGGCTTGACAGGATGCTGGGGCTTTCTTCCAGGTCGGCAATGGTTCTGGCTATCTTCAGAATGCGGTGATACGCCCTTGCGGAAAGGCCCAGCCGGGTGGTGGCTTGAACCAACAACGCCTGTCCCTGGGCGTCAAGGGCGCAATGCCGCTTGAGATCCTTTGGGCCCATCTGGCTGTTGAAGTATACCGCCGTTCTCCCGGAAAACCGCGCCTGCTGAAGGCCATGGGCCTTGCTTACCCTGGTTTTGATTGTCGCCGAGGTCTCACCGGCCTGGGTGGCCGTGAGTTCATGCACCTTCACGGCAGGCACCTCAAGATGGATATCAATCCTGTCCAGCAGGGGGCCGGAGAGTCTGCTGCGGTATCGCTGGATTTGCGAAGGCGTGCAGAGACAGTCCTTTTCCGAGCCGAGAAAGCTGCATGGGCAAGGGTTCATCGCCGAAACCAGCATGAAGTCCGCGGGAAAGCGAAGAGATTGCGAGGCCCGGGCAATGCTGACCTGGCCATCTTCCAGGGGTTGGCGGAGAACCTCCAGGACATTGCGTTTGAATTCCGGCAGTTCATCAAGAAAGAGAACACCGTTGTGGGCCAGGGAAACCTCGCCGGGCCTGGGAATCTGCCCGCCGCCGATCAGGCCGGCATCGGAAATAGTATGGTGCGGCGCCCGAAAAGGCCTGGTGGTAATCAGGCTTTTGTCCTTGGGGATGAGCCCCATGGTAGAATAGATTTTCGTGGTTTCCAGGGCCTCGGCAAAGGAAAGATCGGGCAGGATTGAGGGGATTCTTCTGGCCAGCATGGTCTTGCCCGAGCCAGGCGGGCCGGAAAGCAGGATGTTGTGTCTTCCCGCCGCGGCAACCTCCAGCGCCCGTTTCACATGGGCGTGTCCCTTGACCTCGGAAAAATCGTTTTCCGGGGTGTCTGTCTGGCGGAACAGATCGGCATGGCATATGGCTATCGGCGAGAGTTCTTTCTTCCCGGTCAGGAGTTCCACCGCCTCATGCAGGCTGGCCACGCTCAAGGTATTGATCCCCTCCACCACCGCCCCTTCTGCGGCATTGGCCTCGGGCACCAGATAATAGGTCAAACCCGCGTTCCGTGCGGCCAGGGCAATGGGCAGAATGCCCGGAGTGGGGCGCAGGCCGCCATCCAGGGAAAGCTCCCCGGTGACACAGGTCCGGGCGAGTATTTCCGTGTTGATTAGTCCTGTGGAGGCCAGAATGCCGAGGGCGATGGGCAGGTCAAAGCCGGTGCCGGATTTTTTGAGATCGGCCGGGGCGAGGTTTACGGTGATCCGCCGATTGGGGAAATCATAGCCGCTGTTCTTGATGGCCGCCTTGACGCGGTCCTTGCTTTCCCGCACCGCGCCTTCGGCAAGGCCGACAATGGTAAAGGTCGGCAGGCCCATGGCGATATCAACCTCCACGTCAACGAGATGTCCGTCAACGCCCAACACTGTTCCACTGATAACCTTGGCAAGCATGGCGGGTTCTAGCCCTCGTAAAAGATGTGGCTGGTGGTGCTGGATTTCTTGGCCTGATACATGGCCTTGTCCGCCTTCTGGAGCAGGGCGTCAATCTGTTTGTCATCGTCGGGATAGATGCTGATGCCGACGCTGGCCATGACTGTGAATCGTGTGTCGTGAAAGAAAATGGGCTCGGCCAGGGTGTCGATAATTTTTTTCGTTACATTTTTCACTGCGGTTTTGCTGGCAATATCATGGAGAATCACCACGAATTCATCCCCGCCCATGCGGGCAACCGTGTCGGAGTCGCGCAACAGACTACGCAGCCTGGAGGCGACCTCTTTGAGGACTGCGTCTCCAGCCAGGTGTCCATGGACATCATTGATCTGCTTGAACTTGTCCAAGTCCACATAGAGGAGGGCGATTTTTTTGCGGTGCCGTTGGCTCAGGATCATGGCCTGGGCCAGGCGGTCCGGGAAGATATGTCTGTTGATCAGACCGGTGAGGGGGTCATGGTGGGCCAGGTGGGCAATGTGGTCCTGGGCCTGTTTTTTTTGCGCGGCCAGGGCGAACAGGGAGGCGAACTGCTCAACGGTGTCGAGATCCCGTTTTTCATAATTACGGGGGCTGTCGGCCACGGTGATGAGGCCAAGGAGTTCGTTGCTGAACATGGCCGGAACCGCCAGGAGACGGGTGAGGGAAGCCATGGCGCCAGAAATGCCCTTTGCCCTGGAGTCGGCGGGCGGCGAGTTTGAGAGGATGCCGGTTTTGTTTTCCAGAACCCAGTTGACCAGGCCCTGGGGGGCGTGAACAAAGGCGCCGCCTTCCTCGTGCATGGCGCACATGGACTGAATCCCAGGGGAAAAGGCCATGGCCATCAGGTTGTTTGTTTCAGGGTCCACCAGGTCGATAATTCCATGTTTGCTGCCGGTCAGAACCAGGATTTCTTCAAGCAGGGTTGCCGAAATGTCCTTCAGGGAATCGGAGGAGATGATCATCCTGGAGATTCTGGCTACAGCCCCGTTCATGGCCGATTCGATGGCCAGCTTGTTTTCCGCCTGCCTCTTGGCGGTGACATCCTCAAAGATGGCGACAACTTCGCCGGATGGCAGCTTGTACACATAGTTTTCCCGCCAGCCGGTCAGGCGGTTGTCTGTATACAGGGAAATCGGGTGATGTTCCGGTCTGCCGGTCTGCCAAACCCGTTGCAGCACGGCAAGAAGACCGAAATCCTTAGCCCCGGGGAAGACCTCGAGGAGTGACCTGCCGATCACCTGGTCCTTGCGTATTTTATCGATGCGCTCCGCAGCCCGGTTAAAATCGACAAAAATAAAGTCACTGGCCCCAAGGTTTTTTGCCTCATAGACCGAAACCCCGGAACTCATGTTGTTGAACAGCTCCCGAAAGCGCGTTTCGTTGGCCAGCAGGGCCTGTTCCGCTTCGTACCGCTCGCTGATGTCCTTGGCGATCAGGATTATGGTGGGCTGGCCGTTTTGGCGGAGTTCCAGAAAATGCAGGGCGACATGTTTGCCGTTTAACAGCGTGGGCGGATCGTCTTCGATGAGCTGAGGCAGGCGCTCCGGGTGTGCCAGCAGAGTCGAAATCCTTCCGCGCTCTTCCTCGGCGAAAAGTGCGACAAGATTTACGGCCAGCAGTTTTTCCTCGGCCATGCCGCACAGGGTCAGAGCTGCAAGATTGACAAAGATTATGGTACCGTCCGGGGTCAGCTCGAAGACCGCCTCGGACATGTTGTTGATGATGGCTTCAAAATGGTTTTTTGAGGAAAGCAGTTCCCTGGTAATGGTCCGGTACTGGATGTCTTCCAGATTTGCCACAGGCTCAAGGTCGGCTGGGGATTTGTCCGCCCAATGCCGGATGACTCCAAGAACGTGTTTTTGGATGGATTTGATTGAGCCCTTGGCGATACAGGCGTTGGCGCCGAATTTTTTGTAATCGACGTCATCCTCTGCGGCAATGGCGGAAAGGATGACGATGAAAAGGTCGGCAAACCTGGGGATGCTGCGGATAATCCGGCAGAGTTTGTCCCCGCCGATGTTGGGCATGACCAGATCGACAAAGATGACATCCGGGGTGTAGACCTCCAGCACGCTGAGGGCGGCCAATCCATCGCTGGCGGTCATCACCTCGTGGCCTTCCTTTTCCAGGAAATTGGCCAGGAGTTTTAGAATCATTGGGTGGTTGTCCACCAGGAGAATTTTTAAGGTCATGGCCCCCCAGCCTTGGATTTATTGAGGCAACTCTCTATTTTGTATGTGTAAGCGGCTTGCCTGTCAACTGATATCGCCTGCGTAATCGTTCAGCAGGAACGGAAAAACGCGGCTCAACCTCTGAAATGTAAACATTTGGCAGCGCCGCTTCGCTGCTGCCGTAGATGCGCGTGTCAATTGTCGGCAGCAGTGCCGACCAAGAGGCCTGCGAGCTATAGCCCGCCTATGCAAGCAGGCCGATGACAGCTAAGCGAGCATAGCGAGACTGCGAAGCAGATGCGGTGCTGCTGAATGTTTACACGTCTGTTGGTCAGCCGACAATCCAGATCGCCACCTCTTCGGCCATGAGCAGCACCCGGTCCGAAACACCCCGGAAGATCCCTTTGCTGGCCTCCTCTCCTCGGCGGCCCATGACGATGGTGCCGAAATCGTCGATCAGGGCCTGGCGAAGAATCTGGCGGCTGGGGTCGATGCCCATGAAGGTTTCCAGCCAGAAGATGCGCTCCGCCGGGAAGCCGCTATCCATCAGGAGTTGTTTGGGCGCATGGAAAAGGCTGTCCGGCCTGCGCAGATGCTCTTCGCACCACGCCTCGCCCCAGACGGCATAGAAATCCTTGGGCTCTATTTTTGGATGACTGCCCAGCAGGGCCTTTGAGTAAAAGAGGGTTATTTCGGCGCAGGGGTTGTCGGCAAGGATAAAGCCGAGATGGTCAATGGCCTTCAAGGAATGGCAGGTGCCGTCCACCGGCACCAGGAACTTGCAGGAGTTGACCTGGCCATCGATGATCCACAGAGGGACATCATGGCATTTCTCCAGAATGGTTGCGGAAACACTGCCCATGATCATCTCTTCCAACTTGCCGATGCCCCGGCGGCCGATGAGCAGGGCGTCGTATTTTCCCTGGCGGGCCTCATGGATGATGTCGTGGGCCACGCTGCGCTGGGAAAGACGGACAGAGGTCTGGACCTGTTCTTCGGCAATGCCGAGCCGTTTGAGGGTGTCGGTGGCCTGGAGCATGTATTTTTTTTGCGTGACCAGCAGGTTGCGGGTGGCCGAGCTTACGGTATTGAGCAGTTCCGCTTCGGTCAGCCAGTCGCGGGCGGCTGAGCCGGCGCTGCTTGCCGGGACAATGGAAAGAAGATGAAATTGTACCTCGGGGCGGTGATGGAAAAGCTGGCCGAGGTAGCGGAGGGAGTTGGTGCTGTATGGCGAGCCGTCAACGGCGATGAGGATTTTTTTCAGCATGCGTGGCCTCCTTGTGCCATGGTCCTGAATAAAGGGTACCAAACCTGGCTGGCCGAGGCAATTGCTATGGATAAAAAACGGGATAAGTTTTTATTCAAGATGAACTCGCAAAAAATGACGGGATGGCTAAGCAAAAGGGCCGAGAGACAAGGTGCTGTGTGCTTTTGTGAATGAGGCCATACACATGGTATGCCGAATGAGCAAAAGTGCGCTGCAACGTAGTAGGTCGGACTTTCTGCGACGCCATCAATCAAGATCGTTGTGGTAGCTGCACGGAGCGCCGAGATAATTGGTCAAGGTGACGGTCTTGCCCAGGCTGGTGAGGTAGCTGGGGGTTAGCGGGATCTTGCCTCCGCCGCCCGGCGCGTCAATGGCAAAGGTCGGCACGGCCAGGCCGGAGGTGTGGCCGATCAGCTTTTGCATGATCCCCAGACCCGTCTCCACCTTGGTTCTGAAATGATTGGTGCCCTGGGTCATGTCCGCCTGGAAAAGATAGTACGGCTTTACCCGGATCATGAGTAGCCCGTGCATGAGCTTGGTAATGGTAGCGGCATTGTCATTGACGCCTTTGAGCAAGACGGTTTGGTTGCCCAAAGGGATTCCCGCTCCGGCCAGACGGGCGCAGGCCTTGGCCGCTTCGGGTGTTATCTCGTCGGGGTGGTTGAAATGGGTGTTGATGTAGAGCGGGTGATACCGTTTGAGGATGGCGGCCAACCGGGTGGTGATCCGCATGGGCAGGGTGCAGGGGACCCGGCTGCCCATGCGGATGATCTGGATCGAGGGGATGGCCCGCAGGTTGTCCAGCAGCCAGACCAGGGCCTCGTCGTTTAGAAGCAGCGGGTCGCCGCCGGAAATGAGAACATCGCGGATCTGCTTGTTTTTGCGCAGATAGGCAAAGGCGGCCTGCATGGTTTCCCGGTTGACGAGCATGCGGCTGGTGCCCACTTTTCTTTTTCTGGTGCAGAACCGGCAGTACATGGCGCATTGGCCAGCCACCAGAAAGAGAACGCGGTCGGGATAGGTGTGGACCAGGTTCGGCACCGGCGAGCGGTTTTCCTCATCAAGCGGGTCGATAAGGCAGACCTCGTCCTTAAGCTCCAGCGGGTCGGGTACGGCCTGCCGCCAGAGGGGATCGCCCGGGGTCTTGATCAGTCCCAGGTAATAGGGGTTGATCCGCATGGGGAATTGTTCGGTCACGGTATTCAGGGCCGAAAAATCGGAATCGAAGTGTCGGCCCAGCTGTTCCGGGGTGGTTATGCTGCGGGCCAACAGGTTTTTCCAGTGTGTCATCGGCAAAATCCGGTAAAAAAAGGAGGGAGAAACAACGTGGTAGAGCTTACCCAAGATCGGGTGGCCCTGCAATGGGCCTTTACCGCAAAGGCGGCATCGCTTCAAGATATTTTGCGTAACCTTTCTGGCCGTGTTTCAAAAAAATCAGGCAGGAGAAAAGTACTGGTCAGGATGGAGACGGAAGTGGTAAGAAATGGAGTTGTTTTTGCTGTCGGAAAACGACGGATATTTTCTTGCTCGCGATATTTTAAATCTTAGCCCAGGTAGCGCAGCCATGCCGCAAAACAGTTTTCGTTTTCAGTACGATCCCTATGGCAACACCAAGGTGATCGAGGTCTTCAGCCGCTGGCTCGGGGTGTATGACAACCAGTTCGCTAACAAGGGCACCGCTTTTACCAGAGAGGAGCGGGAACAGCTCCAGCTGGAAGGCACCCTGCCGCCCAGCGTCCGTACCCTGGAACAGCAGGTGGACAATTGTCTGGAGGCCCTTGCCAGGCAAAGCAGCGACCTGGAACAGTTTGTTTATCTGCGCTCCCTCTATGACCGGAATGTGACCCTGGCCCATGCTGTTATCGCCAGCGACATCGAGCGCTTCATGCGCATCATCTATACGCCCACGGTGGGCGAGGCCTGTCGACAGTATTCCTCCATGTTCCGCCGGGCGAACGGCCTGCATTTTTTCCCCGGCAATATCGACCGGGCCGAGGAGATCCTGGGCCGGTTCAAATCACGACAGATCAGGGTGGCGGTGGTCACCGACAATCAGGGCATTCTCGGCATCGGCGATCAGGGGGTGGGCGGCATTTCCATCTGTCTTGGCAAGCTCATGCTCTATACTCAAGGAGCTGGGGTGGCGCCCTGGCATTGTCTGCCCATCTCCCTTGATGTGGGCACGGACAACGCCGCGCTTTTGAACGACCCGAACTATCTTGGCTGGTGGCATCCCCGTCTGGTGGGGGATGAGTATCTTGATTTTGTCCGGCGGTTTGCCAAGGCGTTCAAGGCGGTGTTTCCCCAGGCCCTCTGCCAGTGGGAGGATTTCTCCAAGCAGAAGGCCTTTGCCATCCGCGATACCTATTTGCATGATCTGGTCTCGTTCAATGACGATATCCAGGGTACCGGGGCTGTGACTCTGGCGGCGCTCATCTCCGCCATGAAGATCAAGAAGGAACCGCTTACCAAGCAGGTCTATCTGGTTTATGGCGCGGGTGCCGGCGGGGTTGGCATTGCCGAGCAGATCGAGACCGCGCTTATCGAGGCCGGGCTTGGCCCGGAAGAGGCGAGAGCCAGGATTTTTACCGTGGACAGCAAAGGGTTGGTGACCACCGAGCGCGAGCTTGAACCATACAAGCAGAAGTTTGCCAAGGACCCGGCAGCCTTGGACTGGTATGCGGCGAAAACGGACGGCAACCTGTTGAACGTGATCCAGAAAGCGCGGGTTACGGTGTTGATCGGCACCTCGGGCCAGCCCGGCGCTTTCAGCAGGTATATTGTCCAGGCCATGCAGGGTAATAGCCGACGGCCTGTCATTCTGCCGCTCAGCAATCCCACCGCCCAGGCCGAGGCACATCCTGCCGATATCCAGAAGTGGACCTCCGGCAGCGCCCTGGTTGCCACGGGCAGCCCCTTTGAGCCGGTGGTTGTCGGGGGAATGCCGGTCAGGGTCGGGCAGTGCAATAATGTTTTTATCTTTCCGGGGGTGGGCTTGGGGGTCATGGCCTCGGGCGCACAGGAGGTGCTGCCCCAGTTTTTTACCGCCGCAGCCCAGGCAGTGGCGGAGCAGGTGCCGGCCGCGGATCTCAAGAAGGGCATCCTTCTGCCCTCGGTGGCCAAGTTGCGCGAGGTGAGTCTGGCCGTGGCCTTGGCCGTGGGTGAGACGGCCATCAGCCGGGGGGTGGCTAAGCCCTGTGTGTACAGCACCTATCAGCATGATTACAAGCGGGAACGTCTGCTGCGCCTGATTGAGATGATGGGCTGGCAGCCCAGGTATCTGCCGATTGTACCCCGGTGAGCCTGGGACAATAATCTAGAGAAGACCTTTTTCTTTCCAGAATCGGATGGCGCCAGGATGCATGGGGATGACGAGACCCTTGGCGCCGGAGCGTGGGGCCATGTCTTTCAGGGCAGGATTCTGTTGTCCCAGGTAGCGCAGGCCTTTTTTGTCGTAGATGGCGGCAAGCAGGCGATAGACCACCTCGTCGGGCACCTCGGTGCCGGCCACCCAGAGGGTGGAGTCCTGGAAGGACCTGGTGTTGTGCTGCACTCCCCGATAGGTTCCGGCAGGCAAGGTACGTGGGGTGAAGTAGGGATACTTCTTGTAAAAACCGCTGGCCCTGGCTTCGGCATCGAGATTAAGCAGGTCGATCTTACCGGTTTTTGCGGCCATGGTGATGGCGCTGCTTGGGGAAGCGGTAAACAGCCAGAAAGCATCGAGTTGTTTGTTGGCAAAGGCTAGAGCCACCTCATTGTACCCGATATGGACGGGGATGATGGTGTCCCAAACCCCCAAATGTCTGAAGAAAAGTTCGCAGTTGGCAAAGGCTCCTGATCCGGGGCTGCCGATCCCCACCCTTTTTCCTTTGAGATCCTTAACGCTCTTTATGCCAGAGCCTTTGCGGACAACGAGTTGGGCTGGGGCGCCATAGAGGGCGGCCACGGCCAGGACTTTGTCGTAGGTGTTGCTGTCGTCTTGCAGCAGTCCGTTACGGCCAAGGTAGGCATGGCCGGAGTAAACCAGGCCGAAATCGGCTTGACCGGCATGGACTTCGCGCAGATTTTCCAAGGAGCCTGCGGATGGCTGCGCCGTGACGCTCAAGGTCGGGAGGGCCTTGAGCTCCGGGTATGCCTCAATGGCTTCGGCTACCTGTTGGAAGTTGCCCCCGGCCGGGCCGCCCCTGAACACCAGGTTTTTTTTAAGGGCCAGGGCAGGAGGGGCAGGGAGAAGAACCAGAAGCAGGCCTGTGCAGATGGTCAGCGCGAGGCTGAGAGGTCTTTTTGTCATGGGAGTTCTCTGTTGAAGAGGTGAGCGGCTCGGTAACTCCGGTTCCGTTATCCTGGGAAAATACTACAGTTCTTTTTAAGTCGGCGCAATATTGTTGACCGGCACCCTTGCCTTGTTTGCCGTCTTTCATGCTGACAAGGGAATTATTCCGCTAAAAATCAATCAGGAGAAAAATGAGTATTTTTGAGATTGCCATGCTGGTCTGCTTTGGCGCGGCCTGGCCCTTTTCCCTGTATCGGTCCTACCGGTCCAGGACCAATGCCGGCAAGAGTCTTTTTTTCCTGGGGGTGGTTTTCCTAGGCTATGTTTCCGGCATACTGCACAAGATATTTTTCAGCCCTGATCCGGTGATAGGTCTGTATATCCTGAACGGGATCATGGTGGCTGGAGATATCTCCCTGTACTTCCGAAACCGTAATCTTGACCGTATCGGCGGATGAATGGAGGAGTCAGGGGGCGGTCTGCCGAGTTTACAACTCGAGTTGGACGCCAACCTCGATAACCTGGTTTGAGGGGATGTCAAAAAACGCGGCGGCATCCATGGCGTTGCGCGCCAGAAAGAGGAAGAGGTGCGAGCGCCAGCGCCACATTTCCGGGTGTTCGCTGATGGAGAGTTTTTCCCGGCCCAGAAAAAAACTGGCCTCTTTCATGTCCAGATTCACCCCCTTGCTGCGGGACAGGGCGAAGATGGTGTCAATCTTCGGCTCTTCCATGAAGCCGTAGTGGGCAATGATGCGGTAGAGGCCCGCGCCCAGTTTTTCGGCCTCGATTTTCTCGAAATTCGGCACCCGGGGAATCTCCTCGGTACGGATGTTGAGAAAAACCACCTCGGAGTGCAGAATCTTGTTGTGCTTCAGATTGTGCATCAGCGCGGCGGGCACAATATCGTGGCCCCGGGTCAGGAATACAGCCTGGCCGTTGATCCGTTGCGGGGGATTGTTTGCCAGCATCTCCTTGAATTCTTCCAGTCTCGGGGTCAGGCTCCGCATCTTCTTGCCAAGGATTTCGCGGCCCTGTTCCCAGGTCAGCATGATGAGGAAAAAGAAGCCGCCAATGGCCAGGGCGAACCAGGCGCCATGGAAGATCTTGCTCATGTTCGCCCCGAAGAAGGGGAGATCAACCACAAAGAAAAGGGCGGAGAGAAGCCCGGCTGCCAGCGGGTTCCATTTCCAGCGCTTGCTGGCGACCACAAAAAAGAGGGTGGTGGTGATCAGCATGGTCGCGCTCACGGCCACGCCATAGGCGGCGGCCAGCTTGCTTGACGATTGAAAGCCCAGGACCAGACCGATGGTGCAGAGCATCAGAGCCCAGTTCACTGGGCCCACATAAATCTGGCCGATGTGGGCGGACGAGGTGTGGGTGATCCGCATTCGGGGAAGGTATCCCAGTTGAATCGCCTGGCGGGTGAGGGAAAAAGAACCGGTGATCACGGCCTGGGAGGCGATGATGGTGGCACAAGTCGCCAGGAGCACCATGGGGATCATGGCCCAGTCCGGGACCAGGGCGTAGAACGGGTGATACGCTTCTTCCGGCCTGACAAGCAAGAGGGCGCCCTGGCCAAAATAGTTGAGAATCAGCGCCGGAAAGGCAACCAGGAACCAGACCAGCTGGATGGGCCGTTTGCCGAAATGACCCATGTCGGCATAGATTGCCTCGGCCCCGGTGACCGCCAGGAAAACCGCGCCCAGCACGATGAAGCCGTGCATTCTGTTTTCGAGAAGAAAGTTGATGCCGTGCCAGGGAAAGACGGCGGCCAGAACCTGCGGGCAGCGTATGATCTGGGCAATGCCGAGAACTGCAAGCACGAAGAACCAGAGAAGCATGATCGGCCCGAACAGGCGGCCCACCTTGGCGGTACCCCGCTTTTGCAAAAGAAACAGCCCGGCCAGGATGATAAGGGTGGCCGGGATGATATAGGACTCAAGTAGCGGGGTGATGTTGTTCACCCCTTCAACGGCGCTTAACACGGAGATAGCCGGGGTGATCATGCCGTCGCCATACATCAGGCAGGCGGCAAAAAGGCCGATCCCCACCAAAGCCCATTGGGGGGTACGCGGTTTGACGTTCTTGGGTTTGACCAGGGCGGTGAGGGCCAGAACTCCGCCTTCGCCTTCGTTATCCGCCCGGAGGATGAAGCCGAGGTATTTGACGCTGACAATGAGCAGTAGGGCCCAGAAGATGAGGGATAATACGCCGAGTACATTGGCGGCAGAGGTCGCAATGCCATACTCGCCGTGAAAACATTCCCGCATGGCGTAGAGGGGGCTGGTGCCGATATCGCCGAAGACAACGCCCAGGGCGGCCAACGATAGGGCGGTGAGTTGTTTGCCGTGTATTTCTTTGGATGGGATGTTCATGCAGCATTTTTCCTTTGCTCATCAATAAACCGGCACTATTGGCGATTGTCCGCAAAAGAGCAACAAAAAAACGCCGTGTTAACCTTCTGGCTTTGCGCTTTGCCTCGGCGGTGTTCAATGTTATGCTGTTGGTTGGCATTGTGTTTTTAGTCCCACGTCGTGCGCAGGGTGTGTGCATGGAATCGGCGCACGTTTTTCGATTTGGCAGAACCGGAGCGGAAAAGAGGAGTTGCAGACCATGCCCGAAGGATACACAGCTATCTTCGCTCTCTTTGCCCTAGTGGCAATAGTCACCTTTTTTCTGATTAGGGTGAGCAGGTCCAGGGATCTGCTTGATGAAGAAAGGGATGGAGGCAAGATGGGATTGTTCGGACGATTGCGTCATCAGGACGATTTTTTTGTGGTCGACGCAACCGGCAAAACTATTCTCATGCAGGCGGCTGCCCAGGGTTTTGAGGAAGGGATCGATCATGTTCTGGTCAAGGCCAGTGTTGAAGCGGTCAATTCTGCCACGGATGACGGCACCACCGCACTCCACTGCGCCATTGCTTCGAGCAATCCGGCCATTGTTTCCAGATTGTTGGATTTTGGCGCTCAGCCCAATGTCGCCGACCATGACGGCAGGACGCCGCTCTGGCTGGCGGTTCACAAGGAGGATGCCAGGATCGCCGCGCTTCTTCTTGATTACAAGGCGGATCCGAATTGTCGGGTGGGGAAAAACCGACTGACCCCGCTCATGGCGGCGGCCAAAAATGGGCGGATTGAGGTGGTCAATCTGCTTCTTGATCGGGGCGCCGACCCCAGGCTTGTTGCGGAAGATGGCAAAACCGCAGCCCAATTCGCCAGGGAAAATTTTAAGGTGAACATGGTTGATCAGGTCGCGCACAACCAGAGGCTTGCCAGAATGGTATTGCGGCTTGAAGCCGGCTTAAAAAAACCGGGCCTGAATACCCTCAATCCAGCCAAATCTTAGGGGACATGCTGACTTGTCCCGCATTTCGTGAAGTTCCTGTCCGGGTAGTTCTTGCCCAAGCAAAGAAATTTGCTCCTCTTCCCTGTTGGTTTTTCTGGTAAGCTGCCCCGTGATTTCATGGTTACGGATTGGTGTCGCATTCGTCTGTCGTTGCGCGGTGTCTCGGACTGGTGGTTTGTGGGTAAGGTGGAAGGAACATTATCACTTGACAAAGATTAAGCTTTCTCTTATTTAGGAAATAAGTTTTTTAGTTATATTCTTAATCTCTTGTTGTTGGCGTCGACCGGGGGGGCTCCGGTGGGTACTATGATGAAAATTACGGTCCATGGTCCGGAAGGTGGTTGGAGTGAAAGAAAAAAAGAATCGTAAATATTGGCAGATTGCCCTTGCGCCTCTTGTTCCTCTTGTGGTGATTGGGGGGTATTTCTGGCCGTATCTGGGGTATATTGTGCTGGCCATGCTGGTTTTTATGCTGATACTTGCACCGTTTCGGGGCCGTTTTTATTGTGGATGGTTTTGCGCCATGGGCGCGTTTTTTGAGCGGATTCTGTCGGTGGTCAGCCGTAAGAAGAAAATGCTGCCCCTTTTTAAGGAAGGTTGGTTTAAGTGGTCCATTTTTGTGCTTATGATGGGCTTGCTGACGTCCCGGCTGGTCCTGGCCAACGGTGACCCAAGAAAAATCGGGGCGGCTTTTGTGATGATGTGGACCATCTCCACGGGAATGGCTATAGGGCTTGGCCTGGTCTGGAAGCCGAGATCATGGTGCAGCGTCTGCCCCATGGCTCTTTTTCAGGGGCTGATTGCTCCTCGGACCTATCAGCTTCAGGTCAGTGAGAGCTGCCGGGAGTGTGGGCTGTGCGCAAAGGTTTGTCCCATTGAGACCAATCCCGGCAGCATGCGGAGTATCGGTGTCGTAAAAAGCTCCGACTGTATGCGCTGCGGCAACTGTGTGGTCAATTGTCCCGGCAAGGCTCTTTCGTTTGCGGGGCAACGTCAGGCATCCTGTGTAACCGTCGAGACCCCGGCTGAAAAATAGTTTTTTCGTTGTTTTCCTGAAAAAGCCCGAATCGCCTAGCTGGCGATTCGGGCTTTTGTGTTTGAGGAGGGGAAGGCTTGGGTGATTTACCCGCTGAAAACCGGATAGTTAGCCCTGTAACAGGCTCAAGACGTTCTGCTTATTCATGTTTTTGGACTGGGTCAGGGCAAAGGATTTCGCCTCGGTCAGAACCTTCATGGTGGTGAAGTTGATGGCCTCTTCCGCCAAGTCCACATCGCCTATGGTGGAGGCGGCGGACAGTAGGTTGGTGCCCATGGTGGCCAGGTTGTTGATGGTGGAGGCAAGCTGATTCTGGGTGGAGCCGATGACGGCCCGGGAGGTGTCTATCTGTTCTAAGGCCTTATCGGCAATCTTGATCGCGGTCTGGGCGCTTTCTTGGCTCAGGACATTGATCTCAGAGAGGTTCCCCAGGGTTGGGCTGCCAAGTTTGTCCGTTGTTGCCGCAGTGATGGACAGCTTGATGGTTTCGCCGCTTTGCGTCCCCACTTGCACCTCTTTGCCGGAAAAGGTGCCGGAGAGCAATTGTTGCCCGTTATAGGTAGTATTCTGGGCGATTTTGTTGAGTTGGGCCAGGGACTTGTTGATGTCGCCCTGGAGAGCCTGTCGGGTTTCCGTGGTCTGGCTGGCATTTGCGGCCTGTAGCGCTTTTTCGCGGATGGATTGCACCAAGGTGGCGGACTGGCCCAGGGCGCTGTCCGCCACCTGGGCCATGGAGATGGCATCGTTGGCATTGCGTAGGGCCTGTCCCGTTCCCCGAGCCTGACTGAGCAGACTGTCGGCGATGGTCATTCCGGCGGCGTCATCCGCCGCCTTGTTGAAGCGCCGCCCTGAAGCGATTTTTTCCAGGGATGAGGCGAGATTTTTTTGGCTGCCCCCCAGTTGGCTTACGGCTAAAGAGCTGCTGTTGCTGTTGATCGTGATAGCCATGGCATATACCTCCTTGTATGTTCCATACTATGCGGATGTGTCGCTGGAAGTCAAGGGGGAAGATGGGAATAAATCCGTGAACTTGGGGAGATGCGTGTTGCCGACCCCCCGGAGAACCTGATGCCATGTGAAAAAAAACGGCTTTAGTCCGCCTCGGTATCCGAAGGCTGATCGGTCTCGGATTCTGCCGGGAGTTCCTTTTTTTCCTGCAACATCTGCTTCTTTTCTTCCTTTTTCTTTTTCTTTGCCAGCTCCCGCTGCCGCTTTTCGTATTGATAGTTTGGTTTTGCCATCTTGCCACCTTTTTGGGTAGAGGGTTGATCTGTGCTGACTATTCATGGGTTCACCGCCCGGAGAAACACCCGCAGAGGGGCCGGGTAGCCCTCCACGGTCAGGGTCGGGTTGTGTGCATCGAGAAAATCCTCGTAGGATTCAAAGGTCATCCATGCTGTTTTCCGCTGTTCCTCGTTGCTCATCGGGTGGCTGCAAAAAATCTCCACCTCGGTAAAACCGGTGCGAGTGAGCCAGTTCCGCAGGCAACTGGCCGTGGGTACGAAATAGGTGCCCGGCACCTTGGCGTAGCGCTCTTCCGGGAAAAGGGCCATGGGCTCCTCGCCTGGAATGGCCTGGGATTCTATAATCAAAACCCCGCCGGGCTGCATGGCCGCCCGGATCTCCCGCAGCATCTCCACCGGTGAGATGCGGTGGTAGATGATGCCCATCAGAAATACCACATCAAAACAGGACGGGAAGAGGGGAATATCCTCCACCCCCATCAATTCAATGAACAACTCGTCGGCCCTGGCCAGATGGCGGAGGGTCTTGAAACAGTAATAATGCTGGAGAAAGGGCTCCAGGCCGACAACGCAGCGCGGCTTATGCGGCAGCATGCGAAACATGTAGTAGCCGTTGTTGCAGCCCAGGTCGGCCACCACCTTGCCGGTGAGGTCGGGCAGGGCGGGCAACAACCGGTTCCACTTGCGCCAGCTTTGCCATTCCGCATCGACCTCAACCCCGAACACATCAAAAGGCCCCTTGCGCCACGGCATGAATGCCCGCATGGCTTCATGCACCAGGTGGCGGTCCGCTTCGTTCAGCTCCTCGGCTAAGCCGATGGTCACAGCATCCTTGCTGAAATCGGTGAACTGCGCGTGCAGATGGTGCAAGGCCTCGTAGGGCTCGCGGAAGCGTAGAAAGCCTTTCTTGGGCTGGGCCAGCCGGGTAGCCGTCTCTTTCCGCCGGGTGCGAATGGCATCCTTGTCGGCGGTTTTCAGCAGGTCAAGATAATCGCGCATAGATGTGTCTGGGCAACAACTATTTGTCGTAATCGCAAAAAAAAATCGTGATTACAACGGTTATCGCTTTGCTCCGCTGATTGTATGTCGCGGGCCTGTGACTTTTTTCCCGTTTTGTAAGTTCATCATTTTTTGCCGGACGGCACGTTGATCTTCTTGTCTGCCTTCAGCTCTTTGTTCTCGCGGAAGAGCAGGAAGGTCTTACCGATGATCTGGGCGATCCGGCTTCTGGATTTTTGGGCCAGCAGCTCGGCGGCCTCCACCCTGGCGTAGGGACAGCCGTCCTGGAGCTTGACCTTGACCAGTTCGTGCGCAGCCAGCACTTCTTCCAGCGCGGCGGTGAGATTGTCGGTAACGCCATCCTTGCCGATCATGACCAGGGGGGAAAGGTGGTGCCCCAAGCCGCGCAGGTGGCGGGCCTCTTTGCCCGTAAGATACAATTTTTTGCTCATGTTTTTATCCTAAACCGTTGTAATTAAGATACTATCGTCGCCCTGAGATCAGGGGCGGCATAAGGAGCGGTAACGAACAGCTCAATAGTGGAGAGGTTGTTTCGTAACAGCTCCTAAAAAAGGTTGGAGATAATTTTGGAGCCGCCGACCCACATGCCGGCAACAGCCCCGATGCTCGGCAGCACAAAGGCCAGAAAAAGTCGCAACAGCCGGTTGCGCCACCAGCCACGGACGCTTGCCATGTCCTGAAGGACGGTTTCAAATTCAATAACCAGCGGCGGCTGGACCATGACCTGAATAAAGGCCGTGACATGTCCCACGCCGAGCACGGGCAACAGGGTGGTGATGGGCGCTCCGACAAAGGCGCCGAGAATGGTGAAGGGATGGGCCAGCGCTAAAACGGCCCCCAGGGCGGCGGGAAGGCCGGTGGCCAGAATCCAGAAGAGCAGATTGTCGCCAGCCACTGTCGCGCCTTTGGTAAAGGCGATCCCGATCATGGCTGCCACGATGACGGCGGGGATAGCCCAGCCAACCACCTTCCAGACCGGGGAAACGGGCGGGATTATGTTGATGGCTTCCATCTGGTCGCTGCGGTCCTCGCCAAGCGCCTCCTTGATTCCGGCCACATGTCCGGCCCCCACCACGGCCACCAGTTTTTTGCCTTGGGTAGCCTTGATCTTTTCCGCCAGAAAGGTATCCCGTTCGTCGATGAGCACCCGCTTGAGCTCGGGCATGGCCTGACCCAGTTCAGTCAGCAGTTCGGAAAGGACATCGCTCTCCTTCAGCTCCCGTAGCTTGTCCTCGGTAATCTCGGTTTCTTCAAACATGCTGGTGAGAATGCTGGCCAGCAGGTAATTTTTGCGCCAGAACGAGGTAGATTGCCAGGCCCGGCGCAGGGTGACCCGCACATCCCGGTCGCAGAGCGACACGGGAATCCCGTATTTTTCCGCTTCCTGCACGGCCTCCAGCAGTTCGGTGCCCGGCTTGACCCCCATCTGGTCCCCAAGCCTTTTCTGGTAAGAGGCCAGGACCATGTTGATCAGCAGGGTGGAGAGCTGTTTCTTGCGGATGATCTCCCGCAGGTCGAGAAGCTCCCAGGTCTTGCGTTTGGCCAGGGCCTCGTAGCGCTTCTCGTCAAGCTCCACACAGATGCAGTCCGGCTTTTCGCTGGCAATGACCTGGCGGACCAGGTCCACGGACTCCTTGGAGATGTGGGCCGTGCCGATGAGGAAGATTTCCCGGTTGCCCAGTTTAAGGCGATGGACATCCGGGGGATAATTGGGGGCGGAAGCCGCCGTGGGTTCAGTCATTTTTTTTGGTCACATTAGAAGCGGTATTGTAGCCCGGCGGTAACAAGATGGGCTGCGGAGTTGTCGAAGGTGCCGTTGACGCCGTTGGCATTGGCCGGCACAGAGCGGCTTTCCTTGTCGTCAAAGAGATAGGCCGCGCCGAGGGTGAGATTGTCTGTTGGCTGGTAGCGCAGGCCGCAGGAGTATATTTTGGCATCGGAGTCCGGCAGCTCAAAGCCCAGGGTCTGATCGGGAACCGGGTTTTTATCGATGGCAAATCCGGCCATGACGGTCCATTGGGTGTTGAGCTTGTGGGTCACGCCGATGCGGTACGCTTCGGAATTGACCCAATTTTTGGACTTGGGGTTGTCGAAAACTGCTTGCAGGACGCCAAGTCCATCTGAAACCGTTGAACTATAGTTGAAATCGAGTTTGTCGTAGGCATTCCAAAAGGTTTTATCATAGGTGAACTCGGCAGTGGTTTTGCCGTTGTTGCAGGTATAGGCAGTCGCCAGAGCCAGAACTGCGGGAGCGGGAACAGAGACAGAGGTTCCTCCTGTATAGGCTGCCCCGTTGATACTGGATGTCAAGCGAGCATCTCCTTCTATATCGAGATCAATCTTGGAGCGGTAGGTTGCGGCAAAGGAAAGGTTATCTATGGGCCGGTAAGTCAGCGCTAGATTGTAGCCATATTCGGTTGTATCACCTTCCATATCTCTCGAAACACGAGAAAGGGTTACGCCTGCTGTCGGATCAATATCTATCAATCCGTTGCTCTTCACCTTTCCTTCGGTATAAATCGCCCGTAACCCCCCGCCGATGGAGAGCTTGTCACTTATCTTATAAGAAACAGTGGGGTTGAACTCGTATGTTTTCAGGGTGAATTCTTCAGCTGAAGTCATGGGAAATGAGTTGTCCCACCGCTTTGAAAGGCCATACGGATAGACCACGGAAAGGCCGAAGCGGAAGTTGTTGTATTCCGGGGAAACGACATGCAGATTGGGCATGGCGAAGTCCTCAGTTCGCGAGCCGCTGTTGCGCGAGGCGACGGCATTATCCGTATATTCAATGCTGGCGAGGTGAATCCAGGTGAGACTCGCTTCGGTCTGCCACTTGTTTTCAAGCCAGCTCATGTTGGCTGGGTTGTAATAGCTCGCATCCGCAGCCGGAGTGTTGGCGGCATACGCGCCGCTCAGGGCGGTGGCATTGATGGATTGCTCCGGTATCCGATAGCCCGAGGCAAAGGCGGGGCCTGCGGCCAGTATCCCGCTCAGGGCGACAACAGCGATTTTCTTTTTCATCTCCTCTCCTTTTTTTATGGTCATCGGGTCAGGGGGTACTGGTGTAGAGGTAGCGTTTTATTTTGTGGGTTGCGGTCTTGGTGAACGGTTCGCGGTGTTCGGTTGTCTGGGCAAGCTGCGCATACTGGGGCAGCTGCTGATTCACCTGCTTTTTGATCTCTGCGAGAATATCGGCAATATGATTCAGCTGCCGGGCCTGGTCCTTGCCCCGGGTTTCCGCGTCGATCAGCTCGTAATCGAGATAGATCAAAGCTTCCAGGCGATTGTTGCGTTCGCGCACCAATGATTCCACCACATGCTGGAAGGCGTTGATCTTCTCCTCAATGGTCTCGGGATAGATGTTCTCGCCGTTGGAGAGGACAATCACGCTTTTGGAGCGCCCCTTGATAACAAGATTGCCCTGCGGGTCCAGAAAGCCGAGATCGCCGGTGGCCAGCCAGCCGTCCGGGTCGAGGACTTCCGCGGTTGCCTCGGGATTGCCGCGGTACCCCTGCATCACATTGGGGCCCCGGACCAGGATTTCGCCCCAACCCGTTTCAGGGGCTGGTTTGCTGATCCGGACCTCTACATCCCGTACTGGTTTGCCGGCCGAACCCAGGGCGATGGTCGGGTCGCCGCATGGCCCGGCACTCACCAAGGGCGAGGCTTCGGTCAGGCCGTAGCCGACTAGGTAGGGAAACCCGGATTCGGCCAGGAATCGTTCCACCTCGATGTTGAGGGGGGCGCCCCCGATGGCGAGCAGTTTCAACTTGCCCCCGAAAAATATCTGTAATTTTCGCCCGATTTTTTGCAGGATTTTTCGGCGGACCAGGGGCAGCTTCATGGCCGTCCGCATGAGAACATTGGCGGTGATGACAGGGAGAACCTTCTTTTTGTAGATCTTTTCCATGACCATGGGCACCATGCACATGATGGTGGGCTGTTCCTGCCGACAGATTCGCTCAAGGACGGTGGGGGTTGGGGTTTTGCCTGCATAGATAATGTGGGAGCCCGTGGCCAGCGGCACCAGAAAACTGGTGCTGAACTCGTAGGCATGGGACATGGGCAGGACGGAAAGAAAAGTCCAGCCCTGCACCGGTTCATCGGGAAAGATGGACAGGGTGGCCCGGACATTGCTGATAAAGTTTTTATGGCTCAGCATCACTGCCTTGGCGTGGCCCGAGGTGCCGGAGGTATAGATGATCGAGGCGGTGTCGTCCGGGTCGGCCAGATCCACGGCCAGGGCTTTTTTCTTTTCCGGGAGATCCCTGGCAGTGATGAGAAATTTGCTGAAAGGTATGGTGGGCACGAGATTGTTCTGATCTGCGGCATCATCCAGGGTGATTACGGTCTTGAGTCTGTTGCCGGGAAGCTCATAGAGATTTTCCAGCTGGCGCTGGGTGGTGAAAATAATCTTTGCCCCGGCCTCGTTCAGGATGTGCTTGACGTCGGCCTCCGGAAAATCGGGGAGAATCGGCACGGCGATCGCCCCCAGGCGGACGATGCCGAAATAGGCCATGCCCCACTGCGGAGAGTTGTCGGCGAGAATCGCCACCCGGTCGCCTTTTTTTATGCCGCGCTCCTTGAGCAGGGCCGCGACCTCCAGCGATTTTTGGTGGAACTCCCCATAGCGCATGGGCGGCTGAAAGGCGAAACCCACTGCGGGCCGGTCTCCGAAGGACTGGGTGCTTTCCTCCAGGAGCAGGGGCAAGGTTGTGATGGTGGTTGAGATCATAATTGTTGCATAGAAATTAATTTTTGTTGTAATCGCAAAAAAAAGCCGCGATTACAACGATTGGCAATCGGTAACTCTTTGATTTCGTGTCGCGGACCTGCGCGGATGGGTCCAGGCCCATCCGCTGACAGCTTTCTTTTTTTACGAGACCGTCAATTTTTCCAGAGCCTGGTACAGGCACTGAATTTCCACGGGCTTGGTCAGATACTCGTTCATGCCGGCTTCAAGGCATTTTTCCCGGTCGCCCTTGATGGCGTTAGCGGTGAGGGCGATAATGGGCAGGTCAAGCCGCAACGTCTGGCGGATGACCCTGGTTGCGGTCAGACCGTCCATTTCCGGCATCATGACATCCATTAATACTGCGTCATAGGTTTTGTTTTGCAAGGCGTTGAGCGCCTCCTGACCGTTGCCCGCTATATCAACCAGAATGCCAACTCTTGTCAAGAGTTGACTTGCCACCATCTGGTTTACCGGGTCGTCCTCGACCACAAGTACCCGTTTGCCGGCCAGGGTCTTGAACTGTTTCCTGTCGCTTTCCATCGCAGGCGAAAAGGGGGGGGCTGTTGTGGTTGTTGTCCCCAGGCAGGCGCCAATGGCGTCGTACAGGTATGATTGCTTGATTGGTTTGTTCAGGAGGATGATCCCTGGGCAGTTTTTCATGTCTTTAGCGGCGGTTTCCGTGTCGAGCGGAGTGAGAATAATGACCGGGATTGCAGGGGTGTCCGGCTGGTTGGCGTGGCGCTCTTTCAGGAAAATGGGCAGGTCGAGTCCGATCAGGGAGCTGTCGAGAACAAGAAGAGCCTGATCCCCGAGCATGGGGGCAATGGGTAGGAGCGAGCCGTCTTTTGCCGGAAGCGAAAAGGGCTCGGCTCTGCAACCGAAATCGGAGAGCATCTCCAGCAAGGTTTCCCGCAGGGCCGGATGATCTGTCGCCACCAGAACTCTGGCCCCGGCGACCGAGGCAGGAAGAGTGAGGGGCTGTTGTTTCTCCGGAGGTTGCAGTTGCACCCGGATGGTGAAACGGAAGGTACTGCCCTTGCCCGGCTCGCTTTCGGCGCTGATTTCTCCGCCCATCAGGGTGACCAGCTGCCTGCTGATGGCAAGACCAAGGCCGGTTCCCCCGTAAAGCCTGGAGGTTGAGCTGTCTGCCTGGGTGTATTCGCTGAAGAGCTGCCTGATCTGGTCATGGTTGATCCCGCTGCCGGTATCCTGCACGGAAAAATGCAGCACAGCCTGGTCGTCGTTTTGCTTTTCACAGTGCGCCGTGATGGCGACCTCGCCTTTTTCCGTAAATTTGATGGCGTTGTTGACCAGGTTGATCAGAATCTGGCGCAGGCGAAGGGAGTCGCCAATCATGGCGCAGGGCGGGTTGCCCTGCACGTTGAGCAGTAATTCAAGGCCTTTGTCCGTGGCTTGCTTGCCGAACAGGTCCGCAAGGCTCTCCACGGTTTCCCGCAGATCAAAATTGGCGCACTCGAGATCAAGGCGACCGGCTTCGATTTTTGAGAAATCAAGGATGTCGTTGATCAGGGCAAGCAGCGCCTTGCCGGAGTCTTGGATAATGGTGAGGTACTGTTGCAGCTTTGTTGTTTCCGCCATTTTTACCGCCATGTTCGCCATGCCGAGAATGGCGTTCATCGGGGTGCGAATCTCATGGCTCATGGAGGCGAGAAATTGGGATTTCGCCTTGCTGGCCGCTTCTGCCCGTGCTTCCGCTTTTTGCCGGTTTTTGGCTTCCCTGGCAAGGTTCTCATTGACCCGGCTCAGGTCTGCCGTGCGTTCTTCAACCAGGAGTTCCAGCGAATCTTTAAATTGTTCCAGATCCCGGAATGATTTTTCCAACTTGCCGTGTGCCTCTTCGAGCTGTCGGGCATAGACGGTTTGCATCTGCTCCTTGTCCTGTTTCATGAGTTGGAACCGGTCAGCAAGTCCCATGGACAACAGAATGACCTCCCAGGCTGAGCCGAGCTGGATGCCCCAGTGGGTAATGAAGATGTGGGGCAGGACGCCAAAGGTTTTCAGGGCATACACAGTTACCCCCAGCATGGAAACAGACCAGGCCAGGAAATAATAACGGGCTGGGCGGTAGCCTTTGATCATGCAGATAAAGCCTGCAACGATCAGGGCAACCACGGTCAGGCTCATCAGGGTCGCGAGGCGGATGCTCAGGTGGTAGCCGACAAAAAAGGTCAGCACGGCGCCAAGTACGGAGAGGGCGAGGCCTGCTCGGAGAATGGTGTCAATTCGGGGAACATTTTTTGCCGTGTCGAGGATGTTTCGAGTGAATTGGGTAGCGAAGATGTAGGCGAGAAAAATAAACAAGGGTGTGCAGTTATTGGCCCACCAAATCTGGCTGGGCCAGAAGTACTGGAAAGCCATGCCATTGACGCTCAATTGGAACAGCATATAGGTGAAGACAAAAAGGACGTAGTAGAGATAGGTACTGTCCTTGAGGCCGAGATAGATGAAAAAATTATAGATCATCATGACCAGCAGGATGCCGTAATAGATGCCCAGCAGCGTCTGCTCCCTGGTGATTTCTTCGGCCAGGCAGGCGGGCGAATGCAGGACGATGGGCAGGTTCAGGGAGCTGGTCGTCTCACAGCGGAGGTACAGGGTTTTCTCTTCACCCGCTGCAAGCCTGATCGGGAAAATGTTGTTCTTGTGCTGGATGGTTCTCTGTTTGAAAGGGAAGCTGTCGCCTGCCTTGAGAACGGTGAAGGTGCCTGTGTCGGTTGGGGTATACAAATCGAGGTGATCAAGAAGCGGGTATTTTATTTCAAGAAAGTATTCTACGGACCTGGGAAGGCTGTTGTTCACGGTAAAACGAGCCCAGACAGACGAAGTGGTAAAGCCGAAGCTGGGGGTGTCGGCGGTTGTGGGGGTAAACCGGGCCTCATTTTGCCTTGAAACGATGTCAATGATCGTCAGGTTTCCGGTCGGATCTTCAAGAAGCTCAAGGTGTTTCGTCAGGGGATATGAGCCTTTTCCCGGGGTAATAACCACCGGTACAGGCATGGCCCGGGCAACTGTCGGGGCCGCCAGGAGGCAAAAAAGCGCGAAGCATCGGAGGCAGCGTCCCATCATTGATCCGGTGCGCATGAACCCACCCAGCGTGTGCATGACAGCATGATTATTGACCTTGTGTTTTTTGGGCCCAAAAGCGAGAATAAAGAATACATTCAGTATAAACATGAAAAATAAGGCAAAAACAATATTTTTATCGAGTTTTATCAGCTGGTTAATAAGGGCAGTTTTTTCCCAGGGACCAGTAGGGAATGAGAAGGCGGAGGGAAAGATGTGGGGGCTGGCAAATAATTTTTAGCGGCTTGTGTCACATGGTGGTATATTTTGTCTGTAAAAAATGTGGGGTATAGTTCAAGATAGCCGGGCTTGGTGGGCAGGTTGATGTAACAATTGCATTGTCTGTCGTGGGGATTGTCTCAAACGTAATGCAGGAGGTCACAAGATGAAAGGAAAGATCGCGGTTATTGTTGTGATGGCGGCAATCCTGGTCTCGTTGTCTCAGGCCAGGGTGTTTGCCGATGATGAGGGCGGAGAGACGGCCTACCGTTTTGATCCGGCAACCCAGACCAGCCGTGCCTTGGAGTTTAAAAACACCTTTGATGGGTATAAGCTGTATAAAAGTAATTGCAAAAGCTGCCATTTCAGGGGTAACGAACGGGGCGCTCGGTACATGAATGAGGATTCACGGACCATGATGGGCTGGAACGCCGTATTTTACAGAAAAAATGTGCGATGCGCCAAGGATGGTTCCTGGGCCAAGCTTTCCCCGGAAGAATTGATGTATATCAATGATTATCTCTACAGCAAGGCCTATGACACCTGGGATCCCAGGTCCAACAAAAGCTGCGGCTGATAAGCCCCGTCTGCTCCCGGTCCGGGGGCGATAACAATCAGATTCTGGTGAAACTCCAGCTCAGCGGCAGGCCGTCTTTGTAAGGAAGATGGCCATGGAAGATGCGGGGATCGGAGTCAAAAACCAGAGGCAGAAAATAGCGGTCTCCTTCCCACATCGGCAGGAGATGCAGGTGAGTAATGGGGTGCCAGGCGAGCACCCCTTCTTCATTCTTAGGGAAGGGTGTGCCGTGGAAGCGGTCGATCCGGAAGATAAAGCCCAGCCAGTCTTCCCCCTGCGGACCGAAGCCGGGCCAGTTGATGGTTCCGCGCAACAGGATCTCCTCGCAGTCGATCCCTGCCTCTTCCTTGATTTCCCTGGTGAGGCAAGTAAGAACATCCTCGTCCGGCCGCATTTTGCCGCCGAGCCCGTTGTATTTGCCCAGGTGGGCATCAGTCGGACGGGCATTACGATGGACAAGAAGGGTTTGGGTTCGGTCTGGAGACAGTATGTAGCCAAGGGTGCCGATGATGGGGGTGTAGGTCATATCCGTCCTGTTGCCGGGAATTGAGCGAAAAGGTTGAAAATATTTTTGTTGAAATCGCAAGAAGCCGCGATTACAACGGTTGTTGCTTTGTAACCCTTTGATTTTGTGTTACGGACATGTGTGTTTCCCCCTTTTTTCCGCGTTTGTCATATATGTCTCTTTTAAAATCCGGCATGATTCTATACCATGAATCCATGCTGGGGAAGAGGTGCGTCCAGGCGATGCCTGCCCACCGTTCTTGCCGCAAGCCTTGGCTGAAAAATAATGTGGGCATTCCGTATCGCCCAAACGACAGCAGCGTCAGGAGCCGTAAGGAAACGACCAGAATTGTACAGGTTATTTTTAAAACGGCTCCTAAAATATCGGAGTAAAAATGGCAATCCTTATTGTTGACGATATTCCTGTAAACCTGATGCTGCTTGAGGAGATGCTCCAGCAGGAGGGATATGCGGATTTGTATTGTGTGAGAAGCGGTCTGGACGCCTTGGAAATGCTGGCCTCAACCGAGGAGGCCGAGGCGGAGGAGAAAAGGGTCGATCTCATCCTCATGGATGTCATGATGCCGGGCATGGACGGCATCGAGGCCTGCCAACGGATAAAGGCGCAGGATGGGCTGCGGGATATCCCGGTGATCATGGTCACGGTCCGCGACGACGATGAGGCGCTGGCCCAGGCGTTCGCCATGGGGGCGACAGACTATATCATCAAACCGGTCAAGGAGATCGAATTGCTGGCCAGGGTTCGCGCCGCCCTGAAACTGAAGCGTGAAACCGATCGACGCAAGGCGCGGGAGCAGGAGCTGGTCGAGCTTACCCGCCAGCTGGACACCATGAACCGTCGCCTGATGCACATGGTGCCACGCGACAGCCTGACCGAGGTGGGCAATCGCCGTTATTTTGATGAAATCCTGATTAGGGAATGGAATCGGGCCAGGCGGGAGGCGGTTCCTCTTTCCCTGCTCATGGTGGATCTTGATGATTTTAAAAAATTTAACGAGGCCCATGGACGGGATAAGGGTGACGAATGCCTGCGGAAGGTGGCCGACATCTTGCGCTGTGTCCTCAAACGGGCCGGAGATACCGTGGTCCGTTATGGCGGCGAGGAGTTTGCCGCCATCCTGCCCAACACTCCCAATGGAGGCGCCCTGGTCGTGGCCCATGAATTCATGGAGCAGCTGGCTGCGTTGAATATCAGCTGCGGCGGGGCGATAATAGGGGTGAGCCTGACAGCGAGCATCGGCCTGGCAACCGCCGAACCGTGTCGCGGTTCGGATATGCAGGGGCTGGTAATTGCCGCGGAGGGGGCGCACTACCTGGCCAAGGGTGAAGGGGGCAACCGGATCAAGGTGGCTCTTGATTGTCGGTAATTCGTAACAATCATTGGGGCGAGGAGGATGATGATGAAACAATGCAGCCTGCATGAATTTATGGAAGAGCTGAAGCCTTGGCTCGACACGAATCACATCCGCAGCGCCGAGTTGAGCGGCGAGGGCCGGTTCACCCTGTATTTTCTGGATGGAATGAAGAACGTCTATCAGGTTGATGATTGTAATGAAAAACAGATCCGGGCAGTTGTCAGCGACCTGAGGAAAAAGGGGATAGCGGTAAAGGAACACGCTTAGGCACACGGCTGGTAAGCAGCGGACGAGCCTTTTGTGATCCATGATCGGGTGGAGGGGTATGGCTGAGGAAACGGCGGTAGAGACGCAGAAGCATCTTCTTATTCTCAAGAACGCGGTTGAAAATACCAATGAGGCCTTTGTCACCATTGACGAAAGCTCCACGGTGATTTTTTTCAACAAGGCGGCGGAGAGGATGTTCGGGTATGACCGGGCGGAGGTTCTCGGCCAGAATCTGATGAAAATTTTGACCCCCATGTGTCGGGCCGGACATGAGCTGGCGGTGGCACGCTACGTCCGAACCGGCGAGGCGACCTTGATAGGGCACGAGACGGAATTGACGGTGGCCAGTAAAAACGGGGAAACCTTTCCTGCCTCCATCTCTTTTTCCGTGGCAGACATCGAGGGGCAGCTCTATTTTACCGGTCTGGTCAGGGATCTCTCCGACACCAGGAATCTGGAGGACCGTCTTGCCCAAAACGAGCGGTTGGCCGCGCTGGGCCAGACCGTGGCCGAGATCAACCACGAGATAAAAAACCCGCTGATCATGATCGGCGGGTTTGCCCGCCAGCTTTTGAAGAAGGCAACGGAGGAGAAAGACAGGGCCAAGCTGACCATTATCGTCGATGAGGTCACCCGCCTGGAGCATCTGCTTGCGGGCCTCAAAGAGTTGTACAAGCCACCGCAGCTTAATCTGGCGGGAATCTCCCTGAATGAACTTCTCGAAGAGGTCGTTGATCTTGCGCATTCCTATTCCGGCGGCAAGGGAATTGATATCCATTTTGCGCCTGGCGCCGATGTCGTGGTCGAGGTGGACCGGGAGAAGATAAAACAGGTGTTGTTGAACCTGGTGAAGAATGGGATTGAAGCTACCCCGCCGGGGGGGAAGGTCGTGGTCAGCACCAGGGTGCAGGAACATCTGGTGGAGGTTGACGTGACGGACACCGGGGAGGGGATTCCCGAGGAGATTAAAAAAAGAATATTCCTGCCTTTCTTTACCACGAAAGCGCAGGGAACCGGCCTGGGTCTCTGCATTTCCAAAAGGATTATCGAGGACCACCCCGGTTGCTCGTTTCAGCTAGACAGCGAGGAAGGCAAGGGCACTGTCGCCACCATCGGTTTCCGCCGCAGCAAGTTGTAGTTCCGCATCAGGCAGGTAGTCCCTTGAACAGCAGTTCCCGTTCGCGTTGGCGGATATAGCGGGTCAATTCATCCTCTTCCTTCCGTTTGCTTTGGAAGGCCACCCCATAAAAGACTAGCCCCATCTGCCGGTCATGGAAGGTTCTGACCACTTCTCCTTGGGATATCTTTTGTTGCTGCCAGCCGGAAAGAAGGTCTCCGCTTTCCCTGGCCGGAATGGATAGGGCTATGTCCTGAATGGCGGTTCGCGGTAACTCCACCGGTTTTTTGGAAAAAAAGAGCATGCCCACGGCGCTGACATTTCTTACCTTCAGGCCGGTGTGCAGGTTGTTGTTGCTCCGGAAGGAAACATGGCAGCCGTGCGGCATATCGACCCGGTAGCTGGCCCGGCGTTGCAAGCGGAAAATTTCACTCGGCGGGGAAGATTGCAGGGTGTCCGCGGATTCGGCCAATATCCGCAGGTCAAAATGGGTGGTAAGCCGTGCCGCATCCTTGAAAATAAGCCGGATTTTTTGGCAGGGGCGCCAGTCGCGGGGCTTATCAATGAGCAGGCCCTGGTCGTTTGTGCCGATCAGGATGGCGGGGCCGGACTGGTAGCCTTTGCCGGCAAGAAAGATCGGGAGATGCTCGGCTACGAGTCGGGTGACAGCTTGGTCGATAAGTTCGTTTGAAACCGAGCTTTCATAGCCAGCGCCAATGTCCTGCCAGCCGGGAACGGAGAGCGTTTTTTTCATGGGGGATGTTAATCCTTTGAACGCATTGATGTTCAAAGGAAACTACGCGGAATGGTTCGAGCAGGCAATAAGGGGTGCTCTGTATTTTTCCTGACAAATTGATTCAGGTTGCGATGCCGACGCGGTTGCGCCCGGCTTTTTTGGCTTCGAGCATGGCGGTGTCGGCCTGCTTGATAAAGTCGGACAGCTCGGGCTGGGCGGCGGCGCTCTCGGGGGAGTAGCACGCCACGCCGAAGGTGGCGGTGACCCGGATTTGGTGCTGGTCAACGAGGCTGCTTTGTTCCGCGATGGCTTGCCGCAGGCGTTCCGCCAGAGCGCTTGCCTGCTCCAGGTCGGTTTCCGGCAAAAGCATGAGGAATTCCTCCCCGCCGTAACGGCCGAGGGTGTCGGTCTGGCGGCATTGCTCCTGGGCCGTGGCGCTGATCGTTTTTAGCACCACGTCGCCCGCTTCATGGCCATAATCGTCATTGACCCGTTTGAAATGGTCCACATCAAAAAAGATACAGGCAAGAGGGCGACGGTAGCGGGTGGCGCGATCGAGTTCCTCCCTGAGGCGGTTGAGCAGGAAACGGCGGTTTTTGAGCTTGGTCAGGTCATCGGTTATCGCCATCTCCCGGATAAGCTCTTCCGCGGCAACCAGTTTTCCTTTGAGAGCGCTCACCAGGCGGTGGACGATTCCTTGGAACGAGGCCAGCGTCACCATGAACAGCAGGCCAAGGAGCAATCTGTTCAGCATCAGGGCGTGTTCCATTCCCTCAATATTGAAGCGGACGCTGATGCCGCCGCGAACATCGCCAAGCTGATACCCTTGCGCGGCATGGCAGGCGAGGCAGGGCTGCTCGACGAAGAGCGGCGCCATGTAGCGGTAATAGGTGGCGCCATCGCGCTTTTCCTTGCTGATCGCCTCATTTTTTCCCTGGGCAAAGCGCAAGAGCGCCTGCCGTTCAAAGGGGTCCGGTGTATTCTTGGGGTTGAGCGGCTTGAGGCTGGTGATGTGAAACTGGAAAGCGCCTTCACGGTCGGCGATTTCCGAGATCTCCCGGGTCATGAGCGCCGGGTTTTTCTTGGTGTAGGTCTTGCCGTCGCTGGCGGTGATATCCGGATTTTGGAGGTAGGGGTTGGACTCCATGCCTGGTGTTTTTTCGACAAAGACGCCGCCGTGCAAGGCATTCCATTTCCGGGTGACGACAAGGATGCTGAAAAGCGCCTGGCCCCGGTTTTTGAGTTCCTGTTCGATGGTTTTCTGGTTGTTGAGGTAAATGCCGGTGAAGAGCGCGGAAATGAACAGCAGGATGACCATGCTGATATTGACGGCAAATCGTTTCCAGGGGGACTTGTAATCTGATTTCTGTGGCAGCATGCGTTTGCTTGTATCCGAAAAAAAAGGCGATTTCCACCGAAATATCGAAGATTCCCGAGCCTGCGGCTCTTCGGCAAGGCTCTCCTGCGCGAGACCGAAGGATTCAGGGGTGCTTCATCGCGGCAAGCTCAGAGTAGGCAATTACCTTGTTGCGCCCTGCCTTTTTGGCCTGGTAGAGGGCGCGGTCGGCAAAGGCCAGCAGTTCTTCCGGCCTTTGCGGGGAGTGGGCCTGGTTCGAGGCCAGACCGATACTGATGGTGACCCGCATGGCAACGTCCTTATCCTGGTGGATATATTCCTGGGCCCGGATGCGGATACGTTCGGCAATGCTTGTGGCGCCTTCCAGATCGGTGTTGGGCAGGAGGATGGCGAACTCCTCTCCGCCGTAACGCGCCACGGTGTCCGTGGCGCGGGCCTCGTGCAGAATCTGTTCCGCTGTTCCTTTCAGCACCAGATCGCCAAAGGGATGGCCGCAGGTATCGTTGACCTCCTTGAAAAGGTCGAGGTCGAGCATCATGCACGACAACTCGGTCTGGTGGCGTTCGGCCAGGAGAAATTCATGGCGGAGCATTTCCTGAAAGTACCGGTGATTGTAAAGG
>CAYTVV010000003.1:0-75718 GCA_964441875.1 uncultured Desulfurivibrio sp.
ATTGCCGAGGATGTCATCTATCTGGTCGATGCCCAGATCATCCGGCACACGCCCGAACTCTACGACGAATAGGCAAGCAGACAGCAAGCCGGGCATTGCCCGATATTAGGACGAGATGTCGATGGTGCCCTTTTTCTTGAGAATGCGCAGGCAGATGTAAATGGGAAGCAGCACGGCCACAATACCCGCAGCATGTGGGGCATAGGCCGATTCGCTGAGCGTGGCGCCATGGAGGAAATACTCCCGCCACAACGGAATCAGCGCCAGGGCGACAAAGGTCCAGAAGGCGGTGCCGCTGTCCTTGATCAAGGCGCGCCACCAATGGAAGTTGAACCCGGACAAGGTCTGGCCGAGATTGGCAAACGACGGCCACAGCCGGCGCGTCCTACGACAGAATGCTTCGTATTCCTCCCCGAATTTTCCGTACAGGAACTTCTCCTCGGTGGCCATGATCGCATAGTAGAAAAAGACGAAGAACGGCAGCACCGTGACAAAGGCCAAAGGCGCACCGCCATACAACCCGATGCCGATGGCGATCAGGATATTGCCAAGGTACATGGGATTACGGACATGGTTGTAAATCCCGCCGGTAACCAGGCGGCTGGCGTTGACCTTACCGTCTTTCCCGCCCCGTTCGATGTAGTCAAAGCCAATGGTAAAAAAACGCAAGCCCTCGCCGAGCAAGGTTACGGCCAGACCCAGATTGGTCAGCCAGTTGGTGACGGTCTCGTTGACGATCACCTGCGGCCGGAAAACAAAGAGCATGACAATGAAGATGACCGGGAACATATAGGCCCGATAGCGGAAAAAGAAGTTCCCCGCCCCAACCATGAAGGGATTGCTCAATCTCATTTTGCCACCTTACGAATGATATAGCCGCAAAAGTTGTACCACTTGAAAAAGATCTCGCATTCGCTAAAGCCGTTTTGCAAAACAAGTTCCTCATTTTCCTGCACCCGGTAGGGGATGAGGACATTTTCCAGGGCCTCGCGTTTCTGGCTGATCTCAAGCTTACTGTAACCGCTGGCCTCCTTGAAATCGTAGTAGTACTTGATGAAGAACCGGTTGAGCAGCGAATCCCGGCTCAGCACCTTTTCGATAAGGATCATGCAGCCGTTTTCGTTGACCCCCTTGGCGATGCTCTGGATCAAGCGCTCCCGGTTCAGGGGGCGGACGAACTGGAGGGTGAGGTTCATGATCACCACCGAGGCGTTCTCGACCCGCACCTCGTTGTTGAGATCCATGCACTCAAGATGGTAATCATGCTGCATGCCGTGGCCCTTCAGCTTTTCCTCTGCTTTTTTCAGCATCTCCTCGGAATAGTCACAACCCACCATCCGTACTCCCTCAGGGAGAATCGGATCGAGCTGGATCAGGGTCGTTCCGGTTGAGCAGCCCAGGTCGTAGACGTTCGTACCCGGCACGGCGAAATCCAGGGTCAATTCGGCCATCATCCGCTGCACTTCAAGATAAAAAGGGATCGAACGGACCAACATGTCGTCAAAGACGGAGGCGGTCTTCGCGTCAAAACTGAAATCCGCCACCGTGCCCTGTGGGGTTGCGAAAATTTTATCCTTAGCCATGAAGCCCTCTTCTTCTGCTCGAATAGTATTGTGGAATTCGGCCATGGGCGTACGCCACAGTCCGGATGCTTCGCGCGATTGCTGCAAACCAGCTTCCCTTATTATCACAAAGCGCGACGAAAATCCATGCTTATCCCCTCTTTTTTAGGCCCGGACCGGGATACCATGGCCGCTGCCTGGCTGACTGGGGGGAGTCTCTTTTCCGGCGACCAATGATCCAGGCCCCTCTGGTAGAGCAGACTGGCTCCCTGATAGGAACAGATGGCCTTAGCGCTCAAATCCTTATTCTCGGCCACCGGAACCAGTACCGCATCCTGCATGGTTTCTTTGACCACCTGGTACTGGCCAATCCCCTGTCGTTCATTGAGGATGGCCAGATAACCTCCCTCCAGATACCCAAGCCGCTGGTAGTTTCCGATAAAGGCGCGGGGCGTAAAATCAGAGGCCAAAATATCCTTGCCAAAAAATTTGCTGTGGTATTGCCACTTGAGAAGGCCAAACAGGGTGGGTCCCAGGTCCACCTGGCTTGCCAGGGTGGAGTTCACCCCCGGCCTAATGATGCCTGGGCCATAAAAAATCAAGGGGATATGGTAGCTGTGCACCGGAAGCTCCTGCCGCCCGGCGCTGCCGGCACAATGGTCCGCGACAATAACGAAAATCGTGTTGTCAAACCAGGAGTGATGCCGCGCCTCGGCGATGAACCTGCCGATGGCGTAATCGGTATACTTAACCCCCCCGGTTCGCCCGGTTTTTGAGGGGATATCGATCTTTCCCTCGGGATAGGTAAAGGGCCTGTGGTTTGAGGTGGTCATCACAAACCCGAAAAATGGCTTCTTTGGGCTCGCGGACTGATCGAATTCCCGCAGGGCCCGGCCCAGAATATCCTCATCGCATACCCCCCAGATATTGGCAAAGCTGATCTCTTCCGCGCTGAAATCGCCGCGATCGGTAACCTCAAAGCCGTTGCCGCCAAAAAATGCGTTCATGTTGTCAAAATACCCGAAGCCGCCATAAAAAAACCTGGTGTCATACCCTTTGTCCCGAAAAACGAAGCCCAAGGAAAACAGATTGGCGTTATTGGGCCGCTTGACAATGGACTGCCCGGGCGTCGGCGGCACGGAAAGGGTAACCGCCTCCATCCCCCGAACCGTCCGGGTGCCGGTGGCATACAGCCGATTGAACAGCAGGCCGTCCTTGGCCAGGGCGTCCAGATTGGGGGTAAGACCTGCGGTGTTGCCAAAGGCGCCGAGATACTCCGCGCTCAGGCTTTCCACCATGATCAACACGACGTTATGGCGTTTTTCCGGGGCGGGAGAGGCCAACTCTCGCTCTATGTCCGTGGGGTTGTCATCGACATAGCGGCTGTTTTTGGTCGCAAGCAGGGTGCGCAGGCCACTGAAGGCGGCCTTTTCATCCATATTTTTATAAAAGGTCGCGTAGTCCAGGCTGTTATTGCGAAAGGCGGAAAACAGCTGGTAGATGCCATTCTCCGCCAGTTCTTTTTCATAGCGATTATCAAAGGCTGCACCAGGAAGGGCGCCATCCACGGTCAGAAATAGAAGTACGGGCACGAGCAAAAAGGCTGCGCCAACACCCAGACGGGCAACAAGCCCGGAGCCCCTCCGGGCCGAGTGGCTCTGCTGTCGCACCGAGTCGATGACGGCTTCCAGCCGGGGCCGAATAACGATAAAAATCAGGGCGGCCACAACGCCAACCATGGAGAGGAGCAGGGGCACCGGATAGGACTCGCGGATATTGCCGATCACCTCATGGGTATAAACCAGATAGTCCACGGCGATGAAGTTGAAACGCACGCCGAACTCATCCCAAAACAGCCATTCAGCCAGGGCAGAGAAAACCAGGCCATAACTCAGGGCAAAGGCAAAGGGGTAGAGAACAACCCGCTGCCAGCGGCTGACAAAAAACCGCTGGGGCATAACCATCAGATACAGGGCGATGGGAATGGCGAAATACGCGGCATTGACCAGATCATACAGCAGACCGACAAGAAAGATGGTGCCCACGGTCAGGGGGGCATGCCCGATCTGTGGCCAGCTGTGGCTCAATAACGCCAGGCGCACGCCAAAGGCATACAGGCTGTACCAGAGGAAGAAAAGGCGGAGAAGCTGAAAACGGCCAAGAAACAGAATACGGGGAAACACGGAAGATATGATTTTTGACATAATAGAGGCCAGCCAGCTCCATTGCATAAGCCCTCCCTTTGTCTGCGGTCGGAATGACCGCAGATTTTTCGCAGGGAAAGAGCATTGCTTTGCCTGAATCTAGCATGCCAATAATTACCAGAAGATTTCCTGGACATTACAAAAGTGAAAGGTTGAGACTTTTAGCGGCTCATGAGCAGGCGCGATGCCCATGAAAGGAGGAGACAGATCAGGACAACAATGGGGAATCGGCAGGCAGCCGCAGAATGAAAGTCGCACCCTGACCTGGCGCACTTTCCACCTCGATGCTTCCGGCATGGGCTTGGATAACCGCCTTGACAAGGCTTAAGCCCAGGCCAAGGCCACGCTGGCTGCGGCTGTGATCTCCCCGATACAGCCGGTCAAAAATCCGGGGCAGATCGTGCGGCGGGATGCCTGCCCCGGTATCTTGCACCCGAATTACCACATTTTCCGCCTGACTATAACCGGTGAGTTCGATGCGGCCACCGGGCGGCGTATGTTTGAAGCTGTTGTCCAGCAGATTGCCGATAACCTGCCGCATCCGGTCCATATCCGCCATCAGCGTGAGGCCAGATGGCCCTGAAACAACAACCGCCACCCTCTTTTCCTCCGCCACATACTGGTACAGATCAACCACCTCGGCGAGGAGCGAAACAACATCAATGGGTTGCCGATACAGCTTCATCACCCCTGTCTCCGCCTCGGAGATGTCCATCAGGGTGTTGAGCATGGTGATGATCCGCTCTGATTCTTCGGCACAGTCCAGCAAGGCCTCACGCAAAACCTCGGCCTTGTCGGACTGCAAGGCGATTTCGATCCCGGCCCGCATACGGGTCACCGGGGTCCGCAAATCATGGGCCACATTATCCAGGGCAGCCCGCATGCCGGTGAGCAGCTGCTCGATCTTTTCCAGCATGGTGTTAAAAAGGCGAACCAGCTCGTCCAGCTCGTCGCCGGTCTGCCGCGATGGCACCCTGGCGGCGTCCATCTTGCCGATGTCAAGGCTACGCACGACCTGAATGAGATCGCGCACCGGTCGCAGGGAACGGAAGGCCAGAAAGAAACCGCCGGCAAAACCAAAGATGATCATCGGCAGCATGATCCCCGCAAAAACCTCACCGAAATAATCCAGAATTTTTTGCCGTTCCCCAGAACCCCTGCCGATCTGGAGCAGATACCCTCCCCCGATCCGCCTACTGACAATCTCTAAGGAGTCGCCTCTTTCTTTCGCAGGAAGGACAATCCAGCCATCAGTTCCTCCCCCGCTGCGGAACAGCGGGGAAAAACCCCCAGTCAGATGACGCCATTCCGGCGGCAGAGTGACAATGAGCGACTGATCGGTGGGATCGGCAACCCGCACAAAAAAACCCGCCTGACTGTTAGCCGCATCCTCAAGACGGATCTCGGTAAGCATGGCCTGAAGACCGCGCTGTTGCTCCTGCAAGGTGTATTCATTGAGCCTGCCCAGAATGATGTTCCGATCCTTTTCCAGGATCGCGGAGCGCAGGGGAAAGTACAGCAGGGCAAAAAGCAGAAGGGAGCTGGAAATAAAAATAAGGGAATACCACAGGGCCAGCCGGAAGCCCGTGGTTTTTGTCAGTCGTTTAATCGTTACCAAGGGCATAGCCGACCCCGCGAATCGTTTGAATCAGTTTTCGTCCGAAATCCCGGTCAATCTTATTGCGCAAGCGGCAGATGAGCACATCCACCACATTGGTCTGGGGATCAAAATTATAATCCCAGACATGCTCCAGAATCATGGTTTTTGAGATGACCCGGCCTGGATTGTTCATGAGATATTCAAGAAGGGAAAATTCCCTGGGCTGGAGATCGATCTTACGCTCTGCCCTGTAGACCTCCCGCTTCAATTTGTCCAAAGACAAATCCCCTACCCGCAGGATTGTGGCTTCCGGCGCGGCGCCTGCCCGGCGGATCAGGGCCTGCACCCTGGCCAGCAACTCGGAAAAAGAAAACGGTTTGGTGAGATAATCGTCCCCGCCGGCCTGTAGCCCCTTGATCCGGTCCTCAACCGAACGCTTGGCGCTCAAGATGATCACCGGGGTGTTGACCTGCCGACGGCGAAGCTGATCAAGCAGGGAAAGGCCATCAAGCCTTGGCAGCATGATATCAAGAACGGCAAGATCATAGGCGCCGTCCAGCGCCCGGACAAGGCCATCCTCGCCATTGTCGGCGACATCAACGGAAAAACCGGACTGACGGAGTCCCATGCTGATGAAAGCAGCAATTTTAGGATCATCTTCGACTACGAGTATGCGCATGGCCACCTTATCCTAAAATAATCACCGTCTCCCTCACAAAGATTAGCAGGCCTGCTTTCAACCGGCAATCAGAACTTTGCCGGAAAAGAAAAGAGAATGGCCGCCTTTCGCAAAAAAAGAATATGTGCGAGCAGATCGGGCTGTATGGTATAGTTCCGAGCTATGTTGTTTTCCGGCCCTAAGCTCATTATTGTCCGGAACATGCCGGAATTACCGGCGGTGAGACCTCTTTTTCCCACACGATGACCATGCCCCCAACCTTGCGCCCATATTTCGCCCGGCTGAAAGCCCTAACGACAAACCGCTATGCCGCATTCCTGCTCTTCCTCCTCGGCTATACGGCAATTCTCCAACAGCAGGGCGGCCTGCCTTCATTGCTGCCGGCCTGGCGCCTGGAAATCCCCCTGCTCCTCTATCTTTACTTCTTTCTCAATCAGCTCCTCCGCAAATCACGCCTACAGGCGTTTGTGGCCGCAGCACCGCTCCTCCTGTTTTATGGTGTGTCCGATGCCTACTTCATCATGTTTGGCAGGATGCTGCGGATCACCGAACTAACCGAACTGCCGGAAATGTTTCAAGTGCTCCCTCCCCTGGCCCTCGCCCTGATCGGAGCGCTGATCGGCCTCCCCCTCTTGGCCTTTCTCGCTTCCCTTGAGTTTCGCCCCCGGCGAGCGGCCATGGCCATGGCTTCGCTGCCCCTCCTGGCGCTGCTGTTGATGGTGGAAATAACCCCGGATTTCTTCATGACCGCTTTCCAGCAAACCCAGCAGGAGATCATCATTTATTCCGACACGGCTAACGCCCGCAACAACGGTCGTCTGAGCATGATGCTGTACAATGAAGCCAGGCGGAAAAGCTACCGCGAAAAAATTGCCGGGCATCAGATGAACCCCGCTTCCCTGATTGATTCAGACAAGGTGATCGCGGGGCTCAAGGGCCAGCAAGGAAAACGGAATATCCACCTCATCGTTCTTGAGAGCTTTCTCGACCCCGGCCTTTTACAAAAAGCCTGTTTTTCTCGCAACCCTGCCCATCCCTCTTTCAGCAAACTGCTGGCAAAAAAGGGGGGGATCTCCATCTCCCCGGTGTTTGCCGGGGGCACCGCCCAGGCCGAGTTCGAGGTTCTCTGCGGGGCTCCGGCCCTGCGTGAGTTTTCCGGCATCGAATTCGATGTGTTCACCGGGGCCAAGACCCCCTGTCTTCCCCGGATTCTCGCCCAAGGCGGCTACGAAACCAACGCTACCAACGCCTACAAACCTGATTTCTTTAACTCAACCAACGCTTATACCGGCATCGGCTTTGAAAAAAGGTACTACCCGCAGGAATTCGCCGCAGGCTACGACACATATTTCTCCGCCGGGGACGTGACGGACGAGGATTACATGTTCGACGGAGTGCTTTTCTCCCAAAACCTGGCGTTCATCACCAAACGGATTCGAGAAAACCCGAAGCTTCCCATCTTCAACTACATCATCAGCATGTACGGGCATACCCCCCATGACCTCAACCTCAGCAAACGGCCAATGGTTGTCAAGATGCTTGGGAACTTCCAGGACGAGGGGCTAGAAAAAGCCGTCAACCAGTACTACTACCGCACCGAGGCCATTGCCACCTTTGTTAAAGGTCTGATCGCAGCAGACCCGAAGTCACTGATCATCATAGTGAGCGACCATCTGCCAAGCCTCTCGGGAAGCAAAACTTACCAGGATCTCAACTATCTTGGCGGCACCGTGGAAGCCACCTTTCTCAACCGGATCTACATCATCGAAAATGGCCGTCCTGTAAGGCAAAACACCATCCATCATTACGATATCCCCCGCGTCATCCTCAACTTCGCGACCAGGGGAAAATACTGCCAAGAGCATGACTGCAACTTCACGGCCCACGATACCCCGGTTGCCAAAAACGCCTTCAGGGACGACTACCTGGACATCATGTCCCAGGCAATGGATGCCGGTTCAGCCCTTCGCATGATCGGAGCAAAGACGCAGTGCGTGCCATGACCTCGATACAATCGCGACAAAAAAAATCATGTCTACCCTAATGCATCCCTGGGGACTTTTTCTACTGAGCGCCGGGTTGTCTCTTTTGCTGACCGGACTCATCCGGCGTTACGCCTTGGCGCGCAATCTTATCGATGTCCCCAACATGCGGAGCTCGCACCAAATTCCTACTCCGCACGGGGGTGGTTTGGCCATTGTGGCGGCGTTTTTTGCAGGGCTGTTCTGCCTGTGGCTGGTAGGCTCTTTACCGACCCAGGTATTGCTAGCCCTGACTGGCGCCGGAGGACTGGTCGCCTGGGTTGGTTTTTTGGATGACCGCCGCCATATCGCGCCAAGGTGGCGGTTGGCCGCCCATTTTCTCGGGGCGGCCTGGGGGCTTTTCTGGCTGGGGCAACTGCCGCCCCTCTCCGTATTCGGGCACCTGTTGTATCTCGGCTGGCCTGGCTACTTGCTGGCCGCAGTGTATCTTGTCTGGCTGCTCAACCTGTACAATTTCATGGACGGCATCGATGGCATCGCCGGCATTGAGGCAATCACGGTTTGCCTGGGCGGAAGCATTGCCTATGCACTCTCTGCTCCTGCCGGGCAATCTTGGCTGACTCCCGCATTGCTACTCTCTGCGGTTGCCGGCTTTCTTTTTTGGAATTTCCCACAGGCAAAAATCTTCATGGGAGACTCGGGCAGTGGTTTTCTGGGGCTGATCCTGGGGCTTCTCTCGGTCCAAGCAGCCCAGGTTGACCCGGAATTCTTCTGGGGCTGGCTTATCTTGCTCGGGGTCTTTATCGTTGACGCCACCACGACTTTATTACGCCGGGTGATCCGGGGGGAGGCATTTCACGAAGCCCATCGCAGCCACGCGTACCAGTACGCCTCCCGCCGTTTTACCACACACCGACATGTGTCCATCGCAGTCGGACTGATCAATCTTCTCTGGCTGTTTCCCATTACCCTGCTGGTAACGTGGGGATCGCTTCCTGGCCTGGCCGGGCTGCTGATCGCCTATGCGCCGCTGGTGTGGTGCGCGTTTCACTACAAGGCTGGGGCAAAGGAGCAGCAAGAAGTATAATTGTGGCCACATGTTTGAACGAAAAAAAGGGGTTAACCGAAAACGGTTAACCCCTTTACTATTGCTGGTCGGGATGAGAGGATTCGAACCTCCGGCCCCTTGGACCCCATCCAAGTGCGCTACCAGACTGCGCTACATCCCGACAAAATATATCTCAACTCAACAGGTTGGCCCCTATTTAGCATGGCCCGAGGTACCTGTCAAGCTGGACTCTCTCCAACGGCTTTATTCCTCGAGAATTTTCTGCAAGGCCAACAACTCCGCCTTGACCTGGCCAAAAATATCTCCGGATTTCCCTGACAACTCCTGCGCCGCTTCAGGCACCACAACGTCGTGCTCCTGCCCGTTGCCATCCCGCGCCAAAGCTTTTTTAGCCCCGCTGATGGTAAAGCCCTCATCCTTGAGCAGCCTTTTGATCGCCAGAACCGTTTCCACATCCACCCGGCGATAGAGCCGCTGTTTGGACTGGGCTCGCTGCGGGTGGAGAATCCTGAATTCCGACTCCCAGTATCGGAGCACATGCTGCTTCACCCCGGTTATCGCGCACACCTCGCCGATCTTGAAGTACCGCTTGTCAGGAATCCCAGGCAGACGGGCGCCTGCTGTTCCTTGACCCTCATCAAAACTCTGGCAAGATATTTTGGTCACACTGGTCCTTTATTCCTTGTTCAGATTCTCCCGAACCACCTTGCTGGGCCTGAAGGATACCATGTGCCGCTTGGAAATCTCCATGGTTTCTCCGGTCCGGGGGTTGCGTCCCACCCGCGAGGATTTCTTCCGCACAGTGAAGGTGCCGAACTGCACGATCTTGATGGCCTCCCCCTGAAGCAGGGTTTTCTTCAGCGCATCAAAAACAGCATCAACCATTTCTCCAGCGCTCCGCTGGGAAAGTCCCATCTTCTCGTTGATGGTCTGCGAAAGTTCTTTTCTGGTAAGGTTGGATCGTTTCATCTATTATGCCTCACGTAACTGACCGTTAAAACGGGAAATCATCATCTCGATAATTTTTTGGTGAATCTTGCCAACTGTTTCGTCATCCAGGGTTCGATCAAGCGCCCGATAGGTGATAGAAATTGCGACACTCTTTTTTCCGGCCTCAATGTTTTTCCCCTGGAACACATCAAAGATCTCGGCCCGCTCGATAAACTTTTCGCCGCAGCCATGAATGGCGGAAAGCATCTCTCCGGCGGCAACTCCCTCCGGCACGATGAGGGCCATGTCCCATTTCACAAAGGGAAACTTGGGCAACACCGCACAGCTCGCTGCCTGGGGTAAAAAACCGCCGAGCGCGGCAAGATCAAGATCCACAAAGAAGGCCTGTTGCTTGATGCCAAAAGCCTTCAGCGTTTTCTGATTAAAGGCCCCGCACCAGCCCAGGATTTTCTCCTCTCCCATAACGGCCAAAACACTGCCTGGTTCGGCAAAGGGAAGTTCCTGCCCGACAATGCCTGCCAGGCAGGTGATTGCCGCACCGAATCTCAGACTGTCAAGAAGTTGCGTCACGACCCCTTTGACATCGAAAATATCCGCCGGAGTTTCCCCGGCATGGAGCACAGGCGCCCCAGGATTCCGACGCCCGGAGATAACCGCGGCCAGGCGGAAAGGTTCCGCAGGCTGCTCACTCCCCTGGGGATGAAAGACCTTGCCTACTTCAAAAAGCCGAACATCGTGGCTCTGATGGTTCAGATTGCGCCGCAGGTTTTCAAGAAGCCCTGGCAACAGCGTGGTCCGCAAAACACTCTGATCTTCCGCCAGAGGATTCAACAGATGCACGGTCTGCCGTCTGGCATCATCCGCGGCCAACCCCAGCAGATCACGATGCTGCGGAGTCACAAAGCTATAATTGATCGCCTCATAAAACCCAAGGGCGGTAAGGGTCTGGGCTACCTTTTTCCGCAGCTCCCGAAGGGCATCGGGTTCGGAAAAAATCATGGGCACCATGGGCAGGGTGGTGGGCAGCAGGTTATAGCCCACGATCCGAGCAACCTCTTCGATAAGATCAATCTCCCGCTCAAGGTCCACCCGGAAACTCGGAGGCGTCACCCGCAGGGTATCGTCATCAATCTTTTCCACTTCAATTTCAATGCCGGTCAGGGCAGCGGCAATGCGGTCCAGAGTCAGATCCATGCCCAGCAAGGCGCGGGTTCGTTTGCCCCGCAGAGTGATGGCCGCCGAGGCGACAACTCCCTCACGATAATCAACACCTCCCGCGACAATCTCCCCACCGGCCAACGCGACCATGAGCTGAACAGCCCGCTCCATGGCCATGGGCACACCTTGCGGATCAACGCCCCGCTCAAAACGGTAGGACGCTTCCGTGCTCATGTTGAGCTTGCCTGCGGTGCGCCGGATGCCGATGGCGGCAAAACAGGCGCTTTCCAGAAGAATGTCGCAGGTCCCTGCGTCAACCTCGGAATTGGCCCCGCCCATGATCCCGGCCACGGCCACCGGTCTCTCGGCATCGCAGATCATCAGCATCTCGCTGTCAAGCTGGTGCTCAACTCCGTCCAGGGTGGCAAGCTTCTCGCCGGTTTCTGCCCGCCGGACCACGATTTTACCCCCGGTCAGCTTGTTAAAATCAAAGGCGTGCAGAGGGTGACCGTATTCCAGCATGACAAAATTGGTGATATCAACGATGTTGCTGATCGGACGCATACCCACGGCCAGCAATCGCTGTTGCAGCCACCAGGGCGAAGGCCCGATCTTGACGTTTTTGATAAGCCTGGCTGCATAGCGCGGGCAATCAGCAGGGGATTCCACCACCACGCTGAAAGGCAGATTCTCGCCGTTCAACACCGGGGGCGCCAACACCGGCGGCCTGATCCGCTTGCCGATAATCCCGCCCACTTCCCTGGCAATCCCCAGCACACTGGCGCAATCGGGCCTGTTGGGGGTAAGATCGACCTCGATCATGGTGTCCACCAGGCCCAAGGCCTGGCTGAGCGGTTGCCCAGGCTGGAGGTCCGCAGCCAGTTCCATGATCCCGACCTGATCCTCGGTAATCCCAAGCTCCTTGGCCGAACAGAGCATGCCGCAGGATTCCTCCCCGCGAATCTTCGCCGGTTTGATCGTAAATCCTCCCGGCAACACCGCCCCAGGCAAGGCAAGAGCTGTAACCAGTCCGGCACGCGCATTGGGAGCGCCGCACACCACCCGCTTACGCTCCTGACCCACATTAACGTCACAGAGCACCAGCTTGTCCGCGTTGGGATGGGGCTGAACCGCATCGATCCTCGCGACCACGACTCCGGTCAACTCGGGATAACACGGCACACAGGCATCCACCTCAAGACCAAGCATGGTCAGGTGATCGGCAATCTGCACCGGCTCCAGGTCCGTGTCAATATATTCGCGCAGCCAATTGAGCGTAAACTTCATGGATCGTGTCTTTTGGTGTCGCCCCTAAAGGAGCCTAAAACTGGGAAAGAAAACGCAGGTCGTTTTCGTAGAAAAGCCGAATATCGGTGATGCCGTACTTCAACATGGCAATCCGCTCTATACCAAGGCCAAAGGCAAAGCCACTGTACTCTTCCGGATCGTAGCCAACCTTTTTGAAGACCTCCGGGTCGATCATTCCGGCGCCTAAAATCTCAAGCCAGCCGGTGTGTTTGCACACCCGACACCCTTTGCCGCCACAAATGACACAACCGATATCCACCTCGGCGCTGGGCTCGGTAAAAGGGAAAAAACTGGGACGAAAACGGATGGGGGTATTTTCAGCAAACATCCTGGTGATGAATACCGAAAGCACACCCTTGAGGTCGGCGAACGAGATGTTGCGGTCAACGAGAAACCCTTCCACCTGATGAAACATGGGAGTGTGGGTGATATCCGAATCGCAACGATAGACCTTGCCCGGCGCGATCATCCGCAGGGGCGGCTGCTCCTTCTCCATGATCCTGGCCTGCATGGGCGAGGTGTGGGTTCTGAGCAGCAGGCTGTCGCTGATATAAAAGGTGTCGTGCATGGCCCGAGCCGGATGATGCGGCGGGATGTTCAGGGCCTCGAAATTATAGAAATCGACCTCGACATCCGGCCCCTCAGCCACGGCAAAACCCAGGCCTTCGAAGATGGAGCAGACCGCATCCATGACCTGGGTCACCGGATGCAGCTTGCCGAAAGGGATCGTCCGCCCGGGCAGGGTCAGATCAAGGGTGGGCTGGACTGAACCAACACCAACTTCAGCAAGCCGGGCTTCCAGCTCGGCAAAAGCGGATTCCAGCTCCTGCTTTATCTCGTTTGCCAGTTGCCCAAGCTGCGGGCGTTCTTCCGGAGGAGCTTGACCCAATTGCCGCAAAACAAGGGTAAACTCCCCTTTCCGGCCCAAATACTTGACCCGAAACGGTTCGAGCTCGTCGCTCTGAGAAATTGCGGCGAGCTCTTCACCGGCAGCGGCTTTCAGGCGAAGCAGTTCTTCTTGCATGCTGGGCACGGCAACAATTAGTTGCTGGCGGCCAGCTTGGCAACCTTGGTAAAGGCCCCCGGATCAAGAACGGCCAAATTGGCGAGAACCTTACGGTCCAACTCCACATTCACTTTCTTCAAAGCGCCCATCATCCGGCTGTAAGTGGTCTCGTTTTCATGGCACGCTGCGCCGATCCGCACAATCCACAACTTCCGGAAATCCCGCTTTTTCTGGCGACGATCACGGTAGGCATAAACCAGCGCCCGATCCACAGCTTCCGTTGCCGTTCTGTACAGGCTGTTCCGGCCACCGATAAAGCCACTGGCCAATTTCAAAACCTTTTTTCTTCTCCGGCGCGCTTTAAATCCACGTGTTACGCGAGGCATCGTACTTCTCCTTATTGACATTCTCCGACGTTTTCTGTCCGTCGGCAGTGTTAACACTGGTAATCATCTTGAGGCGGACAGTCAGTCCCACCGGTTTTTTACATATAGGGCAACAGACGCTTGATCCCCTTGAGATTGGTAGCATCAACAATCCCTGCTTGGCGCAAATTCCTTTTCCGCTTGGTGCTCTTCTTGGTGAGGATATGGCTGGTAAAGGCCTTGCGGCGTACAATCTTGCCGGTGCCAGTACACTTGAACCGCTTGGCAGCCCCTCTGTTTGTTTTCATCTTCGGCATGGTATTCTCCCTTTTTCATATCTTCGCCGGCAGACCTGCACCGACCAATACACTATGTTTATCCGCCAACCCTGGCAGAACTGTTATTTCGGCCCTACAAACATGGCCATCTGCCGCCCTTCCATCTTGGGAGGCTGCAAGATAACCGCGTCTTCCTTCAACTCCTCTACCACCTTGTTCATGACCTCCATGCCGAGGGTATCGGCATAGACGATCTCGCGGCCACGGAAACGCAGGGTGATCTTTACCTTGTTCTTCTGCTGCAAAAACTTCTTGATATTCTTAATCTTGAATTCAAGATCATGCTTCTCGGTCTTGGGACGGAGCTTGATTTCCTTGACCTCGATAACCGTCTGTTTCTTCTTGGCTTCCTGCTGTTTCTTGCTCTGCTCGTAACGAAATTTACCAAAATCCATGATCCGGCAGACCGGTGGATCAGCCGCAGCCGACAGTTCAACAAGATCAAGCCCTGCCGCTTCGGACTTTGCCAGCGCTTCGCGGACAGGCACAACCCCTACCTGTTGCCCTTCCTCATCAATGAGACGAACTTCCTTGCAATCAATCTCATGGTTGATTCTGGCCCGCACTTCCCGCTCTGGTCGGTCGCCAACTTTTTTCCCTTTAATACTCATACCTCCGCACACATTATTCTTAAAACACCGCACACGATGCTGGGCATCCGCACGCTGAAATATTGCATACTACTCTGAAACACCTAGCTATTGCAAGCGCCAGTTCGGCCGGTTTCATTTTCCCTGGCAATCAGCGCCGCAAACTCGGGGATTGACATGCCCGGCAGATTATCGCCGTTGCGCAACCGCACCGTGACCTGCCGCGCCTCCACTTCCTTGTCGCCGATGATCAGCATGTACGGAATCTTCTGCATCTGGGCTTCACGGATCTTGTAATTGAGCTTTTCGTTGCGGATATCTTTTTCAACCCGCACCCCGGACTTGCGCAACTCGGCATACACCTCTTCCGCATAATCGATCTGCGCGTCGGTGATATTCATGATCCTGGCCTGCGTCGGGGCAAGCCACACCGGAAAGGCTCCGGCATAATGCTCGATGAGCACCCCGATGAAACGCTCCAGGGAACCCATAAGTGCCCGATGGATCATAATCGGCTGATGTTCCTTGCCGTCTTCCCCGGTGTAGGTCATTTCAAAACGTTCTGGGAGATTAAAATCCACCTGGATGGTGGAGCACTGCCAGCTGCGCCCCAAAACATCCTTGATCTTGATATCGATCTTCGGCCCGTAAAACACCCCTTCGCCAGGGTCAAGCTCGTAGGCCAAACCCTTTTTCTCCAGGGCCAGCTTCAAGGCGGTGGTGGCCTGCTCCCAGTGCTCGTCGCTGCCCACGGACTTCTCCGGCCTGGTGGAGAGATAAACCTCGTAATTCTCAAACCCGAAAGTCTTGAGGATGTGCAGGTTCAGGTCAAGGATATTGAAGATCTCCTCTTCCAGGTGGTCGGGCCGACAAAAGATATGGGCGTCGTCCTGGGTAAAGCCGCGCACCCGCATCAGGCCATGCAGAGCGCCGGTTTTCTCAAAACGGTATACCGTGCCCAACTCGCACCAGCGCAGGGGAAATTCCCGATAGCTGCGCTTACGCGTATTATAGATGCCGATATGAAACGGGCAATTCATCGGCTTGAGCTGATAGCTCACCTCCTCGATCTCCATGGGGGAAAACATGTTCTCCCCATAAAAATCAAGATGGCCGCTGGTCTGCCACATATCGCGCTTGGCAATGTGCGGGGTGAACAGCAGCTCGTAGCCGTTTCGGTAATGTTCTTCGCGCCAGTGATCCTCAATGATCTTTCGAAGCAGGGCGCCTTTGGGCTGCCAGAGAATCAGGCCCGGTCCGACCTGGTCGGAAACGGCAAACAACTCCAGTTCCTTGCCGAGCTTCCGATGATCGCGCTTCTTGGCCTCTTCAATCTGAAGGAGATAGGCCTTCAAATCCTTGGGGTCAAAAAAAGCCGTGCCGTAGAGGCGTTGGAGCATCTTTCGGTTTTCATCGCCACGCCAGTAAGCGCCGGCCAGCTTGATAACCTTGACGGCCTTCAGCCAACCGGCATGGGGCAGATGCGGCCCACGGCAAAGATCAACAAAATCTCCCTGCCGGTACAGCGACACCGTTTCAGCGCCCAGATCCTGCAACAGCTCAACCTTGTAGGACTGGCCGCTCTTTGCAAAAAAATCAATCGCCTGGTCGGAAGACATGGTCTCCCGACTAAAAGGGGCTGCAACAGCGGCAAGCTCCTGCATTTTCGCTTCAATCAGGGCAAGATCGTCAGGAGTGAACGGCTCCGCCCGGTCAAAATCATAGTAAAATCCATCGGCGATGGCCGGCCCGATGGCAACCTGCACCTCCTTGCCGAACAGGGCAAGAACAGCCTCGGCCATGACATGGGCCGCACTGTGCCGTAAAATCTCCAAGGCCTCGGGGCTGTCGACGGTTATGGGCGCAAAGACCGCATCGGCATCGATGGGCGCAGACAGGTCCACCAGCCGATCATCCAACCGGGCGGCGATAGTCTGCTTGCGCTCCTTGTTGGAAACCAGCTCTTTCAGGGCCTCGGCCACCGTGGTCCCCACAGGGAACGTTTTCTGCTCCCCGGAAGGAAGGGTAAGGGATATTTCCGTCATGGTTGTTGGGATCAGCCTTTCCACAAATGCACAAACAAAAACAAGCACATTGACCAGGTCAATCTGCCTGCACAATTAAGACTTAGCAACTACTACTCCTTGCGAAGCCTCGCGACGCCACGATATCCGTGAATGTTCTCTGGTAGGCGCGGGCGGATTCGAACCGCCGACCTCTTGCGTGTCGGGCAAGCGCTCTAACCAACTGAGCTACGCGCCTAAAAAAATAATGAGACGCCGCCCATGGCGACAGCCCGTTGTTAGACAAAACTTCCAAACGGCAACCAAATAACAACAATTCACCTTGGTGTCAAGGACAAATAGTTTAGGAGCCGTTACGGAATAACCCCATCGCCGTTAACAAAGTCCGACACGACTCCTTATGCCGTTTACCCTTCAAATGACATGATCATTCCAGCCACAACGGTTTCGACCGCCCACCTTCACCCACGGAAAAAAGCAGCCGAACACCCCGGCCCAGATACAGTTATTGCACTCAGGAACAGGTGTCTTTCCGGGATTCAATGGCCCGACTGAGCGTAAGCTCATCGGCATACTTGATGTCCATGCCCATGGGAATCCCGCAAGCCAACCTGGTCACTTTGACCGCGACCTCCTCCTGCAACCGTTTGATGAGATAAGCGGCCGTCGCTTCCCCCGGCACCGTGGAGCTGGTGGCGATCAGCACCTCCCGCACTTGCTGCTTCCTGATCCTTTCCAGCAGGGCATCCGCTTTGATTTCCTCCGGGCCAATCCCATCCATGGGAGAAAGAACCCCATGCAGGATATGATACTTGCCCTTGAAGGCCCCGGTTTTCTCGATGGCCATGAGGTCGGCGGATTCCTCCACCACACAAACCAACCCGGCGTCACGCTCTGAATCCATACAGATGGCGCACGGATCGGTCTCGGCAAAGGCGAAACAGCTCCCGCATAACCTGATGGTTCGGTGCAGCTCCCCCAGATCTCTGGCCAGACTCTGGGCCTCGCTGGCGGGCCGCCGCAGAATATGGAGGGCCAGCCGGGTCGCGGTTTTCATGCCGATCCCCGGCAGGCGGTTCAGGTCTGCAATGAGACGACTTAGGGCAGGAGGAACAACATTCATATGGTGGAAAACTCCCAAGGCGAAAAGGAAAGCGGGGAAAAAGCAACCCCAGACACCCGCATTTTTTTAGGCTTCATCTTCCTTGCGCCTTTCACCTAAAACATTCCAGGAATCTTGATCCCGCCGGTGAGCTTTGCCATCTCGGCATCGCTCATCGCCTGGGCCTTGCGCATGGCCTCGTTCACTGCGGAGACCACAAGATCCTGGAGCATTTGCGGGTCCGCCGGGTCCACCACTTCCTTGTCAATGGTCAGACTAATGAGTTCATGTCTGCCATTCACCGTAGCACTCACCATGCCGCCACCCACCGTGGCGCTGACCTGCTTGCCCGCCAACTCCCCCTGCTTCTCCGTCAAGCGTTGCTGGAACTGCTGCGCCTGTTTCACCATCTGCTTCATATCCATCCGCATATCTCCGGCATTAACTTTTCAGCACAGTGGACAGACAGCAGAAGCGGCTGACGGCTTCCCCTGTCCTTCACCTTCAACTTTTCACTTTTACTTGGACCCGGTCCTGATACTACCGACCTGCCCACCAAAAATCTCAGTAGTCATCTGAACCATGGGGTCATTGGCCAAAACCCGCCGCTCGACAAGAAGGCTCTCCGCCTCGTCACCGCCGCCATCGTCGGTCGCCTGTGCGCCGCGCACCTTGAAAACAACCCGGAAATCATGCTGGAAAAAATCCAGGGCAAAAGCCTGTAGGAGCTTCAAATTGTCATGCTCCTGTAGCAGCTTGCAGTCGGACGAGTCATCAAACTTCAGAACCAACTCGCCCCCTTCATCACGGGCGGAGGCGCACAGCTGTAGCACCGGAGCCATCCAGCGCTTGCGCTTCTTGACATACTCAATGAACTCACCCCAGTGCCTTTTTACTTCCCGGCCAGCAGGGAGAACGGCGGCCGAGGGAGACGGTTGCCCGCTTTGCTCCTGGGGAGCCGTGGATTCTAGCGCTATTTCATTTTTTTTTTCTTCCGGCAACGTTCCGGAAGAAGAGGCAATCGATGGCCGGGGCATAGCCCTGGGCGCGGTTGGCTCCGGTTCCGCCGTGGAAATCGCCAGCGATACAGGCCTCCCGGCGCCCTGCGGCAGAAAAACAGCTCCGGCCAGCAATCCGTCAAGACGCCCCAGCAGGGTGGCCGTTGGCACGATCTGGCCTGCCTGGGTGGCCCTGACAAAAGCCATCTCCAGCGCAAGGCGGGGGCGGGACGAGTACTGCATCTCCTCACTCCCCTTCAATAGCAGGGAAAAATACTGGTACAGCGTTTCCTGGCTGACACCCGCAGCAATATCCTTGATGGCCGCCAATTCCTGATCGGAAAGATCCAGCAATTCCTCGGGGTTGGCCTTGACCTTGGCAATCAGCAAGGCCCGGAAGAATCCCAGCAGATCGTTGGCAAAACGCTTGAGATCCATACCTGCGGCTTGGCCTTGCTCAAAGATATCCAGACAACCGGCCAGATCTGTAGCCAGGAGCGCCCGTGCCAAATTTTCATAGATTCGGCGATCAACCAGCCCCAGGACCTCCGCCACATCCCCATCGCTGATTTCAGCTCCGCCAAAGGAAAAAAGCTGATCAAGAAGACTTAAGCCATCCCGCACACTGCCTTCAGCCTCCCGCCCGATCATCTCCAAAGCACGCGGAGAAATAGCAACCTGTTCCGCCTCGGCGATCCTGGCAAAAAAGGCAACCAGCTCGGCAAAGGGAACACGCTTGAGCTCATAGCGCTGACAACGGGAGAGGATGGTGATGGGAATCTTGTGCAGCTCGGTGGTGGCGAACATGAAATAGACATGGGCCGGCGGCTCTTCCAATGTCTTCAACAGAGCGTTGAAGGCCTCGGTGGTGAGCATGTGCACTTCATCGATGATGATGATCTTATAGCGGCCCTTGGCAGGGAAAAAGCGGATGTTTTCCTTGAGTTCGCGGATCTCCTGGATGCCGCGATTGGAGGCGCCGTCGATCTCATGCAGGTCCATGGCGTTGCCGGCCATGATCTCCAGGCACGACTCGCACTGATCGCAGGGCACATCCGGCTCGCCCTGCCGGCAGTTGAGCGCCTTGGCCATAAGCCGCGCCAGGGTGGTTTTCCCAACCCCGCGCACCCCGGAAAAAAGCATGGCATGGGCCACTCGGTTCCGGGTCAGCGCATTGCGCAAAGTGCGCACTACGGCCTGCTGACCGACAACCTCATCGAAATTCTGGGGACGCCATTTTCTGGCTAAAACCAGGTAGGACATTTTCAGTCCTCAGGTGTCAAACACCGGTACTTCTGGGGGATATAAAAGGCCGAGCAAAGGGCCGAAGGCCCAAGCCGCCTTCCTAAAGGTAAATGTGCAGCAGTGCCGCAGATGCTAGGAAGAGGCCTGCGAAGTGTGCTTGCGCACATAAGCAGGCCGATGACAACGCAGATGCGGTGCTGCTGCACATTTACAAAAAAATGATAGCCAGGCACCCCTGCGGCACACAGAGTAACTCACTACCGTTGCTTCCTTCCGGACCTGGCGGGGTTCGCAAGTCTCTGTTGCGCAGGACCCGGCTATCAAACCGTAAAATATCTGGCGGAGAAGGTGGGATTCGAACCCACGGTACGTTGCCGCACACACGCGTTCCAGGCGTGCACCTTAAGCCACTCGGTCACCTCTCCAGCTTTTTCAGATCAAACTGGCGCGCTGGCCAATGGGGCACCACTTTACAATACCTGCTGCCTCTTGCAAAGAACAAAATTCCCAAGAGGACGAGATGACCGCCTCATTTAATAATTTCACAAGCTATCTCAGATAGATAACCCGTCAAGAGCAACGCTCACACCTTATTCCGGCTTACCATCACGATGGCAAACCGGAATTATCACGGATGTCCCCTTTCTCTTTCGCTTTGATGATAAGAAGATGTTATATTATGAATCTTAATGTGATTCAAACTTTGGAGAACGACCATGGAACAAATCATAAACCTTCATATTGAAAAATTGCCGGAAGGGGTTTACCTCGCCACTTCCATGGAAGTTCCCGGACTCGTTGCCCAAGGCCGAACCGTCGCCGAAACCTTGGAAATTGCCCGCGACGTAGTCAAGAAACTTCTGGAAGCCCAAGTCGAAAGGCAAAAAACTTTCAACTTTCCTCCGATGAAAGATTCCTTCGATTATCCATTAGTGGTTGGTGTCTAACATGGGCCGATTAGCCGGGTTCCGCTATCGGGAAATAATCAAGCGACTCAAAATGCTGGGATTTAGCTTCGACCGCCATGCCGCTGGAAGTCATGAAATCTGGTATAATGAAAAAGCAAATCAATACACTACAATCCCAAACCATCCCGGAGACATGCCAGAAGGAACCCTCCGCGCCATTCTCAAACAGGCGGGGATTTCTCCCGAAACGTTTTTGGCGACAAAATAAATCTGCCCCCCCATTTTCCACGTCCCAATTTCCAGCGCAAGCTAAGATTGTTTGGTAAGCAGAATTTCAAAAGATGCCCCAACAGCAGCAACACTCACCCCCTGGGCAGGACGGATTCACCAGCCTGGGCTATGTACTCGGGGATCACCCTGCCAAGCTCGGCCTTGATCCCCTCAGAGTCATGGGTTGAAGCGAGCTGCTTGAGATTTTCCAACGATCCCTGCAAATCTTTCAGGCAAGCACCGTTCCCGCGCAACACCATGATCTTCTCATGGCCGGTGGGCACGATCCCCTCGCCCTCGGTGATCAACTCCTCGTACATCTTTTCCCCGGGCCGAAGCCCGGTATAGATGATCTCGATCTCCGTGTCCGGCTCCTTGCCGCAAAGCTGGATCAAATCCCGGGCCATCTGGCCGATCCGCACCGGCGTCCCCATCTCCAAGATGAAAACCTCCCCGCCCTCGCCCATGGTCGCGGCCTGGAGAATAAGCTGGCTCGCCTCCTCGATGGACATGAAGTAGCGGGTCATATCCGGATGGGTGACGGTGACCGGACCGCCCAGCTCGATCTGCCGCCGGAACAGGGGGATAACCGAGCCCGAGGAACCAAGAACATTACCGAAACGCACCGCCATGAACCGGGTCCCCGCCCTGGAGTCCTTGCCCTTCTCGCAAAACCCCTGCATGAGAATCTCGGTCATCCGTTTGGTGGCGCCCATGACGTTCGTGGGCCGGACCGCCTTATCGGTGGAGATCAAAACGAAGCGCTCCACCCCATACCGCGCCGAAATCTCCATCAATCGCTTGGAGGCAAAGATATTATTGTACACCCCCTCCCAAGGATTACGCTCGACCATGGGCACATGTTTGTAAGCAGCAGCATGAAAAACCACCGTCGGCCGATAGTGCGAAAACAACGACTCCAACAAAACCTTATCCTGCACCTTGCCAAGCACAGCCACATAATTCCTGAAGCCGTATTCATGGAGCAACTCCATCTCGATCTGGTACAGATTCTGTTCGCTGGCATCCATAAGGATGAGGGTGGAGGGCTGAAATCGGACAATCTGGCGGCAGAGCTCTGAACCGATGGACCCGCCAGCCCCGGTGACGAGAACCATCTTTCCCGCCAGGATATTGCCGATCTGTTCGAGCTCAAGGCGCACCGGTGGCCGCCCCAAGAGATCCTTAAACGAAACATCGCGAATGGTTTTGATAGAAACCTTGTCGCTGATCAACTCCCCCAGCCCTGGCAGGGTTTTAAACGGAATTTCGCAAGCCCTGCACAGCTCGACAATCCTCTGCATCTGATCACGGCTGGCCGAGGGAATGGCAATGAGTATCTCCTGGGCCTTAGTCTTGAACACATACTCCGAAAGATCCGCAATGGGGCCGAGAACCGGAATGCCGTGAATCTGTTGGCCTATTTTGGCGGTATGATCATCGAGAAACCCGGCCACCATGTAGGGCAAGGCCTTGTTATCGTTAATTTCCCGCGTCACTTTCTCGGCAGCGTCCCCAGCCCCAATGATGAGCAACCGTTTGCGGCGCTGCCGTTTGCCCGTATCATCACGAAGGAAAGGCAGACAGAAAACACTCTGACAAGAAAGCCTGAGGCTAATGCGAAACCCAGCGATAAAAAGGAAGGTCAACAGAGCATCGAGTACAAAAACCGACCGGGAAAACCCCTCAAAACGATTCAACAACAAAATCCCGCCCAAAGTAATAAACCCCGCAACCACGCAGGCCTTGAGAATGTTCAGCAAATCCGCCAGGGAGGTGTACCTCCACATCCCGCGATACAACCCAAACAAATGAAACAATACCAGCTTGGCGGGAAGAAGAAAAGCGAGGGCAGTGGCGATGTTGGCCCGCTGCTCCTGGGGCACAGCACCATCAAAACGAATTACATAGGCCAGCAGATGCGCGGCTACCAGTAGCAGTAGGTCAACCCCGAGCACAATCCAAAAATTCAGTTTACGAAACTGGTATTTCATGCGGTTTCCTGTATTCTTTGGCGCAAGATGAAAAGTGGTTCCGCTTGATTGGACAGACTCAGATCAAACAACTTTTTCATTAAACCCTTGTGCCGTCCGGCGTAGCGCCTCATTCACACTGATGGGTGGGTTCCACCCCAATAACTCCCGCGCTTTTGAAATATCCACCTGCAAAGACCCGCACAGTCGCTGTGCCATATCGCGTCTGCCCAACAAAGCAGCTCCGGCTTTCAACAATGAAGTCGGCACCGGTATCAACCGCGCCGGACTCCCCAGAGCCACCCCCATACGCCGCAACAATTCCGTGGTGGAAAGATCTTCCCCATCAGCCACAAGAAAGGTCTGATTAGCCGCAATAGGATGATCGAGACAAATAATGATCAAATCCACCAAATTATCCAACGCCACCAGGCTGCGCTTATTGTGAATAGCACCCAACGGTAAAGGAACACCCCTCTTTAACCAGCGCATCATGTTCTGAAAATTGGCTCGTACCCCCGGTCCATAGACCAGCGAGGGACGGATGATCACCACCTCCATCCCGCTTTCTGCCGCCAGCTGGCGCAGACGCTGTTCCGCCTCATGCTTGCTGATTCCGTAGGGGTCCTGTGGCGCAGGCACATCGTCTGCAGTAAAAGCTCTTTCCAAAGACGTTGATTCGCCATTGACCTTGATTGAGCTGATGAAGACAAAGCGACGAACACTGGCCGCAGCAGCGTGGCGGGCCAGATTCATCGTCCCATCGACATTCACCTTACGAAACTCGGCAAGTGAGTCCGCGGCTTCGTCTTGCATCACATGAACGCGGGCGGCCAAATGGACCACAGCATCCACACCAGGCAACATTTTTTCCCAATCCATGTTCGGGGTCAGATCACCCGTTACAATTTGCTCGACTCTGGCAAGCAATTCGCAGGGTCCGCGCCGAACTGCCGCCGTAACACTAAACCTCCCCGTATCAACTAGCCGAACAACCAATGCGAGGCCAACAAACCCAGCAGCACCAGTAACCAGAACCTTCAAGACACAGACTCCTGCCCCAAGCAAGCAAGAACATCCGTAGCCATCTCCTGCATGATGAGCTTGCGTGAGAATTTTTGTTTAAAAGCATGTCTTGGCGCATCACAAATGTCTAACCGCTCAAAAACCGTAAGCGCCTGTTCGACATCACAGGGCTGAAATACTACGGCATTACTCACCTCTTTATCCAGAAATTGTGCCGCATAACCGGAAACACCAGCCCAAATAGGCTTTCCCAGGGCTGCATATTCGAATATCTTGGAAGGCAAGACCTTGTTGAATGCATCGTAATCATTTAGGTGTAGAAACAGGATATCCGCAGCCAGGTACTCTTTGATCAACTTCTCCCGGGATATTGGCGCGACCAATTCGACGTTTTTCACTCCTGTTTCCGTCAAGGCCTTTTCCAGTTGCGAGCGTCTCCCCCCGTCACCAATCAGCTTCAAACTTACGCGACCGCCCAGACGCTGGGCAATCGTTGGGATGACCACATGCAACCCCTGTCCCTCGCCCATGTTTCCGGCGTAGAGCACACTGATCGGCCTACATGCATCACGCTCTGGAAAACCGCTCGCGATCTCCTGATGCAAAAACTCTTCGTCAATGCCGTTCGTAAAATAAGAAAGAGACTGCTTCGGATACCGTGCCTTGAAGTATGATTCAAAGCCCTGAGATACGAGATTAACATGTACCGCACGGTTGATCGTCCAATGCTCAATCGCAGAAAACAATGGTTTAAGAAAAAACGCAATTTTCTTCAGCAACACATCCTTAATCGTGTCCACGAAGATATCCCGTATATCCAGATACAACGGGGTGTTCGTCTGACTTGCAATCCAAGCACCAAGTGCCGCTGTCATCAAACGCGATGATGTCGCATAGACCAAGTCATACTGTTGGCCCTTGGTGAGCTTGGAGACTTCGCGCGCAAAATAAGCGAAAGCCCTTGCCTGATCGAGCATCCCGCTGTGGTGTAGCGGAAGTTTGATCCTGCGAATGTTGAGTTGCCCATCGTTTTCCTGTGTTTGTGCTTGAGAATCAAAGTTGCGATAGCGGTTCGGCAGGGTCGTAATAACATCAATCTTAATTTTGCAAGACTGTTGCTCCAACAGCGCTTCCACCAATGCAGTTGTACGGAAAGACCCCGCAGACAAATCCGGCCGGAAATAAAAACTCAATATCAAAATACGTTTTTCGTTCATCACCAACCCAGGCACGTTGAAAGCGATTCACTTTGGAAACTCGCCATGAGCATCGTGCTATTGACGCCCTGGCCAAATTCGGGATGCCATGTCGATTGCTCCAGACAAATCTCAACCGGAGGATCACACAAGAGCCGAATTTTTGCGTTCCCTCCTGGAAGAAGCAGATACACTGAACCAGATTGATCCACACTCTGCACGCTGGCACCGGGATGCAAGTGGCACAATGCGCTAGCCTCGCCGAAGCGCCCACTCAACCGATCCTTGATCAAAAGTCCATCCGGCTTCAACACCCAGCGTCGAGAATGAATCACGCGCCCCGCCAAACGCAGATAGCCATCATGCGAAGCCTCAAGCCAAACACTACCCTTTTCGCTATCCCAACTCACACCAAAAGGCCGCGCCCGCCGTGCAACACGAAAACTCCCCCAAACTTCGGAAGAATCCTGACCATCAACCACTATCGTGTTATGAGCAGCGGTACCGCGCTGACGGTGACGTTCCGCACCAGCTTCATAGGTAGAGGTACCGCCATTGACCAACACGCGCTGCCCATCCAGCGAGAGTTCAAAAGACAAAGTGTCGGCATGGGCATGACCGGGAAGGTAGTCCGGCCCAATGGGGGCCACATCGCAGATCACAACCGCTCTTTCATTTTGGAGTCGCACATAGCCTGAATCTGGCAACGCCTCAATCATGTGCAAGTCTCTATGATCTAGTGGCACTGCTAGTCGCTGCGCATACTCCGCAATCGCCACGCAATCTGCTGCGATGCCAAATGCCGCATCGTTAAACAAAGCGATCTGGCCATCTGGATGCGTCATTACGCGCAGCCAGTGCAGCATACGCGTCGCAGTGGCATGCAACTGTGACACAAGCTCAGGCCTGAAACATGCGAGAGCAACATGCGACAGATTGATCAGATCCAGAATATCCTCCAGCAGGATTGCGTGATACATCGGGCTACGCTCGAAATGACCTCCATCAGGGAGAATCTGTTCAGGTAGCTCCCGCTCCAAAATCGCAAACCCCTTGCGCAACCAGGATTCTGCCTCCGGTCCGGAAAAAAACACCCCCGCAAATATAAGCGCCTTGGCATTGGCCCAAAGATGATTACCAAGCAGGTGAATCTCGAGTTTTTTTAATAGCCAACGTACCTGAACTCCCAGACTATTCAACGCTTGTCTATCCAGGACAAGCTCATCACGCATCTGGCCTGTGAACGCCCACTTGATCCAGTTCACAATCCGCAATGAGGTCGGATAAGGTTCCCATCCCGTACCATGTCCAGGAGAATTCTCCCGAACCCAGCGGATTAAAATATCACGATGCCAATCGATACGTTGGTCAGCATCCAACGCGTTCAGATCATCAAAATAATGCAGATTGTAACGCCATAATTTTTCAATAACCGGAGCGTCCCAACCGCACACCAGCAGTTCCCTCGTTTCATTCAGAAAACGGAATCTGGCTGGACCCTCCATGCTGGGCTGCCGTCGCACCGGTATCACCCATGACCCGGTACACTTTCTGAGTGGTGGTGACGGTCGCAGATCAACTCGTGGACGGACCAGGCGAAACCAGAGTCTTCCATAAAACTGGATTGGTCGCAGGTACCGAAGGGTATGCCAATAAATGGCAGGAGAATTCATTACTGCTTGCCGTTGCAGAGTAGTTTTTCAAGCGTCGCGACGATGCGCTCTCCAGCGCGCCCATCCCACAGCTCTGGGATACCGCCCCGTTTCCACTCGCTGGCGAACAGCCGATCCAGTGCCGACTTTAGGCACGATGGATCGGTTCCGATCAGTTCGTTCGTGCCGATAGTCACCGTTTCTGGTCGCTCGGTGGTGTCACGCAGGGTCACGCAGGAAACGCCCATCACGGTGGTCTCTTCGGTTATCCCGCCAGAATCGGTAATGACTGCCTTGGCATGCTTCGCGAGATAGATGAACTCGAGGTAGGGCTGGGGCTCTACCAGTATAAGATTCGCAGGCAATCCCTCGATCTCCCGCAAGGTCTTGGCGGTACGGGGGTGAACCGGGAACACCACCGGCAGACTGCGGGCACTTGCCGCGATGGCCTGAAGCAGACAGGTAAACGGATCACTGGCGTCCACATTCGCAGGCCGGTGCAGGGTGAGCACAAAATATTCTCCTGACCGCAGGCCTAATTCATCCCAGAATGGGGGCGGACGCAACCTGTCCAGATTGGCCAAGAGCGTGTCGATCATGGTATTGCCGACAAAAAAAATCCGTGTCTCGTCAACTCCTGCACGACGCAGGTTGGCATTCGCTACCTCGCTGGTCGTGAAAAACCAGTTGGTAATCGAATCCGTCACCACCCGGTTGATCTCCTCCGGCATGGTCCAATCATCCGACCGAATGCCGCCCTCCACATGGGCCACCGGCACCCCCAGTTTCCGAGCCACAATGGCGCAGGCCATGGTCGAGGTCACATCACCAACCACCAGACACAAATCGCTCTTTTGCTTTCGTAGCACCTGTTCATAGCGCACCATAATGGCGGCGGCCTGTTCCGCCTGAGTGCCGGAGCCGACCTCCAGATTAAGGTCCGGATCAGGAAGGCCAAGCTGGGTGAAAAAATCTCCAGACATGGCCCGGTCATAATGCTGGCCAGTGTGGATCAAGCGGTACCGCAACGCCCCCCCCCGTCCCGCCGCCGCCTGCAAGGCATCGATAATCGGCGCGATCTTCATGAAATTGGGCCGCGCCCCAGCGATAAGATCAATATATTTCAGATGTTTCATACTCTCCCGCTGTTTTGAGCTAAACCGCTGCGCAGATTCCTAAAGAGATCCGGCTGACCTCGAAAATCTCCTCCACAGGAATTGGTGCCGATCCGCCTTGCCGGATCGCGGCGATGAAGGCCGAGACACATGCTTTTTGCCCTTTATCCTGCCGCCAGAGATTCATCTTCGAAAACTCCGGCCAGCCAAAGCCGGTCAACCGACGGAAATTATCGAGTTGCAACACCCGATCACCGGCGAACACCTCTAACCGCTCCTTGGGGAAGGACTTGCTGCCGTTGGCGAAGTAGTGAACCGTGCCCATCGAACCATCCTCAAATCCAAACTGTAGGGTGACGGTATCGTGGGTATGCGACTCCATCTCCATACACCGCCACTTGGCAATCGGCGCCCCGGCCAGAAAGCGCAGCAGATCGATGAAGTGACAGGCCTCGCCCACGATCCGCCCGCCACCCACTTCTCGATCCTGGGTCCAGTGATTTGCGGGAATGGCCCCCGCATTTACCATCATCACAAAGGTTTTGGGGCCGACTACAGAGCGAAGCAACTCCTTCATTTTTTGTACTTGAGGTGCGAAGCGGCGATTGAAACCCACCATTAGCAAAGGAAATGCTGAGTGCTGATTGCTGGATGCTGAGTAGATTTCTTCAATCTGATGTATCTCATCAAGGGTTAGACAGAGAGGCTTTTCGACGAACACATGCTTACCCGCCTGCAAGGCATCGCACACCAACCGCGCATGGCTGTCGTGACGGGTAGTGATCACGACGGTGTCCACATCCGCATCCGCCAATACGCTTGCCGTGTCTGTGGTCGTTGTTTCAAAGCCAAACTTACGGCCTGCATGCAGGCCGCTCACACCCCCGCTGGATGCCACCGTCTTCAACCACGCCCCGGCTGCCTTGAATGCAGGAATCAGCACAGCAGTTGCGTAATTCCCCGAACCGATAAAAGCCACAGAAGCCTGACCACGAATTCCCTCCCCCTTCAAGGGGAAGGCCGAGAGGGGGCTCAGCGCAACCGTCTGCCTCCGTCCCGCCAGCGCCGACTTTTCATCCTGAGGGTACTCAAGCAATATGCCCAACAAAGACCCAGAATCACCGACCAGTCCATAAGCCTTCTCTGCCGCATCAATATCAAACCGATGAGAGATAAGCGGATTCACGTTTAGCCGACCGGAAGCCATCATATCCAGCACGGCTTCCAAATTCCGCTGCTCCGTCCAGCGCACGAAGCCAATCGGGTAGTCGTTACCCTTCTCTTCGTAACTCGAATCGTAACGCCCAGGCCCGTATGAGCACGACACCTGAAAGGTCAGCTCCTTCTCAAAGAAGTCCGCTCTCGACAATTCCAAACCCGTCACGCCCACCAATACGATCCGCCCGCGCTTGCGACACATCACCGCCGCCTGATGCACCGGCTCACTGCTCTTGGTTGATGCAGTAATAATCACCGCATCAACCCCGCGACCACGGGAAAATATCTGCGCGGCTGCCAACGGATCTTCGCCAACCCCCAGATTTACGACTTCGGCACCGAATTGCCGGGCCAACGCCAGTTTATCTGCATCAAAATCTAGTCCCAGCACCCGACAACCTTGAGCACGCAGCAACTGAACAGTGACCAAACCGATCAACCCAAGACCGGTGACCACCACCGCCTCACCCAACGTCGGCTGTGCAAGGCGAATACCTTGCAGGGCAATCGCGCCCAAAACGGTAAATGCCGCCTCGTCATCAGAAACCGTATCGGGAACCTTGGCGCACAAATTGACTGGCACGCTGACGGCCGCCGCATGCTTGCCGCTTGATGCAACCCGGTCGCCAATCTCAAACGCCGTCCCGCCAGCACCGACTTTCAAAACCTGACCTACATTGCAGTAACCCAGTGGTAAAGGCTGATCCAGCTTATTGAACACGGCTTCAACCGTAGGCATCAACCCATCGGTCTTAATCTTGTCCAACACCATCCGCACCTTGTCCGGCTGTTGGCGGGCCTTTTCGATCCAACCCGCTTTGCCAAACTCCACCAACATGCGCTCGGTGCCTGCCGATATCAAAGTAAGACTTGTGCCAATCAATAGCTGACCGCGCCCCACCGATGGGCAAGGCACGTCGGCCACCTCCGTTAGACCTGTTTTTAGGCTTTGCAGAACCTGTCTCATGCTACGAGCCCAATCATCTCTGCCTGCGATAACGTGATGGACTCCCCGCTATCAATTGCCTGCTTAACAGCAAGAAAGAATCTAGCGGTCGCAGCAACGTACTGCATCGACTCACCCGCCGCACGATCACTTGCAGCACTGTCCATGGAATAGACAATATTGGCACCGTGACCATGATCACGATGAAAAGGACGGACTCTTATTTTTTTGTCGGCCACATCAACCGTAAGCGAACCAAATTCGGTAATATTCGCTAGAACGTTACCCTTTTGAAGATTCAGAACCTCTCGAACACCTTCAAAAGTCGTCCCTTTAGCCGAAAAAGTAACGCCTGCGCACGAACCATCAGCAAAGAGTACTGAAACCATAAAATCGGATTTAGATCCGATTGGCGTAGCCGGAATGATGGTGCATGGAAACGCCTTTTCCAGTGAAACAAGATGTAGCGTTAGATCTGTCCAGTGGGACAGATTGCCCAAGACACGCCCTCCTTCTTTTTCATCGAAATACCAGTGAGAATCTGATATTTCATGCCCAGCAATAAACCAATTGATCATCAGAGGCCCTGACTCCTTCACCAAATACTCCTGAAGCATTAGAAACAAGCGACTTCTTGGTCGATTAAAACCTAGAAACACTTTGACTTCTGGATGCCGCCTCATTGCAGTCAAAAGTTCGTCAAGTTGTTGCTGCGACACTACATGTGGCTTTTCAATATGAACATTTTTGCCGGCATTAATGCAAGCCACTGCGTAATCAGCATGGGTAGCGTGATTCGATGCAATAAATATGGTTTTTACCAGCGGATCAGAAAGAATCTCGTGCCAGTCATCCACCGCAAAAGCACCGCCATATTCCTTGCATAAAGATAATGACCGATTAAGTTGAATATCATAGGTATAGCGAAGAAAATTAGAACTGAGTCGTCCTAGATAGTATGCAATATTAGAAAATGCGTAGTTACCACAACCAATAAGAGCGATGCTTCGCTCAGGAACTGTACGATTCCGACATGATTCATTAATCCATAGCGGCCCCTCAAATATCGCTGTGGCATTCATGTGAAGCTGACCTTTGACCTTGACCCATGTTCTGGAGAAACCATAGAGTCGCACATAACGCACTATTTTCTTTATTTTAAAGATCCAGTCGGCTTGCGTATAGTTTTGGCTCACAGTAATTCCTTCCATTCAATGAAACGATGATTTTTTCTTGTGTCTATTCGGGTTTCCCAAATGGACTTCTTCCGCAATCGCCCCGCAGAAGTGGTCCGAAACTTTTTAGATCAATAGTCCATTTGGGAAACCCGAATAAAGCCGTTTTCGTGCAGCATCACGAAGAAATGAGAAGGTCTCATTCGCGCACCGCTGCCAAGAAAATTGCTGGGCACGTTGAAAACTGACTTGCGCCAATTCCGTGCGCAATTTTGGGGAATCAATCAACTTGCTTAAAGCGCGGGCAATATCTTTAGGCCGTTCAGGGTCAAAATACACGGCGGCATCACCCACAACCTCAGGCATTGGCTCTTTATCTGAACAGGCTATTGGTAGACCGGACGCCATTGCTTCCAATAAGATAATTCCAAATGTTTCGCACGTAGATGCCCAAATACCCATATCTACCTTTGCATACATATCATGCAATTCCGTGTAGGGAATTGCCCCGTGGTAATGCACCCAGCACCGATCAGCATCCACGCGGGCGATGGTTTTATTCAAGTGTTTAAGCGCGGGCGTATAAGCGGGCCCCACGAGATCCAACATAATCGGCAAGCCTTGTTTGCGCAAGGCGGCGACCGCCTCGACCACGTTCCATTGATGTTTGTACTGATCGATGACCGAGACATACAAAACACGATAAGGGTGCGCGTCATCGTAGTCAGCAATAGCGCGTTGCACCTTGGGGCGTCTGCTGAAGCGAGCATTCAGACCATGCGGAATGATGCAGGTTTGGCCGCGCAACTTACCGGTGACGTTCAAAACAACGTCACGCGCGTATGCCGTTAAAAATATAACCCCGTCGGTTTGATGAAACGCGCGCGCTTGAGTAAATCGCAACAATAACCATTTGAGCGTAAGCACCGACCAGCCGTAACGCCGCAATTCACGCATCTCGAATGGCAGGAGATTCTGGCTCATGCTGACCACGGGATGGAAGTTCCCGGCATAACTGCCGCCCGGCACAAACAGCACATCACAACCGGCATCACGCGCGGCTTGCGACAAACTGAAGCGCTGCCAAAGCGTGCGTTGAAGCAAACCTTTATCCATAGCCGGCGGATTGCGTTTGTCTAGCCATGGACGATTGTCCAGCGCCTTCAAGGTAGGCATGCCACCCCAAACCACAACGCGCCCAAAGCCTAGCTTTAAGGGTTGTGCCGCACGCAGCAATTCAACCAGATGCGTAACACCACCGCCGCCACGCAAATTGGTGGCGTCTATGCCTAGTGTCAATTCATTAGAATTGGTCAAATAATCCACTTCATATTTACTAAACTCATTATTCCGCTAGTACAAGGAGTGTCTCTCCACCCAATAAACGGACGCCTGCATCTTTATTTATCGAGTAAAACAACCTACGCGGCACAGAAGCCAACCGTGTTCTCCAAGACCGATTCGGCGAGTTGAGTGATGCCCCAGTGTAGCGCCAGTCAATGATTTTGTACCCACAATCGGTCAAGATTTCAAGCGCCAAGTCTTTGGTATAGTAGTTTAAATGGCCTACTCTTCTACGCACATTGAGTAATGGCCCCTTCCTTGCTACCCCTGAAGAACTCAAATCGAGAGGTATATGAAAAACAAATTTCTGCGCATGGGAACGCGATTCCTCCAAAAAAGTAAAAGGATCGCGAACATGTTCAAAGACATCAAGCATTAATAGAATGTGGAATATTTCAGCATTAAACGCGTGGAAGTCGCCTAAGTGAAACTCTACCCCTCCCCCGACAGGGTCTGCTTTAGCTTCCTTCCAGAACTCTGATACCTGGGGAGAAATATCGTAACCAACCATTCGCGTTTTAGGCAACATGGTTCGCAGGGAACGCAAGATATCCCCAGAGCCACAGCCCACTTCGCAGATTGATACTGGTTCTATTTTTTGATCTTTGAAAATACAGAAGACCTGATTCGCTTTCCATGCCGCATCTTCCCGATCCCAATTGGGATTGTGGCTCAGGTAAGTACCGTCGAGATATCTGGGTTCTATTTTCATGGAATCCTATGGGCTTAATAATTTTGATATTTTTCCTTCCATGGCCGTCACCCCACCACGGTAACTGGATAATCCTTGGTCACCACGGCGAAAAGATAATCTTTGAGAGTAAGGTTGGTTCTTTTGAGAAGTGGCCGTCTCATTCTTTTTGTCATTTTCTGATTCTCCACTTATAGGCTTGTTCAAATTTCGGGGGCCAATTCTTTGAGTGTTGAAAAACAATAGGGCGTAACTAATGCCAAACATGATTGTAAGCTCTTCCGAATGGACGCCAAAGTCAACAAGCCAAGCAATATAACTCCAGGTTATAAGAAAAATAGCTCGTCCGTTTTCACGATTCTTTTTAACCAGCACCCTAAATAGGGGGTAAAGCAAGACCACGATAAAAACACTAAAACCAATTACGCCTGCACTATACAGCATATTAAAATAGATACTTAATAGTGAGCTAATTAATCGATTGTCAATTGCCAAAGAGAATGCAATGTTTGCATTTCCCAACCCATCTCCAAACAACGACAAGGGCATGCCTGCCAGATACTCGTATACATAACTCCGATTGCTTGCTGCCATACCACCATCAATGATTTCCCGCGTTCGACCATAAATTGTTTCAAACAACCGCCCTGATAGTGCCCAATTTGTTCCGATCGTTAGTACAGAAAAGAATGCCACGCCACCAAAAAGTTCCTTTAGCAACCACCAAGACAACCTGATCCGTTTTAAACGCCAGTAGACAATACCGAACGCCAAAGGAAAGGCGATGGCTAATGCCATAATCGCCGTCATGCTACCCGTCATCAGAATAACCAACCCCATCAGAAGTTTAGGTAGTTTTAAAGATCTCGGCTTATTGATAAACGAAAGTGCAAAAGGCATCATCAACCATTCCGCAAGGTGGCTTGGTTCTCGAAATGGACCCATCGCGCGATGAAATGCATAAGAAAAGGTAGTGGCTTGCTCTCCGCCACCGGTACCCAATCGCGATCTAGGAAACAACTCGGGCAACCCATAAGTCTGTGCCACAAAAACATAAATCGCATAGCAGGCCACCACCCCGCCGAGATTCACCAAGAACCTTAACACTCTCGGCTCATTGCCAGTCTGACAAAGTCTGGAAACAATCACCACAATAGCGATAAATGAAAAGATATTCAGATACCGCAAGGCAATAAAAACCGAATAAGGTGTTGTTGCCGCTGATGGGAAATTACCTTGAAAGTATTGCCAGTTAGCAAGATTTAATACCATCACCCCAAAAAGCAAGAAGGCCAATGGTACAATCAAAGGCCCATTCAACCCTTTTACGCGGCTAAAAAAATAACTCCCAACAACAAGTCCACATGCAATTCCTACCCATTGCAATGGAACCCCAGCAATACTTACTGATGCTATACCATTGATAATAACAAGAATGCAAAAAACATTAAAATGTTTTATTGTCATGACTGGATTCATCAATATAAATGCTTATTATTGTCGAACATGTTGACGAAACAATTGATATTATCAGAGATAACTATTTTTTCAGCCATTTAATATAACTCCAACCGATCGCCAGCAGTCCGTCTAATTTATCCTTAGCGAATAAAATATAATAGCATACGCTCGAAAACAAACTATAATCAAGGGAAAGTCGTCTTTCCTCGTAGGAGGACAACTCGCCAATGATAGTTTGTGGGAAAATACTGATATCGTATTTGCCAGACAGAACAACATCACGATATGCGTTATTAACGATCTTTTCCCTGTCCTTATCTTCTCTCATACGACAAATGACTTCCGTAATGTTGCTAAAATCTTTGGCAAGAGGAATATAATGAACGTTTGGTTTCAATATTCCGTTATAGTGACCTTCAGTGAGAATTTGACATGTCCCAGTCAAACATGCCTCTAAATGGCGAGGCGATATCGCAAAGCCATGAAAGTGACCATCAATTTCTGGAAAACAAGCTTCTTCGATCTCCTCAAAATTCGCTTCCGGGAACATTGCTGTAAAACTATCAGTCGCTTGCTTAATCTCCCCTTTTTCGTCGTATATGCTGGTCCCCCCCTCAACACCAAGAACATATTTGCTAGACCCTAGAAATTCGTACCATGCTAGCCCAGCAATCGCATCCCTATCCTCGGTAGAAATGTCATAGTTGAGGCCTTCACGCCGCATCGCTTGCACGAAGACGGGAGCGATGAGTTGTTTTAAGTACCCATGCCGTCCAAACCAGGGCAGAGGTTTCCCAATACAGCGATAGCTGACCAAGGTGTCTCTTCGCCAGTCCATACTAAAAAACTTGGCACAATACTTGATTCGTCTCCGATCTAGGTAGCCGGTTAATACATTGATTATCTGCACATTATTTAATGAACCATAGATAGTCGACCACGTTAATTCGGGCTGCACAGAAAATATTGTGCTCACCCCCATCTTCCTAACAAAATCACAAACGATGTCGCTATTTATGAATTCATCTTGTGGCGTTATCACCTTCCTGCACTTCGCATCACGCAGCAAGTATGTTTTTTTGAATACAGCTAGCTGCCGTTCCCGATCAAATTTATTACTGAAGAAGAGATTATGAAAGATAATTAAGTCAAACTGCATCCTTTGCACGTACCACGGTATTTTTCGAGTTCGGATATTTAGATAATATATTCGATGATTAGTATAATTTCGAAATGAGTACAATGTATCAAGCAAGCTGACCCTCGTTGTATAGGCAGAATATACAACGAGGATATCCAGTCGCACTGCTTTTTTTCTTATCGTCGAAGTAAGCACAAGGTCTCGGGGCATAATTGAAACAAAAGGTATGAAAGTTAGCGAGTTAGCATGCTACGTTTTGACTTATTTTCTGAAGACATAGCATGCAGCAAAACCTGCGTTCGCTTCACCTATCTGCGGTATGCCTCTTTCATCAAATTTCAGATTTAAAAGGAAGTTTCGGTGAATGGGATCGAGTCGCCTGTCTGCAATTGCCTCAAAGCGATTATCCATAATGCTAAGTTCATGCATCGAAATCGCGGCGCCAAGAAATTCACCTGCCTTGAAACCCGAATCTAAAACCATTTTCACAAAGGCCTCCGGCCTGTAGCATCGTGCAATTGGACATTCTTTACCATCTGTTGTCGTTTTGAATATTTCAAAATCCGAGATATCTTTTGAGAAATCTTTACGTTTTTTCCTTTCCAGATATCCAGTATTTAGGTGCAACCATATCGACTCGTAGTTGTAAACCATTACGCGAAGTTCGCCACCAACGCGTAAAATTCGGTATAGCTCCGAGAGCGTCGATGGCAGATCCAAAACGTGGTGTAGTACGCCAGATGTATGGACAACATCTACACTCTCAGACAGCAGATCGAGTTGCGTCTGCTTCTCAGATATTTGTGCAAAATTAACCTGCCCGTTATGCAGGCTAAGGCGTTTCTTAGCTATTCCAAGTGACAATAGGGAGACGTCAACACCAATTAGACTTTTTGGTTTTGAAAATTCGACAAAACCGACTAGGTCGTTACCCGGGCCGCAACCGTAGTCGAGCACAACTAATCCGTCCCGACCATGGACAGGCATCAAATTCAGGTAATCAACATACTGCTCTGAACGCCATCGAAAATGGTGCAATGATTGTTCTCTCGTAGTGAAAGTCTCGTTTGCCACTGCATGTACCGACCAATACGCAGACGAACCAGACGATGCCGCAATCATTCTTCGTATTTTTGAAATTGCCCGCTTTGGGAGGTTATTTGTTGTGAATCTCATTGTTTTATCCTTCCAGAATTATTGAAGGGTGCGGAAAAGTGTTTTTTAAATAAGTCGTAAAATCAGCACGTTATATCATGAATCGCAACAACGTTTCCTTTGACAACTATCTGTAATTTCAGGATGCTACATAATTTTGCGGTATTTTAATGCATAATATTCTGTAGTTATTGACAATAAATTACACACTCTTCGACATCAACACCCTTTATTGTGGTTATTCAACCCAGACTCTAGTGAAATAAAATTTCTGGGAAAGAGCGGCCATCCCATAAACCCAAGACAAACTACACCAACCATGCTTGAGCCAAGCAGTAAAGTCGCATGCAGTACCACCACGAAACCCAGAGCTCCACTACCGGAAACACCAACGAACGCCAAAGCATTCAGGCCAAAGAACTCATAGGTTCCGATGTAGCCCGGCGATGCCGGCACCATTGTGCCGAGCGCTATCGCAAGCATGACAAACAAGATATTCAAGAGGCTCAACGGCAGATCGAACGCGCCTGACACAAGCCATACCACCGCAATTTCCAGCGCCCAGATGATTGCCGTAAGAATTAAAAATCTTGCGACGTGCGATGCATGGAGCACTGCTACTACCACACCGACAAACGCCCGGCCTGACACCGCTAGCCTGGCCGTCATCGAGTCAGGAAGAAACCTGAGCCGCGGAATTACCTGGTCCAACAACCTGCCTCCGAGCAAGCCTAGCAATACCAGGGCGACGAGCGCAGCACATGCGATCGCGGCCACAACCTTCCCGGCATGTGCCGCCCAACCTGGCAAAGGCTGACTGAATAAAACCAAGGCTAGCAGGACCAGCAAAACCAGAAGTTCAAGTGTTCGCTCGACAACAACAGTGCCCAGGGCGGCACTTCGCGGGAGTTGCTCGCGGCGGCCAATCACATGAACGCGCACTAGTTCACCGGCTCGGGCAGGCAAAAGATTGTTGAACAAGTACCCGGCCATGAGCGCAAGAAACGAACCCGAAAAACGCGGACGCATGTCATCGGCAAACAATGCTTGCCACCGCGCCGCTCGCAGAGCGAAATTGACCAGCATAATCGGCAGCACTGGAACCAGCAGCGCCCAGTTGGCCATACGCAACGAGTCATCGACCCCCGACCAGTCGTAGCGTATGAGAAGCCAGGCTATGGCCCCGGCACTGACGAGAAGGCCAAGCCAAGTACCAGCTTTATGCCAGGTCTTCTTCGCCATCTCAATGGATTAGCGGCAGGATGGCCGCTTCCATATCCTTTGCTACTTTGGCCCAATTCAGATTAGTTTGTACAAAAGCCTTGGCACCTTCACCCACTTGCTTTCGAAGATCCTCCCTCGACAACAACTTCTTTATAGCGGTAGCGATAACTGTAGGTTCAAGGCTGTCGACCAGCATAATTTCCTTTCCATCCCGCAATTCGACGGTGCCAAGAAGATCCTTTGGAACATTAGCTACAACCGGTAGGCCAAGCAGCATCGCCTCGATTGTTGCTGTGCCAAGTCCCAAGTACTTGCCGGAAAGCGAAACAAAATATAGTGCGCTATCCTTCATCTCCCTAAGGACAACTTTATGCGGTTGCTCCCCAACCATTTCAATCTTGCTTGACAGCCCAAGTGAGTCAATGAGCTCTGTAGTCCCTTGATAATATATGTGCCCAATTATCTTAAGTTTTATGTGGGGAAATTCCGCGGAGATTATGTTAAACGCGTAAATCAAAGGAAGAAAATTTCGCTGTTCGGTCACCGCACCCACTCCGAGTATTTGGACCGAAGATCGATAATCGTGAGCATGTAAGAAAAGCGAGTCTGCATCACCGTTGACACCAAAATTAACAATTTCCGTCTTGAGAGTTACCCGATTTCCATGAATGTCAGACAAATAGCGATAGATTTCCTTATCCCAAGCAATCACCTTGTTGCAAAATGGAAATATCAGCTGACCGCAAATTAAGCGGTCCAGGTAATTAAGCAACCGGTTACGCTTGGAGTTTGCAGACTGCAGTTGTGTTCCAACAGAGCACACTAACGGGATATGCAGAAGCCGGGAAACAACAATCGCGGGGAAAATAATATCGAGATAATGATTAACTACAAAAATTACATCTGGCGGGCTGGGTTGGCAAAGCTTGTAAAGTCGGAAATAATTCCAAGGGAATAGCGAAGTTACACTGAAGTGATTGAAGAAGTTTTTGAAGGGAAATCGAATGGCAGCTAATCTGCACAAAATTAGTTCTCGCCCCTGATTTTCTGGATCCTTGTCAGAACGGTTTTCAAGCGCAACTACACCGACCTCATTCCCCCTGCTTTTCAGGGCATAGGAAATATTTAAAGCATAATGAGACGTTCCAGTTCTTATCGGCGGAAACATTGCAGAAACAACGTAGATCTTCAAGCGAATCTTTGCCTTATAGAACCAACAATTTGATTAGGCATTTTCTTACCATTCGCAGTTTCAATCTCCTTTATTCTTAACTTACCAGCTCCCGTCGCCACCTCGACGAAGCCATCGCCAATCACGGTGATTTGCCCCGGAATGGCGACGAAGTTTTCCTCTGGCGCAAGCTCCGCATCCCAAATAACCAACTTTTGCCCCTCGAAGTTGCAAAATGCCCCTGCGTAAGGTTTATTACAGGCATTAATTAATCGGAGTAGTTCAATAGCGCTTCTGCTCCAGTCAATGCGGCCGTCTTCCGGCTTACGGGGATAACCGCGAAGCGCATCTTTTGGGTCTTTGGACTGGCGTTCGAGTACAAAACGGTGGTCTTTCTCAAGGTGTCGTAGCGCATCCGAGAATAGGTACGGAATTCGCTCACTCATCCAATCGAGAACCGCTGTCACCTTAGTAGCAAGGGTAATTGGAAAATAATCGCGCGCGACAATATCGCCACTATCCAATTCACCGCCAATCATGCGGTGGATGCATAGTCCGATCCTCTCTTCACCATTGATGATCGCCCACGCCTGACAGGCGTTTCCACGATAGCGTGGCAAGTCACCACAGTGCGCATTCAAAATACCAAGTGGAAAGAGTTCAATCACCGAGCTTGAAATGACGCCACTGTAGTTTAGGCTAACGCCAATATCGATACGCGGCATCCCCCGAATAGCCTCAATTGTTTCTTCGATCCTTGGTGTATGGATGAAAGGGATACCTAGTTCTTCCGCAAGCACCCGAAAATCTGCCGAAGTCTTGGTGTATTCGGGTGCCTCTTTTGACGTAATGATCAGCACAATTTCATGCTTTAGATCCTTTAGGTACAAGGCAGTCTCGTAGAGAATGTCAGTGCGACCGATAATGGCTATACGCATTAGCTCAATCCTAGTAACGCTTTGAAAACTATTTTTATCTAACGTTAGATTTGGTTTTCATATTTACTTCAATAGTCATGTGAGTTTTTGCGGAAGGTGCGCAAAGGGCTCAGTTGAACTCGAAGTTAACTGGCTAACCGCCATATGGCCGACCTTCAGACCAGCCGCATGCAATTCAATCACCGGACGCGGCCCAAGTGCCGCGAGCGTTCGCTCCATGCGACGGGCTGAAAGTTTATGACCTGGATAGACCGTAATGCCCGCATTTTGAAGTCCCGCCAGATCTATCAATCCAGCGAATAGTACGACAGTAACAGTTGGATTAAGGCTGGCGACGTCGGCAGCGGTCATGTCACCATCTGCGCCGACAATTGGATCAAGTCGGGAATAGTCTGCAACCAGAATGGCGTCGGCGTCATGAACCACCCTAGGGTCAAGCTGTGTGTGCGCGTGGACGTCCACTCCTGCGCGAGCCAGTAGGCGAGCAATAACCCCCGCGAACTTATCCGATCCAATCACGGCAATTTTGCTCTTGTGCACCTCAACCTGCGCTTCTAACAGCAGTTGAATGGCGACCCACCCGCTATAGGAAAACACATCCAGGCCGGGAAAATCCTCGTTGGTCCCATACACGGCAATCCCGTGGCTGCGGCAGGCGTCAAAATCAAGGTCGCCTTCGCGGAATTCCCAGGATTCGCACATTAATGAAATGACCGCCCCTACGCGCATACGACTAATAACGTTTCGGTCAAGCGGGCGGACGAATCCGAGATTGGTCACGATGTCCGGCCTCGTAAACAGTTCACTATCACGGCTGGTGTGAATCTCTGCCTGGCCTTCGATGCCAAATAAAGACTCGAGGGCGCGAGTCTGACGAACAACCTCATCTACGGTCGCATAACGAGAGTCGCCGGCAATAGCAATTACCTCCCGCGCACCGGCCAAGGCCGCAATGATCGGGGTTACTACAAAAGGCCCACTGGCAGCTTCCGTCAGAACAGATAGCCCGGTCAGGTCGAGTTGCAGCAGTTCGATGGTATCGCGTATTTTTTTGACAACTCTTGCCGGATTAGCGATACCGGCATCCACCAGAATCCGGGCTGACTTAGAGTTGTTGTCCATTAATGCCCTTCAAGTACCATCAGCAAATGTTCGCAGATGACATCTATCTGTTTCACAGTCAGCTTGCCATACAGCGGCAATACCAATCCTCGCTGATAGAGTCTCGTCGCCGCAGGGCACAGCAGTTCGTCGGTCTGATATTTCGTACGAAAATAGCTTAGGCAATTGAGTGCCTGCGCGCCGAGATTAGATTCAATTCCTCTCTCTAACAGCCCGGCCTTTAGTTGATCGCGCGACATGCCTTCAGCCACTATCATGAAACTCTGCCACGAATGGCACGGATTGTCCTCCGGCAGAGTAATTTGGCTGGTGCCAGCCAGCCTGAACCGATAATGACTAGCCAGTTTCTTTCGCGCAACCAGTTCGTCCTTGAATCGAAGCATTTGGCCAATACCGAGGGCCGCCTGGAAATTGGTGAGCCGATAATTGAGGCCGGCCTCGGTAAAATCCAAACCGCTGTTCCGTACTTTAATCCCGTGGTTCCTCAACCGCTTCAATTGTTCGATAAGTGCAGCATTGTGCGATAGGAGCGCCCCGCCCTCGCCGGTAGTAATTGCCTTTCTCGGATGAAATGACAGGCAGGCCACATCGGAATACTGACCAGGATGATGTCCGTTAGCGAGCGTGCCCAAGGCGCAAGCCGCGTCCTCGATCAACTTGGCACCATAGCGTTTGGCAATCTCGGCTATTCGCTCGACCTCTGCGGGGAAGCCGAATTCATGGACAAGGATGATGGCCTTAATAGCGGCACCCTTGGATGAAAATAATGCCGCCTCAATGGCGTCAGGAGTAACTACATAGGTGCCGGGGGCTACATCACACAACACAACAGACGCGCCAACACACTCGACGGCATTCGCGGTAGCCGGGAAAGTAAACGCGGGGACAAGAACGTGATCTCCATGCCCGATTCCCAAAGCAATGAGCGCGAGATGTAGGGCTGCCGTTCCGGACGACACGGCAGCGCAATGGGGAATCCCGGAGAAATCGCTTATGACGCACTCAAACTCTTCTACGACCTTACCTTGAACCAACTCTCCGCTGCGAATTACTGCTAGCAGACGATCAATATCCTCTTCACGAATATCCGGTGAGGCCAGGCGAATCAAAGAACATTCTCCCGATACCAGGCGGCGGTTCTGCGAATTCCCTCTTCCAAGTCGACCTTTGCCTTGAAGCCAAGCAATTGTTCTGCCTTGTTGGTTTCTGGTATGCGCAACTCGATATCGGCGGACAGCGGGGGCCGGAAAACGATCTCCGATTTGGAATCGAGCACTCGGCAAATGGTTTCTGCCAGTCCGAAAATCGTCGTAACGGCTCTCGCATTGCCAATGTTGAAGGACTCCCCCAACGCACTCGGACTTTCCAGCGCATACATCAGCCCTTCGATCATATCATCGACATAGCACCATGCTCTAATTTGCGTACCATCGCCATAAATAGAAATCGCTTCGTTCTGAAGTGCGCGGCGGATGAATATCTGGATCGCTCCTTCACCCGTCTGACCCGGACCATAGACGTTGAATGGGCGGATAGTGACCACCGGGAGACCGTGCTCCTTGAAGTAGGCGTGGGTCAGGTGCTCTCCCGCCAACTTGCTCACCGCATAGACCCAGCGCGCTTCACCCGCCGAGCCTGAGATTGTTTGCATATTTTCCGTAACGCGATAGGCCATCGAACCAAATACTTCAGATGTGGAAAAATCCAGTACGCGATCGGACACCTTGTTCTGCTGCGCAGCACGCAAAACGTTTGCTGTGCCGATCATATTCACTTCCATGGTATTTATTGGTGACTTAATCACCGTATCAATACCAGCAATAGCCGCCGCATGAACCACGATATCAACAGATCCCATGGCCTTGGTCAGAGCTTCACTATCGAGCACATCCCCATTAATCATGGAGACGTTCTTCAGATCGAGCAGGGTCGTATACTTTAGAGTATTTCTCGATAGATTGTCGTACAAGACTATTTCGTTGTTTTCCGCTAGTCGCTCAGCAAGAGAAGTACCGATAAAACCTGCCCCACCCGTAATAAATATCTTTTTGCCATTGATCATTCCATCACCCTTTTGGGTTCCTCTCGGAAATCTATGCGAGGAATTTTGTTGCCACTGCGGTGGCTGTCCGGCCCGGCCCCTCTGGCAAGCACACTGCATTACGTTTAACGTCTGAATCGTATTTCCTGCGTTGAACACTCCTGGCGCCCTCCTGTCTTGTCTTTATCAATGACTTAACCGAGGGTCCATTTTTTCATAGCAGGATCACTGCACGCATTGCGTGACGAACCTGTAAATTAATTATTTTTCACTTTTCGAATTCATGCGAAACACCACAGTATCGCCAACCTTAAATAATTCAACAAACCTCGACGAATCAAAAAGGTCAACGCCATACATATTTTTTAGTTCGTCCACAGCCCCCTTCATTGCGGCGATATCAATTATCGCAAATATATCCATTTTTTCCGATGAATTCAGATACGAAACAAACATTTTATAATCTGAAAAACTATCCTTAATGAGATGCTCACCTACCCAATAGCGATATTGGGGCGCATAGACCTTCGCCCCACGCACCCCCTCTCGATTAAGAACATTAAACGCAGATATCATCGGCGTCTCAAAGCCCCACGCTCCAGAAGTGTTGTCAATTGCCCCAGGCAATCTTTTTATGTCGTCACCCAGCCCACCCGGTGGAACAATGTTGATAGTTGCAAAAGTACCAATACTTATCCAAACAAATGCGGCAACCGTAGCAAACGAGGCGAACCTGTAACGCCGGAAGTTAGTCAAAAGCAACTGCACACAATACGCAGGGAAAATGCAAAGCAGAAGCAAGGTAGGCATTAAGTATCGTGGAGCAACTATCCCGGGCCTAAAAAACATCCAACTTGCAACTCCGATCACAGCGAAAATAGAAACTGCGCTAAGTGTCGAAGGAGATGTCCTTAACTCTTTATCAAGCACCCACCAAATGGGTAAAACCATCAATACAAGAGGGGACAAGTTCCCATGTTGCATGGGATATTGACCAAATATCAATACGAGAGGATAACTGAGTATTATTTTTCTAATATTTTCAGGTGAATACCACGTTACGTTATCGGCTACAAGTTTCACCGAGGTATCTGAAAAAATAAAAAATGGTGAAAATGGCTCTGAAAACCAGAGCATATTTTTTAGGATGTTAGGTGAAAGAACAATTAATACCGCAGCTATCGAAAAGGTTAATTGACGAGACCAATTTACGGCGGGCAACTTGTCCCAATTGAGCAACATAATCCCAATGACGCAGACGGGCAACGTAACCAACAAGCTTAACTTTGCTGATATGGCCAAAGCAAGGAAGCAAGAAATGAATGGTAACACATTCCAGCTAAAGCGGTCATCCTTAAGAAGTAGTGCGCAGTAGATAGATGCCAATCCGTAAGACGCACCAAATAGATCTACCTTGCCATCCCAAACATGAAAGGTAAATACCGTTGAGGATAAGGCAAGAAATGACAGCGCCATTAACCCAAGAGACGAAAGCCCTAACCGAAAACCGATTAACAGTAGAGTTGATAGAGCCGCCAATAGATGAAAAAATGCAATTCCCTTTGCTGCAGACTGAATACCTAGAGCCATTAAAGCGGCAAAATGTGCCTCACCATGAAGATACACTTGAGACATATCCTCTCTTCCATCCAAAGGGAGAATCTGGCCCGTGACAGCTGCTAACTTTGCAATTAACATGTAGAAGCTTCCACCATCTCCAGGGAGAGGAAGCGGCGCGGCGATGGCGCGTACCGCTAGCCGCGCAAGCCAATACAGAATCACGGTCCAACCAATTTTCTCAAAGAGAGATAGGTTTCCCCACTCACTACGGAGCAACCGTGTAGACCGTTTAAGATGATACGTCCCGAGTGGGGCTAGCCCAATTACACAAATGCAAGGTAACAAAATCAGGAAGAAAACGGACTGGGGACTCAGCCTGCCGAACAGCCCAAGAAATAACCACAGCACCCCATAGGCTCCCTGCCCAATTAAAAATGCCAGCACCACATCCGATAGTCCCGTCCGGAAGTTTGCTTTGAATAAAACAGAAAGGCATCTCAGCAAGGCACCGCCGACACCTACTGATGCGACTAAATAAGCGAATAAAACGAATGCTTCGAAAATACCTGGAGGCAACAAGACGTTAGTCATCCGGACGTGTCTCCTGCCACTTCGTTGGCGCAGAGAGCAAGCTTACGAAAAAATAGGAGTAATGTTTGGTGATGTCAGCATATCTAGCGTCAGGCTGTTGTATATAATATGGGCCGAAATAATTGAGCCAGAAAAATAGACAACAAAGACACAGAAAAATTATATACAGACACTGCCTAACGAAAAGAGCCATTAATTAATCCTGAATCCGCGTGAATTTGCCTTAAAAAAAGCACGCAACACATTCCCTCCAGGCAGGTGTTGCTCTTCATATTTGAGTCCGCCTTGTATTTTGTAGTGATCTAATCATGCGCAACGCCGCATCCCCATCACCATACAATCCATTGCCATGTGGGACTACCACCGATTGCATCTGCTTAAACCTATCCAATAAATCCGTTGAAAAAGGAGAAACAAGTTGGTTAAAACCAGCGTCAACCAGTTCTACCCACTCTGTTTCATCACGCAGAATAAGGCAGGCTTTTTGATGAAAATAAGCTTCTTTTTGCACACCGCCACTATCGGTGACCACTAAGGTGCACTGGGCAAGCAGCCAGGCCATCTCCAGAAAACCAACTGGCTCAATGACCTGCACGGCAAGGCTTAGCGTCGCACTCTGGAGCCGTTTCAATGCCGCGTAGGTGCGTGGATGCAGCGGCAGGACGACGCGCATTTGTTCAGCCAGTTGATTCAGGGTCTGGACGATGGCTGCCAGTCGGACAACATCATCGGTGTTTTCAGCACGGTGAATGGTGCATAAGACGAAAGGCTGATCGTCATTTATGCCCACTGCCGCAGGTTTGCGCGCCTTGGCTTTGTAATACAGGGTGGCATCGTACATCACATCGCCCACCAGTTGCACCTTGTCGCCGGTAATTCCTTCCGCCACCAGATTCGCCACGGCAGTTTCCGTCGGCACAAAGAGCCGATCAGCCGCATGGTCGGTCAACACCCGGTTGATCTCTTCAGGCATTCTCCGATTGAATGAACGCAACCCCGCTTCCACATGGGCAAGTGAGATGTGCAGTTTGACGGCTGCCAATGCGCCGGCCAAAGTGGAATCGGTATCGCCATAAACCAACACCCAATCTGGTTTCTCCTCTACCAACACCTTTTCGATCGCCTCGATCATGCGCCCGGTGTTTTCGCCATGCGTTCCGCCACCGATGCCCAGATGATGGTCTGGCTGACGGATGTCCAGTTCAGAAAAAAACACATCCGACATGTTGGTATTGTAGTGCTGGCCGGTGTGTATCAAAACTTCCGTAACTCCTCCCTGGCCATCAATACAGCGTGAGAGGGTTGCCGCCTTGATGAACTGCGGTCTTGCGCCAACGATGGTTGCTATTTTCATATTTATCACAGCTGTTATTGCACCAGCTGTTTCAACATCAAATCGTGACTGGACATAATGCGCTTAATCTTGTCTTGGCTAGTCAGTGTCCATTCAACGGTGCTGCGCAGCCCCTCCTGTATCGACACAGCGGCCTCAAATTGAAGTTGGTTACGGGATTTTTCGGTGGAGCCAAAGCGTTTTCCGGAACGGTCCCAATCCCGCGCCGGCTTAAGGTCTACCGCTGTTAGATTGCCCGTGAGCTGGTTAATCATATTGGCCAGGTCGGCGATGGTAGTTTCTACGCCAGAAGCCAGGTTATAAGCTTCGCCTGAATTCCCTTTCACAGCACAGGCCACCAGCCCCTTAGCCATATCTTCGACGAAAATGAAATCACGCGAGGCATTGCCCCCATTGTCCAAGGGCAACGCCTCGCCTTGGATTGATTTCCAGATAAAGGTTGGAATCACATTACGCCACACCGTGTGGGGCGTACCACGCCAGCGTCCCGCACCAAGAATTTCGCGGGGGCCATAGACATTTTGAAACCGTGCCTTCACAAACGGCAAGCCATAGCGTTGAAAATAGTAGTTGCCGTACATCTCGCCGATCAACTTGGAGATGGAATAGGGGCTATCGTGAAACAGCGATACCGGGGCATCTTCGAGGGTGGGCGATGCATCGCCGAAAGTTTTTTCTGCCACAGCACAACCGGCGGCCGCATAGACCACCTTCTTCAAGCCTTTGAAATCTTTAAGGCGCTCGAAGAGTTTCAGAGTGGTGAGGGTGTTGTTATCATGGTCTGCCAGCGGGTCGACGATGGACGATTGGTTGCCGTGGTAGCAAGCCAGATGAAAGACCACGTCCAGGTCTTCTGGCAGCGCGTGCAATAGCTTGTCTTCTGTGATCGAACCAAACAAGAACCTTACCCGCTTATCGTCTGGCACATTGCTGATATCTGACGACAGCAGGTTATCGACAATCCACAACTCTTTGGGATTGTAGTTGTCGAGTAAGTGGTGCGCAAGATTGCTACCCACAAAACCAGCGCCGCCGACGATAAGGATTTTGGCGTTATTCAAATTAATCTTTTGCATAATTCCTGAAGGGTCTCCGTAACTGTGAATAGAACTAAGCGCCCGGTGATGGCGCGCCTAAATGACTAAAAATGTCTGTAATGCCGTATTGGTCGTACCAGCGCAGTTGATTACCGATGGTGTCTTCAAATCCAACTTGCGCACGCCAACCAAAGGTCAACTGGGTTGCAGTGGGGTCTAGCACCACTTGGGGGACATCATCAGTCCCTGGCTGTACCAGGGGTACGGCAGGCGGGGTGATACCCAGGTAGTTGGCGACAGCAAGAAAGACATCGTGAATACTGCGACCTTCGCCGGTGGAGACATTGAACACACCGGTTGGCGCATCGACTTGCAATACCTGATCCATCAAGGCAAAGAAATCACTCATATCCAAAAAATCACGGGTGGTATCGCTGCAGAAGCAGTTCTGCCCAGCCTTGAGTCGCTTATAAAAGGTAGGGATAGGTCCGATGGCCAAACGCGGCCCGCAGATATTAGCCAAGCGCAAAGACACCACGGGCAGCCCCGATTGCATTAAATACGCCTCACCCGCCGTTTTGGAAATACCGTAACTGGTAAACGGCGCTGTCGGTTGATCCACCGCGATGGGCACCACACTGGGACGGCCGTAACACAGCGCGGTTTGAAAATTGATGACCCGCGCAACCTTGTGTGCCGCTGCCGCCTTGGCCACGTGAATGGTCCCCGTCACATTGGTGACAGTATCCTCAGCCCAATCCAATGGGTCTTTATAGGCCGCCGCGCTGTGGATGACATGGGTGGGCTCAAAGTCTGCAAAGGTCTTGTTCACCAATTCGGCATCGGCAATAGAGCCATCCACCACCGTCAAACCCGATTGCTGCGGTATTACCTCATGTTTGCCGGTGGCGAAGTTATCAATCACACAGATTGGGTGCCCCTGCGGAAAATACCGCTCAATCAGGTTTGAGCCGAGACAGCCAGCACCGCCGGTAATAAGTAAACGCATCGTGTTCACAACTTCTTTTCTTCCACGCGCAAATGGGTGTACTCGCCCAATGTGCCGTGTTCCCGGTAATAGTGAATTGCCGTCCTGACGGTTTCTTCGATGGGCGTGAACTCAATGGTGCCGAAATCAGCAAAGGTGCGCGACGGATCAAGCAGAATGGAGGCCACATCGTCGGGGCCAAGCTCGCGAATCTCGGGCGTGGGGTAATCCGGCAAATCCATGGCCTTTACGACGGAATCGTAAAGCTCGGTGATGGCTACATCGGTACCTGATGAAAAATGATAAGCACCATGGCCGGTTCCATCGCAGGCTTGCACGACGGTTCTTGCCAGGTCTTTTACAAAGACAAAATCGCGCCGTGATTTGGTGATAAAACACTGCTTGCCGTCTTTTAAGCGCTGAAAAAAGATCGGCAGCGGTCCCGCCACGTTTCTGGGGCCCACCACATTGGCCAAGCGGAAGGTGACAAAGTCGATACCGGATAACTCCAGATACAACTCATTGGCGGTTTTTGAAATAGCATAACTGCTGCCCTCGGGCTTGCGGGGGTGATTTAGGGTAATGGGTTGCTCCTGAGGTTTCAGGCCGTAGCACAGCGCAGTCTGAAAATAGATGAAGCGTTTTGCACCAAACCGTTTGGCGGCATCGACAATATTGGAGCCGCCCACACAGTTAGTGAGCGTGTCGTTGTACCAATCGTCCGGGTCTTTATATGAACAGGCAGCATGAATTACAGAATCTGGCCTGAATTTCTCAACCAACCCATTTACCAAATCACGATCGGCAATGGTGCCGATCACAACTTGAAGTCGCGGATGTGCTACAAGGTGCTCACGGCGACCGGTAGCGAGGTTGTCGATCACGAGTACTTCGTCGCCGCGATCGAGCATCATTTCAGCAATGTGGGAGCCAATCTGACCCAGTCCGCCTGTAATCAGTGTTTTCATCGTAGTTTAAGTCTCCTTTAAAGTTCGTTAGTCAGCTTGGGCGTGACTACGCCACTCTGCCGCCTTGTCATGAAACTGTTGATGCCATAGTTCCAAGCTCAACAGTCCCCAGGTCTTGCGGGAGAATAGAGCCTCTTGGCCAAAGTTGCTCAGCACCGCCTGGGAGTTGATGTAAGGGCGATGCTTGGCCGCCATGGTGCTGAAGGTATCCATCGCAAAGTCCTTCAAATCATGGCCGAACCATTCCTTGAGCGGCACGGGGAAGCCCATCTTGTCGCGGCGGTTGAGTATTTCGCCGGGCAGTTCCTCGGCAAACACTTGCTTGAGCAGATACTTCATATTGCCGCCTTTAAATTTCATATCAGCCGGCACGGTGGCAGCAAACTCGACCAAGGGGTGATCCAACAGCGGCACCCGGCTCTCCAAGCCATGGGCCATGCTCATGCGGTCTTCCACTTGCAAGAGCGCAGGCAGCAGACATTTGAAGTCAAAGTGAGTCATTTTATCGAAGTAGGCCTCTTTCTGCACATTTGATGGGTTGTTGAATATCTTGGCAAAATCTTCAAAGACTTGACGGCTATCCAACGCAGCCCAATCGATTTCATTCTGCATATCGGTGGACCGATCCACTAGCCGGAAGTAACGCTCATCCATCGGCCCAAACAGGCCTTCGTTCCAAAACTGCTTCATCAGCGGCTTGTACTCCCGCAGCAACCCCAGGTTAGGAACAATCGATTCAAGGGTAACCACGTAATTGCCATTGCCGTAGTGGCCATCAATGGCAGCCTTAATGCACTGCTCAAAATAGGCCACCACATAGCGGGCGTAGCCACCAAAGATCTCATCGCCACCCTGCCCCCCCAAGACCACCTTGACCTGTTCGGAGGCCAATTTGGAGACCATGTACTGCGGAAAAGAACCAGGCCCCGCCACCGGGAAATCCAGGTGGTAGATCACCTGCTGAATGTGACTACGAAAATCATCCGGGCCAATATCAATGCAGTGGAGCTGACCACCGGTATGCTTGGCAGCGGCGTAGGCATACATGCTTTCGTCGTAACCGGGGTAGTCGGTAAAGCGGCCATGAAAGCCTAAAGGCGAGGCCGAGCCGTTGGCACGGGCCAGCCGATAAATCAGACTTGAATCAATGCCGCCCGACACATAGCTGCCCACCGGGACATCGCTGCGACCATGCAAGGCAATCGACTCTTCCAGTAGCTCACGCAGGCGATTATGGAAATAGATAGGGCTGTGGTCATAGTCGATCTGGTAACTCACATCCCAATAGCGCCAGACGCGCACCTGCCCGTTCTCCACCGCCAAGGCATGGCCTGGTAGCAACTGATGAATCCCATCGAACAGGGTCTTCTCGCCGATGGTGTATTGAAAGGTGAGATATTCGGCCAGAGCCGCATCGTTGGTGCGGATGCTGGGCAAAAATGGCAACAGCGCCTTAGCTTCAGAGGCAAAGTAGAACACCCCATCTACCACTGCATAGTAAAAGGGCTTGATACCAAAGCGATCACGAGCACAAAACAGACGCTTACGCTTTTCGTCCCACAGCGCAAAGGCAAACATGCCGCGCAGATAATCGAGGCAAGCATCGCCATGGCGATCGTAAGCAGCCAGGATGCATTCGGTATCGGAATAGGTGCAAAAGTCCCAATGGGGCTTGAGTGCTTCGCGCAGTTCGGGGTAGTTGTAAATTTCGCCGTTGTAGGTGAGAACCGTGCCGTTGACAGCCTGCATGGGCTGGGCAGCGGACTCTGACAAATCAATGATGGCCAAGCGGCGATGCACCAAACCCACCTGTTCAGTGTCACTTTGCCACTGCCCTAAGCCATCTGGCCCGCGATGTGCGATGAGGCGCGACATGGCGGCGAGACCCGTGTTAAGCGACGGGATAGGGTTGTTATTGAGGGAGATTTGTCCTGCTATTCCGCACATATCAGAGGGCCTCCAGGATTTTCACGAAGGCTTTTGTATTTTTTTCTGGATCGAAGTGGGCCTCGGCAAACCGACGAGACTCTTCACCTTTGCTGCGGCGGTAATCGGCATCGGTCACCAGTTTTTTCAGCGCGCCATAAATGGTGTTGGTGTCGGCCTCAACGATTGGCAGGCTGTCGTATTCTGGAAAAGTCTTCAGGAAAAAAGCTTTCCAGGAAGGGCGCATGTAACAAACCACCGGTTTGCCCATGGCCATGGTTTCGATACCGGTGGAGCCCCACCAACCGTAGATTAGTTGATCTACCACGACATCGGCTTGTGCCTGGTAAAAACGCATCTGATTCGACGGTTTGTTCTCGATGAAGAAATACTCAACGGGATGACCCTCTTGCTTGAGGAGTTCAATTGCCGCCAACACAAAGGGCGATCCTTTGATATTACGCCCTTGCCAATCACGACCACTATTGCCTAAATAGGCACTGTGCAGGATGCGAATCTTGTCGCTGGCAGCAAGCTGGTGCTCAGGAGGAATAGTCAGATTAGGATGCCAAAGGGTGAGGTCGATCGACTTATATTTCATGTGCGTCATTTGAAATTGTGTGGAGTCGATTGCCCCCACACCAATCTGCATATCGAAGAATCTTCCGATACGCGAAAAGTTCAGGTTATTCAATGCGTCATCACATTGATTCCATGCGCCACAGTTACCGCAGATCTTCCCTTTATCAAGTTTTGTAAAGTTTTCTTTGCTTTCGTCGTCATGGCAGCCGGTTGGCAAAAAAACAAGTTTGACGCCAAATAACTTCGCCAGCCAAAGCTCTAACAGAAAATTCTTGCCGAACATGCGTGTCAGTCCAATACGCTGTTCCATGAAATTACACAACGGGGGCCGGCCATAATAGAGATGAAACTCATAACGCCAGAACTGGGTCAGCCACAACAACATCATCATCAAATGATTCAGCCAGCGGATTAGCCTGAATCGCGCACCAGGCAGCCGCGGTGCCTGCAGGAGATCTTGTTTGGAATACAGCAGGTTTTCGGGATACCCTGGACACAGAAAGATATCCGCCTTCCACCCCTGCTTACGAAACTCATCGCGATAAAAAAAACTACAGTGATAGTCCGGCGTTATAAACAAAATCGATTTCTTTTTTCTCATGGCCTTAATTTTTCCACATTTGTTCACGCTCAGAGGCGGTCAGCAACAGCCGATAGGCCACGCCAAAGAAACCAAATAACACAACGGTATTCGCCACCACAGTCAATAGCAGGCCCGCATCCAAATTGGCAGACAGCCAGTACAGCAGGCCACTCGCAATCAGCACCGAGACTGATGTCCAAGCGATGCGATTCCATTCGTAATCCACCACCAAGTAATGCCGCGCTACCGCCCAGGCCAGCACAGGCAAAGTCAGGTAACTGATGAAGGTTGCAATGGCCGCGCCGACAATGCCGTAGATGGGAATCAACCAAAGATTCAGGCCTATGTTGACGATGGCCGCCACCCACTCCACCGCAGACTGCTTGTGCAGCTTCTCAGCGAAATAAATGCCGGGCAAAACAATCAAATAAGAGCCTTTGAGCATATAGGCAGCCGCCACCAACCCGACGACGAGGTACGCCTCGTGGAAAGCTGGTGCTGTCATCAGCAACACCACCGGCTTGGCCACGAAGAAAAACAGCACAATCAGCCCGCCAAAGCCAATCAGGTAGTAGGTCAACACCCGAGAAAAGATGGTGCGCGCCTCATCCCGCTTGTTGAGATATGACATAAAAAAGGGCGGCCAGGCGGTGGCAAAGGCCCCCATAGCTATGGACATCACCATGCCGAAGCTATAGCCCACGGAATACACCCCCAGCGCATCGAGGCTCACCATACGTTCAATCATCTGCCGATCGGCGTAATCGATGAGCAAAAAGGCAAACAGGCCGAAGATGCCAGGAAAGCCAATGCGCACGAGTGGGCAGAACAAGCTTATATCGATCTTGAAGTGCAGCTTGCGACCAATCACCATCCAGTTGACCAGGAGCATGATGCCCTGGGTTAGGGTGCCGGCCATAAGCACACCAGTCACGCCAATGCGCTGCACCAGCACGAACCAAATCGATAGGCCGATGGACAGCAGGGAACTGATGAGCGTAAGCACCACATAACGCTTGGCCTTCTCTTCCATGCGCAGGTAGGCGAGCCAAGAGTCGGCGATGGTGCTTAATACCGAGCCCAGCAGCGCGAGACGAATCAGGTCGGCGTAACGATCTGTCTGGAACATCAACTCGCTTAGCGTAGTCGCGGCGAGAAATAGTACTGCGTACCAGAACAGGCCATTGGCCGCCATCAGCAGCGTATTGGCCCAGATGATGTTGGGGCGCCTAGCAAGATTCAGCTCGCGGTAGTAAATCACTCCCATGGAGTTGCCCGTGCCGAGCGTGAAAAGGCCGCTCATGGCAACACCTATCAGTGAGATAAGCGCCACCACGCCGTAATCCGCAGGGGTCAAAACCTGAGTGAAAAATGGCAACAGCAGCAGCCCCATGAAGCGCTGTAGCATTCCACCGATGCCATAGACGATGGAACCCTTAGCCAACCGAGTAATTGCCGTCTTTAACATCAGTTTCTGTTCAACAATTGCCCGACGCCTGACCAACCCAGATTCATCGCTGCATCGATAATTGACAGACCCGCGACGAAATCTTCCCGGCCTCGCTGCGGGTAGACCGGATGGGCAAACCTTTGGTGACTGAGCGCGACACCGCACTCGTTGAACACGGCTTCATCTTGATAGCCGTCTGCGCCACCACCACACATGTAGGTGTCGCCGCCCACTAATTGGGTGAGAGAACACAGCAACTCATTGGAGCTACCCTCATGGGGCAAGGCCGAGGAACGTTTTAGTTTGTCGATATCCAGCCCAAGGTGGAGAACGATGGCAGTGATAGCATAGATGTTGTACTCGGCGATATTGGCCTCAAGACTCAACAGCAATGGGGCGATTAGATCCATTGTCTCGCTGTAAAACGGATGGCGGTTGTAATTCGATTCGATGCTTTTCAATGACTTTTCCCGCCAGGCAATATCCGTCAGAAAACACATCTCACGAATGATGCGAGTGCCGTGGTAGTTGCGGTCGATGGCGGCAGTGATCCAGCGCGCTTCACCGCTGATTAACAACTTCACCCGGTTCGACCAACAGCCTCCCTTCTTCGGAAACTGCACATCGTCAAAAAGGACAAATACATCGCTATTGGCGATCTTGGCAAAGTAGCCCAACCATGGAAAGAAGTTGGGTTGGTGGATGGCGACTATTTTATTCATGGCGATTCAATTTACCCATCACAACCACATCCTCCCATGCACCATCAATGAAGGCGGACTCCTTCAATAAACCTTCCTGCGAAAACTCGCACTTCTTATAGGCATTGAAGGCGCGGATATTGTTTGCGAAGACATGAAGGTAAATGCGGTGGAGGTTCAGGTCGGCAAAACCAAAGTTGCATAAAAGACGTACCGCTTCCGAGCCAAAGCCTCTACCCAGAAACTGCTCATTCCCAATTCGAATCTGCAATTCAGCACTGCGGTGCCGCCAGTTAATATTCAATAGCTGACAGGTGCCAATCGCTTGACTGGTTTCCAGTTCCTCAATCACGAAAATCACCAAGTCCATGCGCTTGGTTAGCATCGACTCAATCCACGCCGCATGGTCTGCCTCTGAAACCGGATAAAAGGGTGCATTCAAAATCACCAATTCTCGATGGGTAATCCAGTCGTAAAGCAGCGCAGAGTCTTCCTTACGCAGGGGGCGCAAACGCACGCGATCAGCCACCAATCCCTTCCCCCCCGCAGGACCGTATTTCAGGGTGGTAACAGCAAATGGGGTTAGCTGCCGATCCATGTTTACTTTTCCACCTGCTGTATCAACATAAAACGCTGGCGGAAGCGGCGGTAGCAAGGCCCGAATCTTGTTGTAAATGTCAGCGACTGGTTGGCTCCAATCAAACAAGCCATCGTCAGGAATGCGGCGCCGGCAATAGCTTACCTGGCTTGTATCCTGCTGCCTGGCCTGCCAATCACCATTCAGTATATTGTGCAAATTAGCCGTTATTAAGGCATCCGTTGCTGCGGAAATCCGCGCGTAAGCCGTTTGCCAAGTATCCTCAAAAAACAGGGGAACCACACGCTGGTCAATGATGGCGCCCTCATCAATGCCTGCCAACATTTCATGCATCGTCACCCCTGTCGCTGCCTCCCCATTCAAGATCGCCCATTGAGTGGGATTACAACCGCGATACTTGGGTAGCAGTGCCCCGTGAATATTAATGCCCCCCAAACGGGCGGCGCTCAACACATCCTGACGCAAAATCATGCTGTAGGAGTTCACCCAAATCAGGTCGGGTTGCAGTTGCCTTACGGCAGCCCTAAAACTGGCATAGTCAACACTATCCACCTTGGGCTGAATGAGCAAAGGCAGCGCGTGAGATTCTGCGATTGCGGCGAGTGCCGCATGGTATTGCGGCCGTATCGTCGCACCCACGATGCCGACTAAATGCTCGACGGGTATATATCGTAGGAATTGTGGAATTCCTGGGATATCACCAAATATTAATATTCGCATTTAGATATGCTCACCCATGTCGCAAGCCAGCCGCAACAGTAAATTTATCTCTGTCATAGAACTCCCTTTGAAACTTCAAACTGCCGAGTGCAGCCATAGGCTCGCTCAGTTTCTAGGAGTTGCTGTTGCATTGTCTGTAGGTTGGCATGGATGGCTCGATCCCACACTGCCTCGGTCGACGGGTCGTCATATACCCACCAAATGGGGTGGATCAGCAGTTGCAAATTCCGAGGTGCGTATGCTGCAACCGCCTCGGTAATGCCACCATTAGCCAACTGCGCGAGCGGGAACTGCCGGTTGGAATCGCTGAAATAGTCAAAGTCAGCAAGACGCCGGCGGTCGTAAGTGTTGATGCGTGTCCCGGTGCTGATTTCACCCCGCAATACTGCGGGGCCTGGCTGATGAAATGACACCGCCGCCACTTGGGTGTTGAACTGACTTTCCAGCCATTGAGCCTCCTGCTCTAGGGCAAATGCGGTCTGTGCCGGAGTCAAACCACGTTGCAAATCAAAACCCTGATCGTAATGCAAACCGATGGCATGGCCGAGTTCCAGTATCTTTTCCACCGTCAGGTGATTATGTCGTCCCATTAGGTTGTAAAGTGGCGACCTGAGCATAAGAAAGTAGGTAGATGAAATACCTAATTCACGCTCGACTTGGGCCATCGTGAGAGCGGCGGCGAGATCAGCGTCCACATCGTGCCGTAAAAGACATAAATCCAACCCGCGCAAGATTGACATACCAGCGACATCGATAGACGAGAAGTCGATGAACCTGTAGCCAGCACGCTTGGCACCAGTGAGGATGTCACGATATGTAAATAGGTTGAAAATCAGTGCCATATTTTTGCAATTAGTGAAAACCAGACGTGCCTTTCACGGTAATTGCTAGCCCCGTTTCGATATCTATGAAATTAAGCGGCCCAAGGCATCTCTTGAGTGCTACGTTAGCTCCAGTAAAGTATTGCGCCTCTTCATCCATAAACTGGGTACGGGCTTGCATGCCTATCGCCGTTTCAAGTGCCTTGACAATCGCACCTAAATGAGTGACTTTGTCCCCGCACACGTTGAGCAACCTAGCCGGGGCCTTAGATGGAGTTTCGATTAGTTTTTCGATGGTGGAAACAACGTCGTCGACGTAGATGGGTGTTAGATACAAGCCAACCCCTTCAGCCAGAGTGACTGGTTGCCCCGTATTCATTCGCTCGATGATATTGGGTATCAACATGCCCTTTTGCCCCGGCCCATACACCGTGAAGAGTCGCAAAATATCGATTTGAAAATATGCTTGGTATTGGCGTACCAGATGCTCAGCCGCGAGTTTTGATGCCCCGTAGAAAGACTCCGGCTGGGTTGCATGGGACTCGGTCAATAGACCCGTCGATTTTCCATAGACGTTCGCAGTAGATGTAAAGATAAACTGCCTGACACGTGTCTTTCGGGACCATTCGAGTAATTTGCAAGTCGCATCGATATTCACGCGCCGCATGTCATCAGCGCCATCCGGAAAATCGCGATACTGTTGCGACTGGGCAAGGTGAATGACGCAATCAATGCTCGGCGGCAGGTGATCGACAAAAGCAGGGTCTGACAAATCTGTAAGAACCAGTTTAACAGAAGGCTGGGAGTGCGTTGACGCAGACACTCTTGTCACACCGAATACATTATGTTTAGCTGCCAGTAATCGGCTTGTGCGCTGGCCAATGAAGCCATTCACGCCAGTAATCAATACATTCATGTCGCTAGAGATTCCTGTAGCATCATAATATTTAATCAACACACTCGTCGTTTTGCCCTGACGTACAGCCCGTAGCGATGTGCAGCGTGTTTGGGGTCTTCATACCGTCGAATATCTTCAATTTCAAAATAACTTTCGAGAGCACCCAGAATTTCGAATTCACGAAAATGATGAAAATGCACATGGTCGGTGAGTAAAGTGGCGCACGCAATCCAAGCATACGTCGCGACAACAATACTTCCACCGGGTTTTAGTACACGATGCGCATCTTCTATTGCTGTGTGGTAATCGAGGATGTGATCAAGGCTAGTGTTAAACAAGACAGCATCTATTGACTCATCTCGTATTGGCAATATTTCTCCCAAGCCGATGATTCGAAACTCCCCTTGACCAGCGTAGGGGTCGAGGCCCAGATACTCACATGCGGGGGGCAGCAACTGCGAGGAGTGACTCGGCCGATCACAACCCACATCCAGAGCCAAACCAGATAACCCCTTGCAAAACTCCTTGAATCGATACTGGTGCTTCCTAGCTGGCACGCTGTCCAGCGGGGCGTTAATTTCACCAGATTGTTTGATTTGGCTCAAAAGGACATATCTATTCAGAGCGCTACTGCAATAGGTCAGAGGTAGTGCGCCATCCTGCCAGGCCATTGTAATCTCACTCGGGTATAGCAATGGACAGCCAGAGATTGCTATATACTCTCTCTGGCCATCCGTCAATGCATCCTTCCCAACGATTGCCACAAGCTCTTTCTTTGTGTCGGGACTAATCAAAAGATGCCGATCGAGACACTGAAAGAAAGAGAGAGAGATTGCAGCGGTAGTTGATGGCTCCAACTGCGTTTCGTCTTTGATCAATTTGTATCTTTTATTCATGATTGAAGTTCATATTGTGTCAGAAAAGTTTCCACATTCAATAGCGACCAAATCAGCAAGCGCCGGTTCTGCTCCCCGCACAGGTGTTGCTCTATTAGCGACGCCACGGTTTGACGGTCGAGCACGTCGTAGATGCGGGCGTTGCCGTTGAGCAGGGTACGTTTCACAAAGTCGATGCTCTCACCCTTGAACCAGCTGGCATCTGGTGAGGAAAACCCTTGTTTCTCGGCACGGGTGATATCGGTGGGGATGTAACGGCTCATCATGTCACGCAGAATCTGTTTGCCGTCATTGGTCTTCTGGAAGAATTGACCCTTCTTATCGCCTAGTTCGTTTTCATTGATTTTGACCACCTGTGCTAGGTTGTTGAGCTTTAGGCTTACAGGGCAACGCATGGCAAAGTCCACAAGGTCGTTGTCCATAAAGGGCACGCGACTCTCCAAGCTGTGGGCCATGCTGAGCTTGTCTTCCACCACCAAGAGGCCATGCAAAAAGGTCTTGGCCTCAAAATAGAGGCTGTGGTTTATATAGTCCTCTGGGCGTTCGAGCAGGTTGTCGTGGGTGGCAAATACATCGCGGAAGATGTCACGGGTCCACACGCCTCCCAGCTCGGACTGCACCCGGGCAAACATCTGTTTAAGCTCGGTGTTGTTCACCAAGCGCTGCCAATACTGGTAGTACTGGTCGATGTATTGTTCAAAGTTCTGGCTGTTGGCCGCGCGGTAGTAGCGCCATGGGTAGCCACCAAAAAGCTCATCACCTCCACTTCCCGAAAGCACCACCTTCACAAACTTGCTTGCCAGTTTGGCGGCGTAATAGTTAGGATAGCTCTGCCCGACCCGGGGCTCCTCTAGATGCCACGCAACTTGGGGAAGGCAGCGTTCCATATCACCAGCTTTGAGCACCATTTCATAGTGTTCGGTCTTGAACCGGGCGGACATAGCCTCAGCTTTTGGGCGTTCGTCAAAGGCCAGTTCTATGCCCGAGGCCGAGCTCAAATCAAAGCCGCAGGTAAAGGTTTTGAGATTGGGGAAAGATCGCGCGGCAATGGCGGTGATGGAGCCGCTGTCCATTCCGCCGCTTAAGTAACTGCCCAGTTCCACATCGCTCACCAGCTGACGGCTGACGGCCTGGCGGAAGAGACGATCGAGTTCTTCGATGTATTCCTGCTTCCCGGCTGGATGATCGGACTCGCGGAAACGGTAATCCCAGTATTGCGAGCGCTTGAGCGTTGGCGAACCGACGTTGAGGTCGAGCGTAGCATGATGACCAGCGGGTAACAGGTGGATGTCTTGTAGCAGGGTGCGATCGGTGAAGATGTTCTGAAAGGTGAAGTATTCCAGCAGTGCCTGTTTGTCGAGCTTGCGCACGAACTGCGGTTGCGCAGTGATGGCCTTCTGCTCGGAACCAAACGCAAAACACTGGCCTTGTTGGGCGTAGTACAGCGGCTTAATGCCGTAGCGGTCGCGCGCCAGTAGCAAGGTCCGCACTTTGCGGTCCCACAAGGCCAGCGCAAACATGCCGTTGAACTTGAGCAGCGCATCTGTGCCCCAGTGTACCAGGCCGTAGAGCACCACTTCGCTGTCGGTCTTACTTCTGAACCAGTAGCCTGCAGCTTCCAGCTCAGTGCGCAATTCGCGGAAGTTATAGATTTCGCCATTGAAGCTGAGCACATAGCGGTGATCGGTGCTGGTCATCGGCTGATGGCCAGCGGGCGACAGGTCGATGATGGCCAGACGTCGATGACCCAACCCCACATTACCCTCGATCCACTGGCCCTCACTGTCCGGGCCGCGATGGGCGATGGCGTCGGTCATTTTCCGAAGCACGGGAGGGAAAACGGGATCGCCGTTCAGGTGAATGATGCCGGTAATTCCGCACATAGTTAAACGATCTGCCTCAAGATTTTAACCACGCACGTGTAATCTTCTGGACTCATTCTGTTGTGCAGGGGGGATGGCCATACTGTGGTTATTGCAATCATGGACTCCAGGGTAACCCTTTTGCAGACCGAACTTTTCCTTATAATAGCCAAGCATGTGGACGGCATGAATACCGGGCCGGGTAGAGATGCCTGCGGCCTGTAAGCGCTCCATGATCTCATTGCACGGCATGAGGACTTTGGCGGGATCAACATAGGTGACGAAGAGCTACCAGGCATGGTACCCTCATTCGGGAAAATTGGCATACACAGCCAAGGGGGATAGCGCCCAATTGCTCCCGGTAGTATTTGGCCCATTTTTGCCGCTCGTTGGTGAAGCTATCGTGTTTTGCCAGTTGCGCCAAGCCGACGGCCCCTTGCATATCGGTCATGCGATAATTGAAACCCAACAGGTTGAATTTCGGTAGCAGGTTAGGGCGTGGGACACATCGTACCTTGTGGCAAAGGCCTTTTCAAAGGCGGGCGACTTTGGGGAGAGCCCTGGGTCAGCCAGCCACTCATCAGCGACTCGCGAACGGCGTTCCATTCTTCATCGCTGGTGCTGGGCAGGGGAATGGCAGCCTATAGCTCATTAGGTATTCCGTACGCCATGTGCTCGACCCGGCCACTGGCATCTTTACGCCAAGCTTCGCCCGAAGTGTGGCCGCTCCACTGATCGCAATGACCACAATGTTCATCGGGGTAGCTGGATTTTATTTCGTTCATAACCTCCCCCTCCCATATTTCTCTGATGCTTGCAGAAGTCAACCCGGGATCTTTTTGGGTTTGCCACAAATGATTGCAACGGCTATACCCACCATCTGCGCCGACCACGAATGTATGGGTAAGCTTGGGGCAAAACGATCTATCTGCGACCGCAGGCATGATGCTTTTTCCGAACTCGCCGCCCACAGTATGCTCTACATAAAGCCTCACCGCATCAAACCCCATGAGATAGTTATCTTCGGTGCAATCAGCCAGGAACTTCCGGGAATCGGCTTCCGAATCGACAAAAGATACCTGACTTATCGTATTACTCCAAGACGGTTTTTGATCAATGAATTTTCGAGCATTTCTATAGCCGATAACGGTATGCAAGCTGAACGTAACAAATTCACAACGGTAAAACACGGCCATTTGCTCCTGGCCCATGAAATGACCATTGGTTGAAAGATGAATACGCAACCCCTGATCCAAGGCATAATTTAAAAAAGAATGGAATTCTGGGTGCAGACAACTTTCACCACGCCAAAAAGGCAATACTACCGCTTCGGGATTTTCGGCCACTATTTCGTTGACCAGCTTTTTAAAAAGCCACTCACTCATATAACCATCTGTGTCCTTTATGTAGTGCCGGGGGCACATAGGACACGACAGATTACAACGCGGAGTGAGCTCCAGAACAATACGAGATGGAAATTCTTCTATCTTCATTCGGCACTACTCGTCAGTTACATGGAAAGAAAGGGGCCGCATACTAAAGCTCCCCTGGATTGCGGCTACAATTTCTTCTTGTGCCGTTGCCGTCAGATAGGGGTGCATGGGCAGGCTCAAGACCTCGCGAGAAGCCTTTTCCGCTTCCGGGAAATCACCCCATTGATAGCCGCAATGGGCGAAGGCCGGTTGCTCATGCAGACACTTCGGGTAGTAAATGGCGGCGGGGACGCCCTGTTCTTTCAGATGGCCGACTAAGGTGTCCCGGTCTGTGCTGCGGATGGTGTATTGGGCGTAAACATGGGTGTTGCCTGAGGCTACGCCAGGGATGAAGACTAAAGGCTGAAGGCCAAGGACCAAGTTAAGCAAAGAGGTGTAGCGGGTGCCGATTTCCTGGCGACGCTCAACTTCCCAAGGAAAGCTTTCGAGCTTCGCCAGAAGGATGGCGGCCTGGATGGTGTCCAGCCGGCCATTCATCCCGATATAAGGGTGATGGTGACGTTTTTGGCCGCCGTGGGTGCGGATGGCCCGCATTTTGTCGGCCAGATGGTCGTCGTTGGTGAACAGTGCGCCGCCGTCGCCATAGCCGCCGAAGGGCTTGGCCGGAAAGAAGCTGGTGGAGCCGATTAGAGTAACGCCGCAACTGCATCGTCCGTGCTGGGTGGCGCCGAAACTCTGGGCGCCGTCCTCAATCACCGGGAGCTTGAACTTGGCGGCAATGGCGTTGATCCGATCGTAGTCCGGCATCTGACCAAAGAGGCTGACCGGCATAATGGCCTTGGTTTGCGTAGTAATGGCCCCTTCGAGCAGATCAACGTTCATATTGTAGGTGGCCGGATCAATGTCGATGAAAACCGGCCTTGCCCCCACCTGGGCGATCACTTCGGCGGTGCTGATCCAGGTGAAGGGCACGGTAATGACCTCATCTCCGGGGCCGATACCCAAGGCCCGCAGGGCAATTTCCAGGCTGTCGGTGCCGCTAGCCGCGGTGATGCAGTGCTTGACGCCGACGTATTCGGCCAGCTTCTCTTCCAGCTCCTGAATCTCGGGCCCCATGATGTATTTACCATGGGCTAGTACCTGGTGGATGCCCCGCTCAAGCCTCGGTCGAAGGCAGTCTTGTTGAGTCTTAAGGTCGATGAACTCGATTTTCCGGGGGAGCGTTGGGTCGTGAAGCCAGGCATGGGCTTCTACCGGGTTGAGTTCCAGAATATTGGTGTCGGCAGTGTTGAAGCGTTTTTCATTAGTGACAATAGCGGTCGGACCACAGAGCAGAGAGGCGGTGCGAACAATCTGGGCGTCCTCCAAGTCTGTGTCTGAAACCAGGGCTTCATCTTGCTGAAAACCAAAACTGGACAGCGGATTGGCATATTGCAGGAGCTGAACGAGCAATTGCTTGACGGTCTGCTTGGCTATCAGCGGATCAGCGCCTTCTCGCTCGAATTCCCGTCTGGTGACATACTCGAGCACTTGCAGGCTGGTGGCGCTGACCCAACACAGGTGTCCGTTCTCGGTACTTTTTTCCAGTAGGCCGGCCAACAGCAATAACCGTTCTTCCGGCTGGCGTTCCAACCAAAGATCAAGAACTACATTGACATCAAAAACCAGATTCTTCATCGACCGTATTTCTCCGCCAAGGCTTCCACATAAGCGGCCTTATCTTCCTCCACGCCGGCCAAAGGGCGCACTCGGTGCAATGGCCCGAGGGTTTCCCGAATTTTGGCCAACAGCTTGTACCCGGCCAGATCAGGCAACACCGCCGAATCTTCTGCTTGTTTTGGTCTTTCCTCGGGAATAATCTCGTCATCCGGCAATTCTACAAGCACCGAAAATCGGTCTCGGGCGAATCTGACCGGGGATAAAAATTCAAGTTTACCTTTATCATAAATGGCTTCTACTTGCATGGTTAATCCTCCTCCTGGATAGTGAGGGTGGTGCCGGGCTGAGAATTTGTTGGGTTACAATGCGCTATAACCCAACCTACGGGGTTTCTTTACGTTACGATTAATTCGTTGTCTTTTAACTGGTACGTTACGCCGGTTGCTGGGCATTTGGTTTGTCCTGTTCCTGTCAGAGGCAGGTCCAGGCGTTCGCCGTGTTTGCTTACCCAGCCGATCTGGCGGGCCGGGTTGCCTACCACCAGAGCGTGGGGTTTTACGTTGCGGTTGACCACCGCTCCGGCCCCGATGAAGGCGTATTCCCCAATGGTGATGCCGCAGACGATGGTGGCGTTAGCCCCGATGGTGGTCCCGCGCTTGACCAGAGTGGGGCGCAGTTGATCCATCTTGCGAACTTCGGCCCTGGGGTTATAAACATTGGTGAACACCACCGACGGGCCGCAAAAAACATAATCTTCCAGGATTACGCCTTCATACAGGGAAATGTTGTTCTGGACTTTGCAGCCTTTGCCCACCTTGGCCCGGGGGCCGATGACCACGTTCTGACCGATATTACAGTTTTCGCCGATCTCGCTTTGCGGCAGGATATGGGAAAAATGCCAGATTTTGGTGCCGGCGCCGATGGTTACATCTGTTTCAACCACGGCGGTGGGGTGGATCTGGTAATTGGTGGTGAGGACTGGAGGTTTTTCGGCCAGGTGGCTGACTTGCCCGGTCTGTAGTGAGTGCTGGCAGGCGTTCAAAACCCGCAACACCCGCAGGCCTTCGTTGCCGTCGGTGCGGGGGGGCTTGCGGGTGGACATGCATTCCAGGAAATGGGCGCATTCAACTTGGAGCGGTTCCTGCTGGGGGACGCTGACCGCTTCGCCTTCACCCTTGATGGCTATCGGGGCATTATCCCGCCACTCCACCTGGTGGGGGTAAATGGTTAGTTTTTGCTCCCAGGGGACGGTGTCGTCGAATACCGCCATCTTTTGGTTGCCCACGACCACCAGTTTCTGCTCCTTGAAGGGGTGGAGCCAGGAGACGAAGATGTGGGCCTTGATGCCGCTGGCAAAGGCGAGCAAGGAAACGGTGACATCGGCGATCTGCTGGTGGAGGTAGTTGCCGCCCTGGGCTTGGACCGATTCCGGCATTTCCCCCAGCAGGCCGAGGATGACCGAGACATCGTGCGGGGCGAAAGACCAGAGGACGTTTTCCTCCCGCCGCAGTTTGCCCATATTAAGGCGGTTGGAATAGATGTAGCGGATCCGTCCCAAATCCCCTTGCTGGACAAGTTCCTGAAGTTTGAGCAGGACGGGATGATACCAGAGGAGGTGGCCGACCATCAAAATTCGTTGGTGGGTAGCGGCCAGGTGGATCAGTTCCCGACCTTCGTCTTCGGAGAGGCAGAGGGGTTTTTCCGCATAAACATCCTTGCCGGCCAGGATGGCCTCGCGGATCATGGAACCGTGGGTTTCCGCAGGAGTGGCCAGGGCAATCCCGCTGATGGTGGGGTCTGCCAGGGCTTCGGCGTAGGCTGTGGCCTGTTTTATTCCGGGGTAATCCTTGCCCATTCGTTCCTGGATTTGTGGGCTGGGATCAACGATCATCCCGAGGGCGTCCAAAACGTGGAAGTTTCGCACCAGGTTCTTGCCCCAGTAGCCGGCACCGACCACCGCTGTTTTTAGCTTTGTTGAGTTGGTCATTTCCTGTCTCTTGGCTTGGTTCAGGCCCTTACCACGTTGGAAGCCGCTTCCCGGTAGATTCCCCGGGTATCGACAATCAGTCGGGCATGTTCCTTGATCATTGAGTAATCGAAAGCCTCGTGGTCGGTGGCCAGCAGGACCAGATCGTAGCCGGGCAGGTTCTCCGGAGTCGGGGTGACCGAGACGAGTTCAAAACGGTGTTCACGCAATTTGGGGAATACCGGCACATGGGGGTCAGCATAGTCGATCAAAACCCCTTTATCCCGCAGGAGTTCCATCAATTCCACAGCAGGGGACTCGCGCATGTCATCGACGTTTTTCTTGTAGGCAATACCCAACACCAGCACCCGGCTGCCCTTCAGGGCACGGCCACGCTGATTGAGGGCGTCGATGCATTTGTCGATAACCCAGCGGGGCATGGCGGTGTTGACCTCGCCAGCCAATTCGATAAAACGGGTGGTTACCCCAAATTCGCGGGCCTTCCAAGTAAGATAAAATGGATCGATGGGGATGCAATGGCCGCCCAGGCCGGGGCCAGGATAATAGGGGACAAAACCGAAGGGTTTGGTGGCGGCGGCCCGAATTACCTCGTAAATGTCGATGCCCATTCGGTCGCAAACCACTTTCATTTCGTTGACCAGGCCGATGTTGACCGAACGGTGTATATTTTCCAGCAGCTTGGTCATCTCGGCGACCTTGGTGGAACCCACCGGCACCAGTTGCTCGATGGCCCCGCTGTAAAGGGCAGTACCCACCTCTAGGCAGGCCGGGGTGTGGCCACCGATCACCTTGGGGATGTTGCTGGGGGTGAAATATTTACTGCCTGGGTCTTCCCGCTCCGGCGAATAGACCAGGAAAAAGTTCTGGCCGACTTTCAAGCCGACTGCTTCGATGCGGGGCAGCAGTTCTTCCTCGGTGGTGCCGGGGTAGGTGGTGCTTTCCAGGGAGAGTACCTGGCCGGGGCGCAGGTGGGGAACCAGGGCATCAACGGTGCCGGTTACGTAAGAGAGATCGGGTTCGCGATTTTTATTCAGCGGAGTGGGCACGCAGATGATCAGGGCATCAACCTCGGCAGCACGACTGAAATCGGCGGTGGCCTCAAAGCCGCGTTGGCTTGCCTCCCTAATTTTTTCAGAAGGAATATGTTCGATGTAGGTCTCGCCGGAACTCAGCATTTCCACCTTATTCGGGTCGATATCAATACCAAGAACGCGAAAGCCAACAGAGCTGAAGCGCAACATCAGTGGCAACCCAACATAGCCCAATCCGACAATACCGACAACAGCCCGGCGGGTTTCAAAATGATTAATCAGTGTTTCCAGAATGTTCATTTTTTTCTTCCAATACAGATTGTGGCCCATCCCAAGATAGGATACAGGCTAACGGGAACGCCGGCGGAGTGCCAGCTTTTCATCATCCTTTTTTCTGCTGCTCGATAAAATTGACGACAAATGCTACAAATATGCCTGAAATGCTCCCCAGTACAAGGCTCAAGGCCAACACACGCATCCGCCTCGGTTCCACCGGACTTTTGGGCTGAATCGCCGGCTGATCAACTGTAACGGCACGGGCAATCGCCCTTGCCGCCTGCAACTGCTTCAAACCCGCATCCAGTTGCGCCAAGATCTCCTGTTTATCCCGGAACCCGACAATAAACGACTCATCATTCTTTCGCTTCTCCAGTTCTTCCTTTTCAGCAGCCAGCTCCTTGACGCCCCGCATATACAGCGGCTCTTGCGCAGTGCTCAACGTTCCGCCAAGGCTTTGGGTCGCCATCGCTGTATTATAGGTGGAGAGTTTCCGGTCGAAGATTTTCGAAGCGCGGGCAATGGCGATCTGTTCCTCCAGCAGAGCAATCCTGTCCAGGCGACGTTGGCCTGCAAAATCCCGTCCTATCTGGAGCTGACTCTCTATCTCTTTTTTTTGATTGGCTATTTTTATTTCAATACCATCAAAAAAATCGCCAATGGTTTTTCTCTCGGCCAACAGAATGAAGCCGCTCACCCAATCCGCCACGAGTTTGGAATCGTAGCCCTGAAGGCTCAAAAAAACGGGACCAACTTCATTTTTCGCCCCCTCCTTGATATTCGGCACATTCCCTCGCAAGGAAGAGAACTGTGGGTTTTCATCAACAAACTGCTGGCGCAGGGAACTATTTTTGAGATTTCCTATAAATTTGGCAAAAATATCAGCGGTGGAGATCTCACTGATGCCAAGGATATTCAAGACCTCCACATATTTACTCTCAGGCGGCTTCACAATCGCTTGCGCTTCATAGACTGAGGTTGCAAGAAGCACATAGGCAACTGCCCCCAGAATTGCCAGGCCGGTGATTGCACAAATCACCTTCCACTGCCGCACAAGAACCCGCCAAAGGTCAAGGAGGTTGATTTCATCCTCTGAGCAGGTATCAGAATACGCCTGGGACGCTACATGATGAGGCTGTTGTTCCCTTTGCTCTTCCATATCTCTTCCTCGCTAAAAAATAATACCCGGCATATTCAATGAGCCGAGAAAATGGCATGCTACCGCCCTTCGGGTGAACGCCTATTCAACCGTTGCCCCGGTATACATGACATTTTCAACCAGTGTCAAACAAAAACGGGGCTTAAACAAAAATGACGAAACAGCCTTCACACCTTATTGCCGTTGCACCCTATCCAGAGGAAGCGTAGCCTTCACCTGGCGGTTGAGAAAACTTAAAAGCACCACCACATTATCCTGGCCGGAGAATGAGTAAAACAACCCCTGGGCAGAGGTGTCATCATCAAGCTGCACCGCGACCACCACGCCCGGGGTCAGCCCTTTTTTCTGCAACTCCGCCAAGGGGACCGCGCCGGTCCCATCTTCCTTGGCCTGCAAATCAGCGATGATCCAGTCCGGCACCGGCACATACTGGTCGCCAAAGCATATCGGGCCGAGGGCACCGCGGGTGGAGGAGATCGCCACCCAGTTCCGTTCGAGAGGGGCAAGATGCAGAAAGAGATAGCCGGGGAAAAAAGGCTTGAGCTTCTCCTCGGTTCGACGGGCGTGTCGCACAATGGTCCGCATCATGGGCAGATAAACTACATACCCCTGCCGCTCGTAGTGCAGTTTGGCAACCTGCTCTTGTTGGGGCTTGGCGCGGATGGCGAACCACTCTCTTGGCGCGTCCTGTTTCATGCGAAGCAGAGGGATACTGATAGCAAAAGGCTGGCCCATGTCGGCCACAGCAGGAATGTCATTTTTTCTCCTGACCCCATAACGGCCCTACGGGATCTTTATTACGGCAAGACTGGCGGAGAGGGTGGGATTCGAACCCACGGACCTGATCTCTCAGGTCAAACGATTTCGAGTCGTTCCCGATCGGCCACTCTGGCACCTCTCCGTTTCGCACAAATTATCGCGGCTGAAGCCGCTCCTACCTTATGCCCTCACCTACCCCGCCTCTTCTCTGCCGAAAAAAATCCTTCAGTAGGATGGCGCTCTCTGCGGCCAGCAGGCCGCCTTCCACGGCCAGCAGATGATTGAGCCGCGTGTCCTGCCCGACCTGAAAAAGGGAGACAACCCCGCCGGCCTTAGAGTCGACAGCTCCATAGACCAGGCGGCTCACCCTGGCATGCACCAAGGCGCCCGCGCACATCACGCAGGGTTCGAGAGTAACATAGAGGGTAGTGTCAGGCAATCGGTAATTCCCCAGCAAACGGCCAGCCTGCCGCAGCACCAGCATCTCCGCATGCGCTCCGGGATCGCACAGCTCGATGGTCCGGTTCCCGTTTTGGGCAATGATCTGTCCGGCGCTATCCACCAACACCGCGCCGATGGGCACCTCACCCCGCTCCGCCGCAAGCCGCGCCTCGACAAGGGCGACCGCCATGTACTGCTCGGGGGAGTCCATCGATAATGAATCAGGCACGCTACTCGTTTTCCGGCTTACGTTTGAGCCGGTTGGCATGGTTGGCAGCCTCCCAGCCGGCCACGCACCCCTCGCCCACCGCCTTGGCCATCTGCCAGGGAGGCCCGGCGATGTCCCCCGCCGCATAGATGCCGGGGATGTTGGTTTCCTGCTTCTTGTTGGTCTCGATATAAGAAAAGGTTTCCGTGTCGAGCAGGACGCCGATGCTGGTGGCAAGTTCCATGGCCCCCTTGGCCCCGAGTTCGACAAAAACCCCGTCCACAGCAAGGGTCTCGCCGCTGTCCAACAGAAGTCCGCTCACCTCCTTTTCGCCGACAATCTCCTGAGGCCATACTCCCTTATGCACCACCACGGAACTCACGGCCAGCTTTTCGCCAAGCTCCTTGGTGACCGCCATATCCTGGCAGACCAGATGGACCTCGGAGGCATACTTGGTAAGGGTTAAGGCTCCGTCCACCGCGGCGGATTCGTTGCCCACCACCGCCACCTTGGCGTTGCGATAAAAGTTGGCATCGCAATCCACACAGTAACTGACCCCACGCCCCAGCAGTTCCTTCTCGCCCGGAACCTTAAGCTTTTTGCGCGAGGTGCCGGTGGCGAGGATCAGGGTCCGAGCCATAACCTGCCGTCCGCTTTCCGTCTTGACCGTGAACAGTTCGCCTTCCTGGCCAAGGTGCAGGACATCCTCCGGCCACACCTTCGCGCCGAAACGGGTGACTTGGGCCAGGGCGACCCGCAGCAACTCCGCCCCACCGGTCACGCCATCGACACAGAGATAATTTTCAACATGGGCCTGATAGATACTGCTATTTTCCACCCGGCCCAAAACAAGCACCGAGGCCTTTTTTCGGACTGCATGCACAGCGGCCTGTAGCCCTGCCGGGCCAGCACCGATAATCACCACGTCTGTTATCTGTTCAACCATTTCCTGGCTCCCTTTCTTTAAAATCATTCGAAATGTAGTCCTCGATATATAGCGATTTTTTTACAGGAAGGCCACCCATTTTCCGTAGAGAAATAGGGCGTGGACAGCAAGAGGGAATCTGTGTAAGATTCATAAATTCACGTCGATTTTTCTCTTTTTTGGGCGGCAACGAAAAAATGCGCTATATCGCTGATCTTCACATCCATTCCCCCTTCTCCCGGGCGACCAGCAAGGCCGGCAACCTGCAAGGCCTTGCCGCCTGGGCCAGGGTCAAGGGCATCCATCTCCTCGGCACCGGCGACTTCACCCATCCCGGCTGGTTCAGCCAGCTCAAGGAACAGCTGGTCCCTGCCGAACCGGGATTTTATAAGCTCAAGGATGAGACGATCCCTCCGGCCCTGCCCCAGGTGACCCCGGAGGCTCTTCCCAGCCGCTTTTTGCTCACCGCCGAGATCAGCAGCATTTACAAACGCCACGGCGCAGTACGCAAGGTCCACAACCTGCTCTATGTACCCGATTTCGCCTCGGCGGAACGGATCAACAGCGTCCTGGCCGGCATCGGCAACATCGAGTCCGACGGCCGCCCCATCCTGGGCCTTGATTCCCGCGACCTCCTCGAAATCCTGCTGGAAAAAGCGCCGGAGGGGTTTCTGGTGCCAGCCCATATCTGGACCCCGTGGTTCTCCCTGTTCGGCTCACGCTCCGGCTTTAACACCATTGAGGAATGCTACGGCGATCTCAGCCCCCACGTTTTTGCTCTCGAAACCGGCCTCTCTTCGGACCCGGACATGAACCGGCTCATCCCGGCTCTGGACCGCTTCGCCCTGATCTCCAACTCCGATTGCCATTCTCCCGGCAAGCTGGGCCGGGAGGCCAACATCTTCAACACCGATTTCAGCTTCTTCGCTCTACGCGAGGCCCTGAAGAATCCCCTGAGCGACGCCTTTGCCGCCACGATCGAATTCTACCCGGAAGAAGGGAAATACCATGCCGACGGCCACCGCAACTGCCAGGTCTGCCTTGAACCCGCCGAAACCAGAAAGATCGGGGCAATCTGCCCGGTCTGCGGCAAGCCCCTCACCGTGGGGGTGCTGCACCGGGTCATGGAGCTGGCCGAGCGGACCGAGCCCTACTACCCGCCCGGTTCACCCACCGTACACAGCCTGATCCCGCTGCCTGAGGTGCTGGGCGAGATCCTCGGCGCGGGTCCTGCCACCAAAGGGGTGATGGCCCTGTACGCAAAAGTCATTGACCGCTTCGGCTCGGAGTTCAACCTACTGCTCAACACGCCAGTGGACGAGATCAACCGGATGTCCCCAGTGCTGGGCGAGGCAGTGGCCCGCATCCGCACGGGCCGGGTCATCCGCACCCCTGGCTACGATGGGGAATTCGGAGTGATCCGAGTCTTTGCCGAAGGAGAGCGGCAGGAGCTGGCCGGACAGATCAGCCTGTTTGCCGGGAAAAAGACGACCTCGCCCGCAAAAAAACAGGACCGCAGCCCACTGCCCCTTGAAAAGAAACCATCTCCGCCCGCAGACATGCCCCAGGCCCCGAGAAAGCCCAATCCGGAGCAACTTGCCGCCATCACCAGCAGGGAAGAAACCATCCTGGTGGCTGCCGGTCCGGGCACCGGCAAGACCTTTACCCTGGTGGCCAGGATCGAACATCTGCTGACCGCGGAGCATGCCCGCCCCGAAGAAATGGTGGCCATCACCTTCACCAACCGGGCAGCCCGCGAGATGCAAGAACGCCTGGACCGGGAGCTCGGCAAGGCGGCGGCCCAGGCCATCTTCGTGGGCACCTTCCATGCTTATTGTCTGGCCCTGTTGCGCAAGGAAAACCCAGACCTCGTGGTTATCGGCGAGGAGGAACGCGATCTTTATCTGCGCAAGGCCTTTCCGGCCTGGCCCCGGGCCGAACACCATATTCTAAAAAAACAACTGGCCGTCCACGTTGACCAGCTGAACCGGGGGACGCTCCCTGCCGATGCCGCCCTGCCGGAGCTCCTTGATCGCTATCTTGCCTCGTTGATGCAAAGCAAAGCCATTGATCTTGACCTGATCATCCCCTGGTGCTTGGAGCGCCTGAGCCGCGATCCCGCCCGTGCCGGCCAGCTCACTGGCCGGGTAGCCCATCTCTTTGTTGACGAGTTTCAGGATCTCAACCATCCCCAGTACCAGTTGGTTCTGTTGCTCGGCTTTCAGGCACGGGTATTCGCCATCGGCGACCCCAACCAGGCCATTTACGGCTTTCGCGGCAGCGACCTCACCCTGTTCCAGCGTTTCCGCGAAAGGCCGGGCGTCGCCACCCTGGCCCTGATCCGCAACTACCGCTCCGCCCCAGCCATTATCGATGGCGCCGCCGCCCTCATCCGCCGAAACCGGCAGAGCGGCGACACCCAACTTGTTGCCCAAAGCACCAGCACGGCTCTCATCGAATGGCATCAGGAGCCAAGCGCCCAGGCCGAAGCGGAGTTTATCGTGCGGCGCATCGAAGAAGAGTTGGGCGGCATCAGCAGCCTTTCCCGGCATACGGACCAAAGCGGCGGCCAGACCCGAAGCCTTGCCGACTTCGCCGTGCTCTACCGGCTCAGCCAGATGGCCGAACCCATTGCCGAAGCCCTGCACCGCAAAGGCATCCCCTACCAGCTCGTCGGCGCGACGCCCTTTTACCTGAAGCCCGTCCTCAAGGCCGCCTGCCATTTTCTCCTGGCCAGCACGGCGGACGCGGGCTTAAGCGAGCATCTCCTGCTGATTGCCGGCCTTTCTGGGGTAGGAGAGGCAACCATCTCCCTTATTGAAAGAAAACTCCCCCTCCGCGGCCCAGATTTTTATGGCGAGGCGCTCACCCTTCCCCTTCCCGCCAACACGGTAAAAATCATCCGAAAAATGGGCGAAACCCTCAAACATTTCCGCCAAGCTACAGAACACGGCCTTGCCCGCCCCTTGGCCGAGGCCATGCCCGGACTGGGCATCGACCCCAATGGGCCAGAGGCAAAGCGGTTGCTCCAGCTGGCCAACGCCTTTGGCAACGACCTCCAGGGTTTTTGCGAACACCTCAGACAAAACGCCCAGGCCACCGTCTACGATGCCCGGGCCGAAGCCGTGGCCCTCATGACCATGCATGCCGCCAAAGGATTGGAGTTCCCAGTGGTCTTTCTCCCCGGAATTGAAGAAGAGATTCTCCCCTGCACCATTGCCAGCCTGCACAGCGATGTGGAAGAAGAACGCCGCCTCCTCTATGTTGCCATGACCAGGGCGCAGGAAAGCCTGGTTGTAAGCGCCGCCGCAAGCCGCACCATCTTCAATCGGACAACCGGCCACCGCGCCTCCCGCTTCATCCAGGAAATTCCAGTCTCCCTGCTGAGTGAGACGGATCAGCCCCTGGCCAAGCGGCGGAATGTCAACAATCGGCAGTTACCTCTTTTTTAACGGGGCTTGGCAACAGCCGTATCACACACAGGAATCCCATGGAAAATCAGGACATCCCCGCGCCCCGAACCATCCGAATCGGCGCGGCCAATATCGGCCTGATCGGCCTTGACCAGGCCCTGAACAAGGCGCTGAACGAACAGATGCAGGAAGAGGCCGCGGTGGATTTTCTTTTTGCCAGCGTTGCCAGAGAGAACTACGTTCCGATAACGACAGAACCGATCTACCGCGCGGCCTTGCTCGGCGAATACCGCCGCCGTCAGGGGAGACAGGGTGCCAAACCGAAAAGCCTCACCGTCCGGGTGCTGGGCTCCGGCTGCGTGACCTGCAACAAACTCAGCGCCATGCTCTTTGAGTCCCTGCAAAAATTCGGTCTGGCCGCTGACATGGAGTCGGTGCACGACCTGGATGAGATCTGGCGCTTCGGGGTGACAAAGACCCCGGCCCTGATCATCAACGGCACGGTAAAATGCGCCGGACGGATGCCGTCCCCTGCCGAAGTCGAGGAATGGGTCGGGGAAGAGAAAGAAAAATTAACCACGTAGTAACAAAGAATATTTCCCAGAAACCCATCACCATTGGAGGATTCACCCATGAGCACGCACGATCACCACGACGACCCCCACGGCTACGGCCACGATGAACCGGAAGCCTGTTTCAAGGTGGGGATTATTTTTCTCTGCGTTATTGCGGCGCTGTATCTGATTTCGTTTTAACAGGAAAATCGTTTGCGGGCAGGATCTGGCGCAGCGCCCCATCCTGCCCGCAGCCCTTTTCCGAATTTCCCACGCATCCACCGAGGTGGCCATGGATATTACCAAAAAAATGGAATCCGCCGAAACCCGCATCACCAAGGCGGTTTTCCCCAACACCACCAACCACTACGCCACCCTGTTCGGCGGCAC
>CAYTVV010000004.1:0-65948 GCA_964441875.1 uncultured Desulfurivibrio sp.
GAACCGGCATCGGCCTGGCAACCTGCGAAAAAATAGTCGCCCGGCACGGCGGGAGGATTATCGCCAAAAGCAGTCCCGGCGAGGGCTCGATTTTCATCATTCAACTGCCTCTGGTCCAGCGCAAGCGGAAGTAGGTCGAGGTGTTTTAGGCCTGTGGTGTCGCCCCAACAAAAAGAGGCAGTCCGCCTTTTTTTTCTTTCGTTTTTTATCTGAAAAAGTGCTTCCTTCCAAGCCCCTCTTTGGGTATGCTGTACCACATCTTGTGGTGGCGTATGCCGCTGGTGCGCCATATCGTGTTTTGTTTCCGTGACAATCAAGCTATTTACCCAAGGGGTGCCCGATGGAATTACCGATCAGTTTTGATGAAGCGCTGAAGGAATGGGAGCGTTTTGAGCAGTATCTGGTCCAGGCCAGGTACGCTATCCGCAACAATAAAACCGGGGTGCCCATGGAAAAAGACATGGCCCAGGTGCTGTTGCGCATCAGCAAGCAGTTCAAGCACCCCGCGGTGGCCAAGGCCCTGATCCACGGCACCATCATTACTGCCACGCCCTTTCTGATGAACGGCGGCAACCCTTATACCCGCCGGGCCGGTTTTTATTCCTGCTATCCCTTGGGCGACGTGGAAGACTCCACCGATGCGATCTTCGACATGGAGCGCGATCTGGTCAGCATCTTCCAACATGCCGGCGGCGGCGGCATCGACGTGACCAAGATCCGGCCCAAGGGCACCATCGTTGATAACGGCCAGGGGCTTGCCTCCGGTCCGGTTTCCTTTGCCAAGGGGTTTTCGCACCTCTCGGAGCGCATCAGCCAAGGCGGTAAGCGGCGGGGCGCCCTGATGATTCAGGCGGACTGGGATATCAAGGATATCAAGGAGTTCGTCACCTTCAAGGGGGAGAATCCTGGCCGGTACAGCGGTTGTAACGTCTCGCTCAACGTGACCGATGAGAAGTTTTGGGATAATGAGGAGCTTACCACCTTGGTGGCCGAGTACATCTGGAAATCCGGCGATCCCGGTCTGCTCTTTACCCAGAAAAGCCTGGCCAACACCCCGGTGCTCGCCAAGCATAATCCGATTTATTCCAACCCTTGCGGAGAATACCTTTCCACCAAGGATACGGCCTGCAATCTGCTCACGGTCTGTCTGTCAAAGTGCCTCCACGAGGACAAGGGCAAGTTTTTCGACGGGGTTTTCGAGGCGGCCAGGCTTGCGGCCATCGCCGGCAACGAGATCCTCGACCTGGGCGGCTTCCCCCCCATTGAACGGATCAAGGCCAATACCCTCAAGTTCAGGCCCATCGGCATCGGCTTTACCGGTCTGCACCATGCTATGAACCATTTCGGGGTTTCCTATGCCGATGAGCACGAGGCGCCGCTCTTTGCCAAGGCGACCCAGCTGGCCCTGATGCTGGGTTCCATGCAGGGCAGTATCGATTACGCCGAGTTTATCAAGAAGGAGGGCAAGCAGAAAAAGCTTACCCCCCAGGAATGGAACATGACCTATGTCGACAAGATCGACAGCGAGGCCCTGTCCTTCATTGAGTCGGACATGCCCAACAAGGCCCAGTGGCGCAAGCGAACCGGCGATATTTTCGGCCTCCTGCGCAAGCTTGGCGGTCTGTATAACTCGGTGACCACCTCCCAGGCCCCCACCGGCTCGATCTCCCAGTTGATGCGGGTGGCCTGTACCGGGGTGGAGCCCTATTTCTCCATGATCCAGCGCCGCAAGGTCAAGGATGTGGATGATACCTGGAAAGAGTTTATCCTTGTGCCCCTGGAGTTTTACCAGTACGAGGAGGAGAAGCTGGAGTGGATTGCCGAGCAGACCGCGCACAAGATCGAACCGTACCAGCAGATTCGGATTCTTGAGGCCTGCCAGGCCTTCAATCATACCGCGGTTTCCAAGACCATCAATCTGCCCGCCGACACCACGGTGGCCGATATTAAGAAGATCCTCCAGTATGCCCGGAAAAGCAATCTCAAGGGCATCACCATGTTCCGCGATTCCTCCATGGAAGGGGTGTTGAGCGACCATGGCGGCAAGCTGGAAGATACTTGCGAATTCTGCGATATGGACGTGCGCAGCGGCAGCACCTACAAGTTCCGGGGGCCGGCGCCGCTGTATATCACCGCCAACAAGGGCGGACAGGGGCATGTGCGGGAGATTTTCCTCAACACCACCAAGTCCGGTTCGACCCTGCACGGGATGAGCGAGGCCCTGGGCCGGGTCATTTCCGTGGCGCTCCAGCACGATTACCGGCTGGTGGGCAAGATCGCCCGGACCCTGGAGGATATCTCCTCCGACGGCGCTTGGATCAGCGCCTCGCTGGGCCGGTGTTATTCCATCCCCGCGGCCTTGGCCAAGGTTCTTGACAAGAGCGGCGAAGGCGAGGTGGAGCAGGACCCGGAGCCGTACGCCGAGCCTTCCTCCTATGCCTCCTGCCCGGCTTGCGGCAAGCTGAGCCTGCGGCGCAGCGGCGGCTGCAACCAGTGCGTCAGTTGCGGCTACTCTTCGTGTTGATGCACTAAAAAAAAGGGAGTTTGCATGCAAACAGGCCCGCAACAAGGTAGATACAGCAAGGCGGTCATGGCGTTCATGGCCGTCTTGTTGTTTTTTATGGCGGTGGGCGACATTATCATTGCCCGCCATCAACGGAATTTTTTGTTTTCCCAGGCGCAAGCTCAGGCCCGCGGCGATTTGCAACTGATGGCGGGCAATTTCCTCGATCCACTTCTCAAGTATGACTACGACTGGATACACGGCTTTGTCCTGCGGTGGGGCGAGGAGCATCACGAGGTGGTGCGTCTGGCCGCCGTTGGCGCGGAAGGCCGGGAGCTGGTTGTTTTCAATCGTCCCAGGGAAGGGGCAAAAGTTTCTTATCTTGAAGAGAAGGTACTCTTTGAGGGTAAGCAGCTATTGACCTTGCAGCTGGAGTATTCCTCCGGCGAGGTGGATGTTCTCCTGCGCAAGCTTCACTGGCAGTTGGGGCTTGCCTCGTTTCTTCTCACGGCTATTGCCGGGATTGTCCTGTGGTTCACCCTGCGCCGTATCGCCCTCGCTCCCCTGGAAAGAGAAATCGTTTTGCGTTTGGAAACGGAGCAGAAACTGGCCACGGCCCATCACTGGCTTGAGGAGCGGGTCCGTGAGCGGACCGTCGATCTTGAGGACGCCAATCTCCTGTTGCACAAAGAAGTTCTCGAACGCCATGCCGCGGAAGAGCAGCTTTCCCGGCTGCATCGGGAATACGAGCTGATTCTGAACTCCGCCGGGGAAGGGATCTATGGGCTTGACACCGAGGGCCGTATAACCTTTGTCAACACGGCTGGTTTGCAGATTCTGGGCTATGAAGAGATGGAATTGATCGGCAGGCATCTGCATGATGTTCGGCATCACGTGCGCTGGGATGGCGAGGCGTATGACCGGGAGGATTGCCCGGTGTGCGCGGCCTATGCCGAGGGCCAAAAAAAGCAGGGAGAAGAAAGCTATTTCGGGAGAAAGGACGGTACTGTTTTTCCGGTGGAGTTTGTCGGCGCCCCCCTTGTGGAAGGCGATACGGTCATGGGGACGGTGGTGGTGTTTGAAGACATCACCGTGCGCAAGCAGACCGAACAAGATCTGCTGGGGTTGACCGAAACCCTGGAGCGGCGGGTCATGGAGCGTACACTTCGCCTGGACGCCGCCAACCAGGAATTGCGGGAAACCTTGGGCCAGTTGGAGCAGACCCAGACCCAGCTGGTTCAAGCCGGAAAGATGGCCGCCCTGGGCGATCTGGTGGCAGGGGTTGCCCATGAGATCAACACTCCGGTGGGCGTGGGCGTTACAGCGGCCTCGCATCTGGAAAGCGAGACCAGGGCGATCGTGGCGCTCCATGAGGCTGGGCGCATGAAACGGGGCGATCTTGACCGGTATTTTGCACTCTGTCAGGATGGCGCTAAATTGATTCTTTCCAACCTAAACCGGGCGGCGGAACTGATCCGCAGCTTTAAACAGGTGGCGGTGGATCAGTCCGGGGAGGCACGCAGGAAGTTTCGGGTTAAGGAGTATTTGGCCGAGGTCTGCTTGAGTCTCAGGCCGGTTTTAAAGAATACCGGCCACCGTCTGGAGATCTCCTGCCCAGAGGATCTGGAGTTGAACAGCTATCCTGGGGCTTTTTCCCAGATCGTCACCAACTTCATCACCAACTCGCTGACCCATGCCTATGATGAGGGTGATGCCGGCTCTCTGCGTTTTGATATCAGGCTACAGGGCGGCAATGTCCTGTTTCGATACACCGACGACGGCAAGGGGATGACCGAGGATCAGGTCAACCATGCCTTTGACCCTTTTTTTACGACCAATCGGAAAAAAGGAGGGAGCGGTTTAGGGCTACATATCGTATATAATCTTGTAACCCAGAAATTGCTGGGGACAATCACCTGTGAAAGCAGGCCAGGGAAGGGAACAGCCTTTGTTCTTCTTTTTCCGGCCGTTATACCTGGGGGGGTAGCGCATGGTTGAGTCAGATGAGGCGGTTTTTTTTGCGGATGAGCCGGACGGGGCTGTTTCTTCCCGGCAAGGAGCGGGGGGCAAGGGCACCTGGAAAGTGCTGGTGGTTGACGATGAGGAAGAGGTGCACGCCGTCACCAAGCTGGTTCTCTCGGATTTTTCCTACGAGAACAAAGGGCTTTTTTTTCTGCACGCCTATTCCGGCAGGGAAGCCAGGGAGCTTATTGCCGAGCACCCCGACACCGCGATCATCTTTCTTGACGTGGTCATGGAGAAAAACGATGCCGGACTCGAAGTGGTCCGCTACATCCGGGAGGAGCTGAAAAACTTCTTTGTCCGGATCATCCTGCGCACCGGGCAGCCCGGTCAGGCGCCAGCCGAGAAGGTCATCGTTGAGTATGACATCAACGATTACAAGGAGAAAACCGAGCTCACCGCCCAGAAACTTTTTACCACCATGGTGGCCTCCCTGCGCTCCTATCGGGATATCCTCACCATCGAGGCAAACCGCAAGGGGCTGGAAAAGATCATCGAGGCGGCCACCTATATCTGTCGGCTCAGGTCGATCAAAAATCTGGCCAGCGGGGTTTTGACTCAGTTGGTTTCCATCCTGCATCTCAGCGAAAATGCCCTCTATTGTCAGACCTCCGGGATTGCGGTGTCCAAGGTGCAGGGCAGTTTCAATGTGCTGGCTGCCACCGGAGCGTATGAGCCGTATATCGACGCGGAGGTCAGCGAAGAATTGCCGGCCAAGGTTCTTGCTGATGTTCTGCGGGCAACGACGCTCAAACAATCCATCTGTGAGGACAACCGGTATATCGGGTATTTCCGCAGTGAGCGCGGGGAAGAAACGGTTATCTATCTTGAAGGCTGGCGGGATCTCTGCGAGCTTGACCGCCGGATGATCGAGATTTTTTGCGGCAACGTGCAGGTGGCCTACGAAAACGTGCTCCTGAACCAGGAAATCGAGGGAACCCAGAAGGAGATCATCTACACCCTGGGAGAGCTTGCTGAGATGCGTTCCCTGGAGACAGGCAACCATGTCCGCAGGGTGGCGGAATACAGTCATCTGCTCGCGGAAAAGCATGGCTTGAGTCAGCGGGAGGTGGATGTGATCCGCCTTGCTTCCTCCATGCATGACGTGGGCAAGGTTGCCATCCCCGATGCCATCCTCAACAAGACCGGGCCGTTGAGCACTGCCGAGTTTGAGGTCATGAAGACCCATACCATCCGGGCCCAGGAGATAATGGGCTTTTCCGATCGGGAGATCATCAAGACCGCCATTGTCATCGCTTTGCAGCACCACGAAAAATTTGACGGCAGCGGGTATCCCAAGGGCTTGAAAGGGGAGGATATCCACATCAGCGCGAGAATCACCGCCCTTGCCGATGTGTTTGACGCTCTGGGCAATGACCGGTCCTACCGTGAGGCCTGGGAGATGGAGGCCATCCTTGATCTTATCCGCAGGGAACGGGGCGCACACTTCGACCCGGTTCTGGTGGATCTCTTTTTTGAAAACATCGACACGATCCTGGCCATCAGAAAAAGGCTGGCTGGGTAGCGATTATCGTGTTTTCAATGCCTCGCCGATGAGCGGCCAAATCCGGCGCAGTTCTTCCCGGTTGGCAAAGGGAATGGAGAGCTGCATTTGATCCTGCTCAAAGGAGGGCGAGTGGCTGAGGGCCACCGCACTGGGCAGCTTGAGGGTGGCCACGAAGGTGCGAAATTCCTGTTCCGCCGCAGCGAGGCTGGGGAAGCGCTGATCGGTGAGCCACTGCATGAGCTTCGCTGTTTTTTGCGGGATGTTCGTTTCCTTAGGGTCAAGGATTTCCCGCACCTCGGGCTGGCAGAGCAGGGCCATGACCGAGGTGTTGTGCCTAGCCGCCAGCTCCCGGCAACAGGCGGTGATCTTTTTCTGGTTGCTGACGCTGAGGCTGAGGATCTCCATGACCTCATGGAGGGAAAGGCGGTCGGTGAAATTCAGGCCCAGCAATTCCCTGGCCACCCCATCGTGTAATCGTCCTTCGTGGACCGCGCCCAGCAGGTGCTCTTCAAGCCCGAGAAGCTGTAACAGATTGTGCAGGTGATGGCGGTGCGGTTCCAGCCCAAGGGCGGGGAGAAACCGGCGGGCCGCCTCATTCTCATCCAGATGGCCAAGGATTTTCTGGAAAAAGATCGCCTGCTCGACCACGGTGATGTTGCCCCGGAGCAAGGTGTCTTCCAGATTGATGGCCAGGGTTTCGGTGGGCAGGGTTTCCGCAGGCAGAACCAGGCAGATGGCGGAGATGCTGTGTTGGGTCTGCTGGGCCGCCAGCAATCGTCTGCGGCCCGTGACGATCTCCAGGCTGGTCCGGCCCTGTTCCCTGAGGATGGGGGGGTGGAGAATTCCGGTCCTGGCAACGGATGCCAGCAACTCCGCACTTGGCTCCCGTGCTTCTTCCGGGGTCAGGCTGTTGCTGAAATCCTGAAAATTGATGTGGTGCAGGTTGACGAGGCTTGAACGGAAGGTCGGCGGCATTGGCGTTCTCTTGGGCTGTTGAAGTCTAGGGTTGCTTGACTCTATGGGAAAAAAGGCCCATCTTGTCAATGAAAACCTGTAGGGAATTTTAGAGAGGGAAGGACCGCCGTGTACGTAACCATCATTGTGGCCAGCACCATCTGCGGACGCATCGGCCCCGGTCTTACCGGCAGCCCAGTTGACCGCAGGCTTCTCGAAAATATGCGGGAGATAACCGATGCCAGCTTGCTGGGCGCGGAAACCCTGCGCTTGGGTGACCCGGAGATGCTGGGGCTGGAGGGGCGTTTCCTGCCCAACCGGATCAGAGCTTTCATCACCGAGTCCGGCGATATCCCGGTGGTCGGGAGAAAGATCTTTGCCCAAGGGGTGGCGCCGCTTATCTTTACCGGCGGAGCGGCAGCTGCGGAATTGCGACAGAAGCTGGGGGATCTCGCCGAGATTGTGATCCTGCCGGCCATGCCCGGGGGAGGGCTTTCCTTGGCCGCAGCCTTTGCCTATCTGGCAGAACTCGGCGCGGCCTCGGTGCTGATCGAGGGCGGCGGCCGTTTGAACTATGCCTGCCTGCGGCAAGGGGTTGTCGATGAGATTCTCCTCACCCTGACCCCGAAACTTTCCGGCGACCAGGGAGCTGCCTCTTTGTGCGGCGGGCCTGGTCCGCTGGGTGAGCCGTTTTTGCCGCTGACCCTGGTTTCCTGCGAGGCTGCGGCAACCGGGGAGGTGTTTTTGAAATATCGGGTGGGCAAGGAGGAATGACCATGCAGCAGGACCTGGCGATCTTGTATTCCGGCGGGACCGATTCCCTTGCCCTCTATGCCCTGGCCAGCGCCGGGCATCATCCGGGCCTGGCCAGGCCGGTGCGCATCCATTTGCTCCATATGCTCAACGGCATGGGACGCTTTGCCGATTTCCCCAGAAACCGATTTTTGGTCGCGCAAAAGATTCTGCTGGCCAACGCCGCTGATTCCCAAAAAATACCGGCAGCGGAGATGGTGGAGCTTGACATGGGCAGGTTATTCCAGGGGCTATGGCTTGATCGTTATGAAGAATACATGCCCCGCTACAACGGGAAAAATCTTGTCTGCGTGGCCTGCAAGCTTGCCATGCACGCCCGGGCCATCATCTATTGCCACGAGCATTTCGTGCCTCATTTTGTGGCCGGGTACACCAAGAAGCAGGGCCATTACCCCGAGCAGACCCCTGTTTTCATGGCAAAGATCGGGGAGCTGTCGGCCCGGTTCGGGATCAGCACCACCTTTCCGGTGTACGAGGATTTTGACGACCAGATGATCACCCGGCATGTGCTGGAGGATTTCGGCCTGCCCTCCACGGGCGGGGGCGAGAGGAAATGCCTGTTCTGTCAGACCTTGACCACGGCAACGGAGCAGGAGATCGGCCAGTATCTGGATGACATGCTGCCACGGGTTGGCGAGTATATCGATCACCGCTTGGCCGGTCGGGTTCGTGAGGCGGCCCTGTGTTTTCCTCCTGGCAATCGGAGCATGTAGTTCCCCGGCAGTAATGGGCGCAAGGTATCTTGCGCTGTTGCGCGGTTTTACCCATTTATTCCCACAAGTTACTCCACCTCCCTCCTGTCTCGTCAAAGTAGATTGCCCCCCTTTACCTCCGAGTTATGCTCCCACCATGCTGGGTTTGTTTCGATAAATTAGCCCTTTGTCTGTCCTTTTCCTGTGCTGGCACCTAATTTGCTATACAACCTCCCTATATCAGTTGTTGCTGGGCATGATTTTTCTGCCTTCGCTCCGAGGCTAAGAAAGGGGGGGAGGATAACTGTAATTTTTTTTAAAGAGGAGAGAAGCTATGAAAAAACACCGTGTGTTTTCGGCAATGCTGGCGGTTTCCGCTGTGGTGGCGGGGGGAGCGGCGTATGCCGGTGAGGCGCATAAGGCGATCACCGGGCCTTTTGCCACGCCCATGGATGTGACCAAGAAATGTTTGGAGTGCCATGCGGACGCAGCAACGGACATCATGAAAACCACTCACTGGACCTGGGCCAGCGAGCAGGAGATTTCCGGCAAGAAAGGCAAAGTGATGCTGGGCAAGAAGAACGCCATCAACAATTTCTGCATCTCCTTGGACGCCAACTGGCCGCGCTGCACTAGCTGTCATATCAGCTACGGCTGGAAGGATGCCAAGTTTGATTTCAGCGATAAAACCAAGGTGGATTGCCTGATCTGCCATGACAGCACAGGCACTTATAAAAAGGCTCCTCCTGCGGCGGGTATGCCCTTTGGCTTCACCGGCAACCCGGAGTTCGACGCCAAGCCCGTTGATCTAGTGGCTGTGGCCCAGGGCGTGGGCAAGCCCGCCAAGAAAAATTGCGTGTCCTGCCATGGTTTTGGCGGTGGCGGCAATAACGTCAAGCACGGGGACATCGATTCCTCCATGGCGAATCCCACCAAGGCCATTGATGTGCACATGGGCTCCGACGGTCTGAACTTCCAGTGCACTGAGTGCCATACCACCCAGAAGCACAATATCAAGGGCAATGCCATGGTGGTAATGCCCGGAGGCAAAAATCATATCGATTGCAATGGCTGCCACGATCCCAAGCCCCACAAGAATGCCAACTTGAACCGGCATACCGCCACCGTGGCCTGTCAGACCTGCCATATCCCCACCTTTGCCAAGGCCATGCCCACCAAGATGAACTGGGACTGGTCCACCGCCGGTCAGGATATCAAGGTGGAGGAGCAGGTGTTCGGCACGGAGAAGCGCGAGGGGTATGCAAAGATAAAAGGCCACTTTACCTGGGCAAAAGACGTGGTTCCCGCCTACAAATGGTACAACGGCAAGGCCACTGTCTATCTGCGCGGCGAGAAGATAGATCCGGCCAAGGTCACAGAGTTGAACGCGCCTACGGGCAGCATCAAGGACAAGACCGCCAAGATCTATCCGTTCAAGGTGCATACCGGCAAGCAGATCTACGACAAGGAAAACAAGTACTTCCTGACTCCCAAGGTCTGGCCGTCCAACAAGGAAGACAAGGACGCCTACTGGAAGAACTATGACTGGGACAAGGCGGTCAGGGCTGGGAGCGAGGCTTCAGGCCTGCCATACAGCGGCAGCTTCGATTTTGCCCCCACGGTCATGTACTGGCGGATCAACCACATGGTTGCCCCGGCCAGCGAGGCATTGAAGTGCAACGATTGTCATGCCGCAAATGGTCGCCTTGACTGGAAGGCCCTGGGCTACAAGGGCGATCCCATGAAAACCAAAGGCGCCGCCAGGATGAAAAAGTAATATCCCTGGCCTTCGAACCATTTCTGCGTCCCCTTCCTCACGAGGAAGGGGACTTTTTTTGTGCTTTATTCCCATTGGCACGCAGACGAGCACCGGAGAGGTTGCCTAGAAAGGAGTTTGCACTGTCTGAGGCATAGCTGAGTTTGCAAACTCCCGCCCACGGCGGGACAAGTGACACAGGGGGCCTTTTCTTCCCCGCTTCGCTGCTGGTTCATTTCTTTGGGCAAGCAAAGAAATGAACATACTGAGACAAGCAATGGGGAGGATTTTCAGAGCGCTCGGAGGATAGGGGAGGAAAGGCGGGTAATGCTTAAGGCAAGGGTTTCCGGCGGCGCGCCAGAAAAATATACCCATAGATCATCAGGTTCACCACTATCAGGCCCAGGCCAAGCAGGTAACGCAACTCAATGGTGAGGTTCTCAGGATAGAGAAAGAGAGCAACGTAATGCTCGATGAACCCTCCCGCATAGCCCGCCTCGCCGCCTTTTTCTCGCAGAAAATTCTCCAGCGGCGTAAGCGGACAGACCCAATCCGCCCACTCGATCACCACCCCCCAGAAGACGGCTGCAAGATGCAGCCAAAGCAGGGAAGGGCGGCGCAGCACCAGCAAGCCCCCCAGCACGGTAAAAAGAGTGAAGGCGAGATGGAGCAGGAGGATACAGTCGGCGGTTATGCGGTAGATCATCTTGCCTTATTTATAATGTGTTCGCATTCGAAGAACTTTCAGCCTCTTGATATTATCCGAGATTTGGCAAAAGAGGTTGGATTGGATATTGATTCTTCGAGCAATATTCCATAGTTCTTTAATCCTTTTTTGTCGAGCAGTTATTTTTGGTTATTGTCCTTGCTGTATCTCCTATGCCAACTACGCAGGATTGTTGCAGAGAAGTTCTTCCATGGCCCTTGAGATTGTGGCAATGTCCATGGGTTTCATGAGGAATTTTTGTATGCCGATGGATTTTGCCTTTTTTTCATTCACAATTTCGCTATGCCCCGTAACCATGATGATCGGAAGATTCGGGCGAATCGCAAGCATCTTTTGTGCAAGCTCAAAGCCGGTGAAATATGGCATGGTTTGGTCCGTGATCACCAGATCGAATTTTTCCGGGTCTGCACAGAAATGGTCCAGGGCCTCCCTGCTGTCGGTGAGGGCTACAACATCACAGCCGATCCGTTTCAGGATATGTCTGCCCAGGGCCACATTGAATTCCACATCATCCACAAAAAGCACCCTGGCGCGTATCCTGGGCAAGGGAGGCTCCGGCTTCTGCTCTTCCTGTTTGGTAACAGTCTCTAGCGCCGGAAAAAATAGGGTGAAGGTCGTCCCTTCGCCCAATCTGCTCTGCACATGGATAGCCCCGTTGTAGCTGGATATGATGCTATGCACAATGGCAAGTCCCAGGCCGGTGCCTTCGCCTATTTCTTTGGTGGTGAAATATGGCTCGAAAATCCGCTGCTGGGTTATTTGGTCCATGCCGCAGCCGTTGTCGCTGATCGTGAGCCGCGTATATTTGCCCGGGTTTAATTCCGGCAGTTGATCGAGGAGTTCCTTGTCCACCTCAACTTCGTCCAGTTTTACGGCAATGATCCCGCCCTGTTCCCGTAAGGCGTGGTAGGCGTTGGTTCCCAGGTTCATGACGATCTGGTGGATATGGCTGGAATCGGCCAGTGTCGGAGAGCAGGAAGGCTCAATGTTTTCCCGTAATTCGATGGTGCTGGGCAACGTTCTTCGTAGCAGCTTCAAGACCTCCTTGATCAGGTATTGTAATTTTAGTGGTTGTTTTTCCACTTCCGTCTGTCTGGTGAAGGTTAAAATCTGCTTTACCAGTTCCGCTGCCGATTTCCCTGCTTCGGTAATCGCCAGGGCAAAACCGTACGATTCGCTTTCCTTGGGAAGCGTGTGGGTAAGCAATCCTCCAAAGCCCAGGATTGCCTGGAGCGTATTGTTGAAATCATGGGCAATGCCCCCGGCCATGGTGCCGATGGCCTCCATCTTCTGGGCTTGGCGGAGCTGGCCTTGCAAGGCCAGCCGTTCTTTTTCGTCCTGTACACGTTTGGAGATATCAAGAAAACTTTCCAGGAGATACTTGCGGCCGTTAAGTTCGAGTCGCACCACGGATTTCAGGATCGGCAGCTCTTCGCCGTTTGCTTTGAGGAGAAGTTTTTCGGAGTTGTCGATATCCTGACCCATATCCAGAATAGGACATTGTTCTTTATCCGCCGGACAAATGAACCTGTGGCAGGTATGGCCAATAATTTTTTTTGGAGGAAGGCCGATCAATTTGGCCGCAGCTGTGTTGACATCCAGAATTTCTTTGGTCTCCTGGTTGATGAGGAGTATGCCGGTCTGAACCGTATCAAAGATGCATTTTAACCGTGTTTCGCTGGAGGCAAGGGATTTGGCAGATTTTGCATGTTTTATCTTTGTGCGTAGCGCCCAAATTCCATAAGAAAGGTCTTCGGAAAGTTCGGAAAGGAGCTGCACTTCATCGGCGTTGAAGGACTCAATTTCTTCCGCATAGATATTGAGGGTTCCGAAAACTTTATGTTCTGAAAACAGGGGCAGCGCGATGGAAGAGAGATACCCGTAGCGTAAGGCGATATCTTTCCATGTCTCCCCGTATGGGGAGGTAAAGGTATTATTGTTGATAACGATTTTCCCGGTTCGGAGGGCCACCCCAGCCGGTTTCTGCCCGCATTCTTTCGTGGCGGACCAGCAAATCTTCAAATCGTGCAAAAAATTGAGGTTTTTGCCTTCCTTGGCGGCAACCCGCATGGATTTTTCTTCATCCTCCCTGGCATACCCTACCCAGGCCAGGGCATACCCTCCTTGTTTCACAAGGATATGACAGATGTTTTCCAGCAGCCCCTGTTCCGTTGTTGACCGTACGAGGGACTGGTTGCACAGGCTGAGGGTTTTGTAGGCGCGGTTGGCCTTGGCTATTTTTTCCACCGCGTTTCTCTGTCCGGTAATATCGGTTACCAGTGCGTCATAGGCGAGGAGGGTGCTATCTTCCGCAAAGCAGGGGACAGTCGTGTTTTTGACCCAGCGGACAGAGCCGTCTTTATGAATGATCCGGTGTTCTATTGGCGGGATTGCCGAGCCGGTCAGGAGTTTGTCGAGATATGTCATGACCCTCTCCCGGTCTTTTTCGTGGATCATCTCATACCAAAGAAAGGGGGATTTTTCGTATTCCTCCGGGATATAGCCGGTTATGGCAAAACTTCTGGGAGAGTGCAGAGTCTCGACGGGTTTTCCGTCCTGATAGCGTACTGTGTAGGTGTAATCTGTTGCCGCCTCCAGGAGTTTCTGATAGCGCAAATTTCTCTGTTGATGATCATGAAGTGAACTGTAAAGATCGAGAGCAAATGTTGATCCCCGGTCGTCTTTCTGGTCTATCATTGGTCGCTCTCCTGTCGTATTTGCCGGTCGATACACGCAAAACAGTAGTGCGTTGCACACGAAAAACCATCCATGGGTATTGCCGGTTTGTCAGCCGAAGCATTCTTCCAGGCCGACAAACTGCAGGGCATTGGCCGGAAGGCCTATCTCCCCGAGGATTTCCTGATGTTCCGGGCCAAGACAGAGGCTGACCTGATGCAGCAGTTCGCTTGCCAGGAAAGGCTTGGCCAAAAAGCTGTCCGCTCCGCATTTAAACGCCATGTCGATTGTTTCGTATACAATGTCACCGGAAGAGAGAATCACCTTTGTTTTTGGCTGCATGGCCTTGCAGGCAGCGAGAACGGCAAAGCCGTCCTTGCCATCCATGTGGAGATCACAAAGAGCCAGGTCAAAGCGGTGAAGTTTCAGAAAAGAGAATGCTTCGTCGCCGCTGTTTGCCGTGGTTACCGTATAGCCGTTTGCCATCAGGATGCGGCTGATGATTCTCATCAGCAGAGTGTTGTCGTCAATCACAAGGACATGCTGCTTCATAATATGCACCTCTCGACCGCATAAGTTATTTTGTGGAGACTTTTTCCGGGAGGGCGGGGCATTGTGCCCCGCCCTTGATTTCCCCGGGTTAGGTCAGACTGCCGCAGCAACACTCTCTGTTGCCTGTGTTGCCGTTCTTTCTGTCAGGGCCGTGTTTAGATCAAGGCAGAGGCGGAGATCTTCACCTCCCTGGGAAAGGACCTTGTCGATATTCAGGATGACAAGAAATTTATCACCCTGTCTGCCCATGCCATTGATGAAGTCGGTGTTGATATCTGTTCCCATCCGCGGTACTTCTTCGATTTCCGAGGTCTGCAGATCCAGCACCATCTGCACCGAGTCCGCCACGGTGCCCATTGCAACAATTGCTTCGTCGATCGTGGTTTCCACGATCATCACACAGGTGTTCTTGGTCGGGACAACAGGTTCCATGCCCAGTCGGCATCCCAAATCCAGCACCGGCACCACATTGCCGCGCAGATTGATGACCCCGCTGATGAAAGAGGGCATCTGGGGAATCTTGGTCATGGTAGTTACGTCCAGCACCTCGCGCACCTTGGCGATGTCGATGGCAAAATCCTCATCGCGCAGGGTGAAGGTCAGATACTGATTGCTTTTGTTTTCATCGGGATTTAATGCGGTCATGATTTTCTCCTTTGCAGGGAAGAAAGCAACGCCCCGTTTATATGCTGCGCTCAATTGGTTTAATACCGGACAAATTCGGCATCAGACACCGTTTCCTGCATGGCCACTTGAAAACCGGCGTTGGCCTTACCCTTATCTTCATCAACAACTTGACGGGCGAGGAGCACCGCTCCGGTTTCCTGGAACTTGGGCAGCCCCTTTTTCACTACCTTCAAGCGGGCAGCCCCAGGTCGGCTTTCCATTTGTGGGCGGGCAGCAGGCTGTGCCTTTGCCGCGCTGCGGTCTGTCTTGAAAAATCCTGCGGTTTCCATGAGCTGCGCCCCCTGGCTGGACAATTCTTCGCTGGTGGAGGCCATCTCCTCGCTTGCTGCGGCGTTCTGCTGGATCACCTGATCAAGCTGTTCAATGGCCTTGGCGTTCTGGGCGATACCCTGGGCCTGCTCACTGGCCGAGGCATTGATTTCCGAAACCAGATCCGCAGTTTTTTGGATTTCCGGAACCATTTTTGCGATAAGCGTTCCTGCTTTTTCCGCGATCTCGACACTTGAGCCCGCCAGGCTGCCGATATCTTTGGCCGCATTCTGGCTTCTTTCTGCAAGTTTGCGCACCTCGGCGGCAACCACGGCAAAGCCCTTGCCGTGTTCACCGGCCCGGGCCGCCTCGATGGCGGCGTTTAAGGCCAGCATGTTTGTCTGCCGGGAAATTTCCTCGATAATCAGGATATTTTCCGCGATATTTCGCATGGCGGCAACGGTTTCGACCATGGCCTCGCCGCCCTCCTTGGCGTCGGCGGCAACCTTGGTTGCTATTGTCGTGGTCTCCCGGGCATTGTCAGCCGTATGCGCTACGGTGCTGCTCATCTCCTCCATGGCGCTGGAAATTTCTTCTATAGAGGCTGCCGCCTGGGTTCCGCCTTGGCTCATGCTCGCGGCGGAAGAGCTTATCTGCTGACTGCCGGCGGCAACCTGTTCTGCCGCCTCCTGGCAATGGAGAGCGAAATTGGAGAGGTTATCAACCATGGAGTTCAGGTTGTTCTTGATCTCGTTGAAGTCGCCGTTGTAGCTGTCCGTGATTTTTGGCGGGATATCGCCCTTGCTAATACGGTCCACGTACTCGGCGGCCACGTTCAAGGGGCCGATCACTGCGTCCAGGGTATTGTTGACCCCTTCCACAACCTTGCGAAAATCGCCCTGGTGCTTGGTGGCATCGGCCCGGGTCGCAAGTTCGCCTTCCGCTGCCGCCTTCACCAGCATCCCGGCGTCGGATACTAGGCCGTTGACGGCGTCGAGGCAAGTGTTGTACGAATCAGCAATGGTCTGGAAAGTATTGCGTACTGCCGCAGTCTCGGCGTCTCCCGCAGCAGGCGTGATGGTGCTGGTGGTTTCTCCGAGAGAAAGTTTTGTGAGGCAGTTGACAACTTTTTCTGTTTCGGCGTTTTGATAGTCGGCAATCTTTTGCGCCAGCCGGGCAGCCTTCTTAATAGCGGTCTGGTCGGAAACCACCTCAAAGGCGCCGATAACCTTGCCCGCTTCATCGCGGAGTGGTGTTCCGCTGTAGGCGATATCCAGATCAACGCCGGCAGCCGGATGGGCGTCGGTTTCGCTGTTGGCAATGCGTCCGTCCCTCATGGCCTGGCCACAGGCGCATCTGTCTGTTCTACAGTCGGAGGTCTTGAAATGATCGTAGCACTTGCTACCGATCAGCTGGGCCTGGGTCTTGCCGCCTGCCTTGGCGCCCAGTTCGTTCATGTACTGAATGGTGAAGTCGTTGTCGATGATCATTGCCGGGGCCGGCATGACATCCAGCAAGCCGACCAACCGGGAGATGGTGTTATTGACCCCCTCCACGATCTTATGGAAATCCCCCCGGTGCTTGGAGGTGTCGGCCCGGGTGGCGAGCCTGCCTTCCACTGCCGCCTGGGAGAGCATCGAGGCGTCGGCAACCAGGCTGTTCACTGCGTCGATGCAGCCGTTGAGGTTGTTCTTGATCTCATTGAAATCGCCGTTGTACGAGTCGGTGATCTTGGGTGGAATGTCGCCCTTGCTGATCCTGTCCACATATTCGCCGGCCACGTTCAAGGGGCCGATGACCGCATCCAGGGTCTGGTTGACCCCTTCCACGATCCCGCGGAACTCGAAATTGATCTTCTCCACATCGCCGCGGGTGGCCAGTTGTCCCTTCACCGCCGCCTCGGTCAGGCGGCTGGACTCGTCAAGCAGCGACTTGAGGATGGCGCCGATGTTGCCCTTGAGATAAAAACCGATGGCCAGAGCCAGCCCGATCACCGTAATGACAACGACGATCATGCTCTTTTTGATCAGGCCGGATCGGGTCTCGGCCGCCAGGGCGGCATCTTCCGCGACTTTTTGATTGATATCCACAATCTTGTGCAGCAGGTTTTCGGCGGTACGGAAGGTTACCCCGGAAACCTCCAGCGCGTGGTGGCTCAGCTGTTTGTAGGCCGCGCTTTCGTTCCCGGCGCGGTAAGCCTGGCTCAGGCGGATGGTTTCCAGGGCATCTTTTTTCCATGCCCCCCAAGCCGGGACGAACTCTTTCCAGAGTGCCGCCTCTTCCGTGGTCTGGGGGAGCGGTTCATATATTTTCCAGGCTTGCTCCGCCTTTGCCAGTTCGTCGGTAATATGCTTATACTCACGCTCGGCTCTGGCCATCGGCAGATCGGGAGTGTTCAAGGTCCGCTCCGCCGCCTTGACCGCGGTCTGTGCCTGTTGGATGATCAGCAGGTTCTGGATACTCGGCAGACGAACCACGGAGATCTCCTCCTGAAATCCCATGAGCTGGTTGATGCCGTAGTAGCCGAAGATGCCCATGGCTGCGGAAATAACGGTTACCAGACAGAAGCCGGAGATGATTTTTTGTCCTAGTCTCATGGTCTTGAACATGGCGGATACCCTCTCTTTTTAGTGAAGTAGCAGACTGTGATGAACGTGAAGTCGCTCCACAACGGCCCACGATACCTCCTTATGGCTCTGTTTTTTTGTAGACCTGGGCGTCAGGTACCACCTGGGTGAACAGACCGGCCACCTCACCGGGCAGCTTTTGGGTGTTCTCCGTGGTCAGATATCCACCAGGCGCCAAGGCCCGGTGAAACATTTTGAACACCTCCACCCGTTCCTTGGGTTGAAAATGCAGGAGCACGTTCTTACAGACCACCAGGCAGTAGTCATTCTCCGCCGGCGTCAGCGAGAGCAGATCATGGTAGCGGAACCGCACCCGGCTGCGCAGCTCATCCCGCACCCGGTAATGCCCCGGTTTTGCGGCAGGCTCGAAATATTTGCCCAGCAGGTTCGCAGGCGTACGCTTCAGCTCATCGCCGTGATAGATCGCCTCGCTGACCACCTCGCCGAAGCGATTGGCGCTGTCATGGTCGGTGGCATCGATCCGCACGTTCTTGAAGCCGAAGCGGTTCATCCGTTCGGCCAGGATCATGGCCAGGGTATAGGTCTCTTGCCCCAGGGCGCAGCCTGCATCCCAGATCTTGATTTTGCTCCTGCCGCTGGCGTAGGGGATCATCTGGTCGACTGCGTGCTCCAGGGTGGGCTGATCGCGCATGAAGAAGGTGAAAGCCATGGTAGCGCTCCTTATGGCCGGCCCACGGCCGCCTGGTGACATAACGGGGCAACCGTCCGCTGTGTTGCCGGGTCGACCGATATTCCCCGGCAGGCCTTGATCACCTGCTGCATCCGATTCCGGTAACATGCCTCATGGGTTTTGCGGACATTCTCCCGGCAGCTGGGGTGGCCGGCCATCTGCTCGGCCAGTTGGAATTTCAGCTCCAGGCTGCGCAGCTTGCGGATATCGAGGAAGGGGCAATCCTGGGTTGCCTCGCGAAAGGGGCATTTGATGAACAATCCGAAAAGGCGCATGGTAAGGAGATACTGCTGATTGTCGGAATGCATTTGCCCTCCTCCATGTAAGTGGCTCTGGGTTAATATTGTTAATTTTTTTTGGTGAATAAACGGGGCTGGGTTTTGCCTATGAGTTGATTCTAGAGAAAGACGACAACATAAAGCCATACGAGGGAATACGTATTACTGCTAGGGGAAAATTGCAGGGATGATAAGTGGTAAACGAATACGTTGTTTTTAACTTCTTGTCTTCTTTATCAATCTTGCTGCTTAAATCTCATTGACAGCGTGATTTTTATTCTTCATCATTTTGTTATGATACCAACGGAAATGGTGTCCCAGTTTCCATTTTTGGTTACGTGAGGATGTTTATGGCCGGAAGACCGACGTACGCGGAATTGGAAAAACGGGTGAGGGAGTTGGAGGATCGTTGTGCCTGGCTTTCCGCGGACATGGACTCTTTTTTTGTGGAGGCGCCGGCCGGGCTTGGCCTGTTCGACAGGGAATTACGGTATGTCAAAATCAACCAGACCCTTGCCGATTTTGCCGGGAAAAGTGTGGCGGAACACCTCGGCAGACAGCTCCACGAGATGGTTCCTGGTGATGTTGGCCTAGAAGCCGAAGAGGGACTCCGGCGGGTGTTGGCAACCGGCGAGGCGTCCCTCAACAGAGAGATCTGCGGTGAAATGGCGGGGCAGCCTGGAGTTGTGCGCCACTGGCTGCATTCCCAGTTCCCCGTTTATGATCACAACGGGGAAATTGTCGGAATAGGGGTTGTCGTTGTAGAGGTGACTCCGTACACGCGCTTGCTTGACGAGACAAGGAAAAAGGAGATTTTTTTGAGATTGCTGCTCGAGAATCTCCCCGAGAAGATTTTCATGAAGGATTCCAATTCAAGATTTTTGTTCTGCAATAATAATCTTGCCAATGACCTAGGCCTTACTCCTGACGAGATAGTCGGCAAGTCTGATCTCGATTTTTTCCCCGAGGACCTTGCTGAAAAATACAGGGAGGACGACAAGCGGGTAATGTCTTCCCAAAAAACAGAAGAGATGGAAGAGCGTTATCTGGCGGAGGGGAAAGAATTTACCGTTCACACGGTGAAAGCTCCTGTTATTTCCGAGCAGGGGAAGGCGATTGGCCTGCTCGGAATTGCCCATGATATTACGGCTCGTAAGCAGGCTGAGATGGAGCTGCGACATTACCAGATAGGATTGGAAAAGTTGGTTGCGAAGCGGACTGCGGCCCTGCAAAAAACACGGGACGAATTGCAACGAGTTTGCGCCAATCAGGAAAAGACAATTGCCGAGCAGACCAGGGAGTTGGAAGAGAAGGTTGCCGAGTTGGTTCAGGGCATTGAAAATCAAAAGGAAACCGAGGTGGAGCTTCGTGAAAGCGAGGAGCGTCTCCGGCAGATAGCGGAAAACATCAACAGCGTTTTTTGGATTCGCGACCTGACTGACGAACAAGTGTTGTATGTCAGCCCAGCCTATGAAGCGATCTGGGGAAAAACCACCGAAAGTCTCTACCTGAAATCAGACTCCTGGCTTGATGGTGTTCATCCTGAGGATATTGGCTGGGTTCGGGGAAAACTTTTTTATCAGAAATCCCGAGAGCAAGGTCTAGAGTTCCGGATAATCCGGCCCGACGGGGCCATCCGCTGGATTCGTACCAAGGGGTTTATGGTTTGCGATCAGACCGGTAAGAAATACCGGGAGGTCGGTATTGCCGAGGACACCACCCCCTATATGGAAATCCTTGACAGATTGCAGGAGTCGGAATCCCGGTATCGTACGTTTTTTGAGACCAGTATCGACGGAGTCAGCATCTACGAAATAGCCAAGGCGAGCGGGGAGCAAAAGATTGTTGACTGCAATGAGAGCTATCTGAAGTTGGCCGGGCGCAGTAAAGAAGAACTGTTTGGTTATCCCGATATAAAAACCTTGAAAAAAAACCAGCAGAAAATAATGAGCCGGGAGGCTTACCGCCCCTCTCTGTGTTCTTCCAGAGGTGTTCGGTGTGTTGGGCTGTATTCCTGGTTGCGTCCGGATGGCCGGACAAATTTTATTGAATGTCGGGGAAAACAGATTTTCTTCAATGGCGCAGAATTTATACACTGTATGCACCGAGATATGACGCAGGTAAAACTTACGGAAGAAAAAATTCGGCATCTTTCCCGGCGGATAATCGAATCGGCGGAGGAAGAGCAAAAACGAATCGCTGGGGATCTACATGATGAATTCGGGGAGATTCTGCTTTCTCTGCGTCAGCAGGTTGACTCTCTACAGAAAAAAAGCATCTTGCCCGAAGGAGATACGTCGCGGGAACTTGTGAAGATCGGCGAGATTGTCGACATAATCGGGGCTGCTATTCGTGGGGCCACAAACAGACTCAGGCCGGACCTGCTTGACAATCTGGGGTTTATGCCGGCGTTGGAATGGGGACTGCAAGATTTTGCCGGCCGTTATCCAACGATCCAAACCTCTATGAAAATAAAAGGGGCACAGAGGAAAATACTGCCTGAATATGAAATCGCCCTCTATCGTTTAGTTCAGGAGAGTCTCACCAATATCGGTAAACACGCCGGGGCGAGCACCGTTTCCGTCCGGTTGATATTTAGTTATCCCTCGCTCATAGTGACGGTTGGCGACGATGGTCGGGGTTTTGAGCCGGAGTATCTTGCCGGGATGCCCTCGGGAAGTCATGGCGGGCTTGGTTTGCGGAGTATGCATGAAAGGATGCTGGCGATCGGCGGAGTTCTTTCTGTTCGTTCACGCCCTGGTGTAGGGACAAAAATCCGGGCGGAAGTGAGATGGTTGGATCAGGGGAAAGAGGTGTCTGCTGATTCCGGGATAGATGATAACCCATATGCGGAGTTGCAACATGATCGGTAAATTGAAGGTAATGGTGGCTGATGATCATGCCATCGTCCGCGATGGAATTCGTCAACTTCTCCTGGGGCACCCGGAGTTGGATCTGGTCGGCGAGGCTTTTGACGGCAGGGAGGTGGTGCGGAAAGCCAAGCAAATGAGGCCAGATGTCATCCTTCTGGATATTGGCATGCCCGGGTTAAACGGCCTTGAGGTGGTGCCCTTGCTCAAAGAGGCGGCGCTGGATAGCAAGGTGGTGATTTTTTCCATGTACGACAAGGATGCCTATGTTCATCAAGCGCTTGCCTCGGGTGCTGTCGGCTATGTCTTGAAAACCGATTCGGGCGATGATATTATTGCCGCCATCCTGAAAGTGGCAAACGGCCATTATTTTTTGAGCGCAAAACTCAATACCGCAGTGATCATGAAATACCTGTCTCCAAAGTCCGGGGATGATCACGGTGCTACGTCCTATGACAGCCTGTCCGAGCGGGAACAGCAGATTTTTCGCCTCGTGGTCGAAGGGCATGCGACAAGGGAGATAGCCCAGATGCTCTTTCTCAGCCCGCGAACCGTGGAAAAACACCGTTCCAATATCGTCAAAAAGCTTGATATTCACGATCCCATGGCTTTGGTGCGCTATGCCGTTAAAATCGGCGTTGTCGATCCGGAACTTTGGTCGCAGGCAGAGTGTTAAAAGAAAAGAGCAAGGCGAGCTTTTGGGCTAGATGTTGACCGCCGGGCGGCTGGATTTTTCGTTGCGGCTGGGGTAATTTTTGATAGTTAGTTAATCTTGGACAAGCAGATGCTTGAGCAGTCGATCATGCCGCTTGTCGTTGATATCTATTCCTGCTCCCTGGTCCGGGGGCAATTTCCCCCTCCCGTAGAATCGGTGGCGTAATTTTTTTTTCTCTCTCGATCTCTCTCCCGTCCGTGGAGCAGTCCTTTTTTTGTGTTATGCTGAAAAATACAGAGAAGGCAGGCCGTGCCTTCCTATCCGACACAGCGCGCAATCACAAGACGGATCATGAGGAACCACCACGGGCCATGCGGATCAGCTGCGTAATCCCCACGAGAAACCGACCGGAAATGACCTGCCGGGCCATTGCCAGCGTGGTCGGTCAGGATACGCCGGTGAGCGAGATCATTGTCGTGGACGATGGCTCGACGGATAACACCGTTGCCCTAGTGGCCGCCCGCTTTCCCGAGGTGCGGCTGCTGCAACGCTCCGGCCTTGGGCCGGGGCTGGCGAGAAATGTCGGGGCTGCCGCGGCCTGCGGCGAGGTGGTCATGTTTCTGGATTCGGACGATGTCTGGCTGGAGGGCCATGTGGCAAACCTGGTGCGGATCATGGCCCGTGGCTATTCGGTGGCCTATGGGGTGACCAGAAACAGCGACCAGGTTGGGGGCGGGGAGTTTTGCATCCCCGAGCCGGGTATGGCCGTGGAAGGTGAATGCCTCGCCGGTCTGGCCCGCTGGTGTTTTCTCGTCCCTTCGGCAATGGCCGTGGAGAGAGATGCCTTTGTTGCGGTGGGTGGTTTCGGGGGTGGAGATCTGGGCGAGGATTGGTCTTTTTTCATCCGGCTTGCCCACCGATTTCCCTTTGGCTTTTGCGGGGAGGAGCCCATCACCCTGCGCTATCTCCATGCCGGCAGCCTGTGCAATTGCGCGAACAGAGAACGGCTTGAGACCCTGCTGGTCTCGGTGGGTTTTGCCCTGGCGGAAACCGGGGCCTCGTCCGAGGAGATAAACCGGTTTCAGGCCCTGGTCGACTGGACCAGGCAGCAAGGGGATTGGCAGACCATTCAGCAGTGGTATATTTCCTTGAAACAGGAGGAGCTTATTTGAAACCATCCATATCCCCCCAGGACCATGCTCGGGTGCTGGCGGAGGGCCTTGATATCCCTCAGCAGTGCCCCTCTTTTGCCCTGCCTCTGCCGGAGGTAGGTATCTGCGGGAAAACCGTCTGGGTCAGGCTGCCCGAGGGTTTGATTCCGTTTACGGCCCGGCTTGAGGTGAACCTTGCCGCAGAGGTCCGGGGCATCCATATGTCCCGCATGGAAGAGGTGATCGCCGCCCTGTATGATCAGGAGTTCACCGATCTTCGTGAGTACGGGTTGCAGCTTGGCCGGGAGATGATGGCGCGTCAAGGCGCGAACAGCGGCAGGGTGCGGCTGGCCGGGCAGTTGCCGCTTATCCGAACGGCCAAGGTCAGCGGCAGGCAATCGGTGGATTCCATAGCGGTCAGTCTTGACCTGAAGCTGGTCGGGCAGGGAGAGGCGCTGGAAAGCGTGGCCATGTTCGGGGTCGGCGTGGCCCACATCACTGCCTGCCCTTGCACCCAGGCCTACAACCAGACCCTGTTTTGCAAGGAGGGTGAGGATTGCCCCCTGCCCACCCATTCGCAGCGTTCTCAGACCACCCTTTCCCTGCAATCTGCCGGGCTTTCTCCGAGCATTGCCGAGTTGTTGGCCTGCCTGGAAGAGGCCCTGCATGTGACCCAGGATTTGCTGAAAAGAACCGATGAGGCGCAACTGGTCTACACCTCGCACAGCCTGCCGCAGTTTGCCGAGGACGCAGTGCGGGAGGTGGCCCGGCAGGCAGGGGAGCGGTTCGGTAAGACATTGCCGCCGAAAACCCTGGTGGTTATTGACTCGTTGAGCCTGGAAAGCATCCATATTCACGATGTTTGCTGTCGGCTGGAAACCAGCCTGGCGGAAATCGTCAGGCATTTGTGATTTTGCGGGGGAAGGTCAGTGGGGGACAACTGCACGTGGAGGCAATCTCCTCTTTGACATCATCTTCTGTTCGTAGATTTGGCAGAAGAGCTCCCTTTGTTACTGCGAGAAGGATAAGTTCCCCACTTTGAAAAAGGGGGGTTAGGGGGGATTTGGCAGTTCATGATTTAGAAATAAAATAAGGATATCCATGGTAACGGAATTAACCCAGGATTGGCTGCAAACGTACCCCGAGGAGCTGCGTCGAGCCCTGGGCCAGGTTGTGCAACGCAGCGGACAACCCATGTATGTGGCAGGTGGACCGGTGCGGGACTGGCTGTTGGGAGTAGCGGCCAAGGATCTGGATTTCACCGTGCCCAAGGGCGCCGTGGCCTGCGCCCGCGAGGTTAGTGCCCTGCTGGGCGGCACCTTTGTCCTGCTCGATGAGGGGGAGGACGTGGCCAGGGTTGTTTGGCAGGGCCTTACCCTTGATTTTTCCGGGTTCAGAAATCACACCGTCACCATTGAAGACGATCTTGGCCAGCGGGATTTCACCATCAATGCCATGGCCGTTTCCCTTGCCCCTGAGACTGGAACTCTTGCCGAGCGTACGGTTATTGATCCTTTCGGCGGCGCGGCCGATCTTGCGCAAAAAAAGATCCGCATCCTGGCTGTGGCCAATCTGCTGGCCGATCCCCTGCGGCTGTTGCGGGCCTATCGCTTTGCCGCCACCCTGGATTTTGCCATCGAGGCGCAGACCGAGAAAGCCATTGCCGCTCACCGCGAGCTGCTGGCCGATCCGGCCATGGAGCGGGTGGCCTATGAACTTGGTCTGATCATGGCCTCGCCTCAAGCCTGGCAGACGATCAGCCGCATGGCACAAGGCGGCCTCCTGTGGGTGGTCTTTCCAGAGCTTGTTGCTGGCCGCGGGCTGGCTCAGCCTGCCAGTCATCATCTCGATGTGTTCGAGCACAGTCTGGAGGCCTTGCGCTGTCTGGAAAAAATCCTGCTCGATCCAGAGGGGTATTTCCCGGGGCAGGGCGGGTTGTTCAGCGAAATGGCCCAGGGAAAACCAGCCGTCTTGCTGAAGTGGGCAGCCCTGTTCCATGATCTGGGCAAACCGGAGACCCACCGGCTGGTTGAGGAAAAAATAACCTTTTATAACCACGATCAGGCTGGGGCCGCGATTTTTGAGGCCATTGCCGAAAGGCTTCATTGGCCCAAGGACGACCGCAACCGGGTGGCTCGACTCATTGCCCTGCACATGTGGCCCTTTCATCTCAGCAATGCCCGGTTGCGAACCGGAATCACGCGCAAGGCCTGTCTGCGTCTGGTCAAGGCGATTGGCGATGATTTGACCGGCCTCTTCCTGTTGGCCATGGCGGACAGCCTTGCCGGGCAGGGGCCGGGTAAGCCCGAAGGCATGGAGGAAAATCTGGCCGCGCTTTTGCTTGAGGTGCATGGGGTATATGCGGAGTATATCCAGCCGGTCTTTGCCAGCCCACCGTTGATCACCGGCCATGATCTGATTACGGTCTTTGCTCTCGAACCCGGCCCAATTTTCAAGAATATCCTCGATGGCCTTGTATTGGCGCAGGTGGAAGGTCAGGTGGCGGACCGGGAACAGGCTCTTGCCTGGGTTGAAATCTTCCTCAAGGATGGGGCGGCATCAGCGCCGTTATAACGGCATAAGGGGCCGTAAATAAGGTCCAAAAATACAGATTATTTCCTGGCGGCTCCTAAGCCGTTGTTCAATGTGTGTCACATTGAAATGTTGTGATCGGCATAAGGGGCCGTAATGAAGCAGCGTTAGCGGCGATGATGAAAAATCTAATGATTATTTCATGACGGCCCATAAATTAAGTTTGACTGTTTTTTCAGCCCCGTTGTACCCTGAATAAAGCAGATGTTGTCGCAGACGCTGGGGGTGTTTTTTCTAAACAGATCAACTTCAAGGAAGCAGGCCGCAATCATGAATGATAAGACTCCGCAAGGCCCGTATTGTGCTGTTTTTAAATCGCTCACCAAAAATGATTTCTTGACCACGATCAATCATCACATCTTGAGTTTTCTTGGCCGTGACCCCCAACGGGCCGGGAGCAGGGATGTTTACAAGGCTCTGGCCTACACCATTCGTGATTTTTTGGTCGAGCGCTGGATTTCAACGCAAAAAGGCTATTACGCAAAAGCCAAGAAGCGGGTCTATTACCTGTCCCTGGAGTTTCTTATTGGACGGTCCTTGGGCAACAGCCTCATCAACCTGGGCTTTTATGACGAGCTGGCCGGGGTTATGCAGGAGATGGGCTACGATCTCGAGGAGCTCAGGGAGGAAGAGGATGATGCCGCTCTCGGCAACGGAGGCCTTGGTCGCCTGGCCGCCTGTTTTATGGATTCGCTGGCAACCTTGGGCGTTCCTGCATACGGGTATGGCATCCGTTATGAGTACGGGCTGTTTTATCAACGGCTTGTGGACGGATTCCAGGTGGAGCGACCGGACAACTGGCTGCGTTACGGTACTCCCTGGGAGTACGAGAGACCCCAGAATCTCTATCCGGTGAAGTATTACGGGCGGGTGCAGCGGTATCGAAACAACAAGGGCGAGCTTCGCACCGAGTGGATCGAGACGGAAGAGATCATGGCCATGGCCTGTGATGTTCTGGTGCCTGGTTTTAATAATAACAATGTCATCAATATGCGCCTCTGGACAGCCAAAGCTTCCCGTGAGCTTGATCTCAGCTCGTTCAATCGGGGCGACTACATTTCGGCTGTGCATGATAAGGTGCTGTCGGAAACTATTTCCAAGGTTCTCTATCCCTCGGACGATATCCGGGAGGGCCAGGAGCTGCGCCTGAAGCAGCAGTATTTTTTCGTGGCCGCTACTTTCCAGGACATCCTCCGGCGGCACAAGAAAAAACATGATGATTTTGATTCGTTCGCCGATGAAATCGCCGTGCAGCTCAACGATACCCATCCCTCCATCGCCATTCCGGAATTCATGCGGCTCCTGGTGGATGATGAGTCGGTTCCCTGGGAAAAGGCCTGGCAGATCTGCGTTGGCACCTTTGGCTACACCAATCATACCCTGATGCCCGAGGCTCTGGAAAGCTGGCCCGTGGAGCTGCTGGGCAAGGTGCTGCCCCGGCACCTTGAGATCATCTACGAGATCAATCGTCTGTTCCTCGAAGAGGTTGCGGCCCGGTATCCTGGCCGCGACGATCTGTTGCGTTCCATGTCTATTATCGAGGAAGGGCCGGTGAAAAGGGTGCGCATGGCCTATATGGCCATCGTGGGCAGCCATTCGGTCAATGGGGTGGCCGAAATCCATACCCATCTCCTGAAGACCCGGTTGTTTAAGGATTTCCACGATTTTTACCCCGGTCGCTTCAATTGCAAAACCAACGGTATCACCCAGCGGCGCTGGCTGCTCAAGTGCAACCCCGGCCTGGCCGGCCTGATCACCGACACCATCGGCGGGGAATGGGTCACCGATCTCGACTATTTGCGCAACCTTGAGGCCTATGCCGACCAGCCGAAGTTTCAAAAAAAATGGGCCAAGGTGAAAACGGAGAACAAAAAACGCCTGGCCGCCATCATCAAGCGGGATTGCGGGGTGGTGGTCAACCCCAACACCATGTTCGATGTGCAGGTGAAGCGGATTCACGAGTACAAGCGGCAGCTGCTCAATGTTCTGCATGTCATCACCTTGTACCACCGGATCGCCAACGGGGAGGACACGGATTCTCCCGCGCGGACCATTGTTTTCGGGGGCAAGGCCGCGCCTTCGTATTTCAAGGCAAAATTGATCATCAAGCTGATCAATTCTGTGGCCGAGGTGGTCAACCATGATTCACGGGTGGGAGATCGGCTCAAGGTGGCGTTTATCCCCAACTATGGCGTGTCTGTCGCCGAAAAAATCTTCCCGGCTTCCGATCTTTCCGAGCAGATTTCCACTGCGGGCACCGAGGCCTCCGGCACCGGCAACATGAAATTCTCTTTAAATGGCGCTCTTACCATCGGCACCCTGGACGGAGCCAACATCGAGATCCGCGATGAGGTCGGGCCTGAGAATATGTTTATCTTCGGCATGACCACGGAAGAGGTCGAGGAGGCCAAACGTGATCCCCGCCGCAACGCTTTTGACGTGTATCGCGACAACGCCGAGGTGAAGCGTACCCTGGACAGCATCCGCAACGGCTATTTCAGCCGGGGCGACACCAACCTGTTTGCCCCCATCGTCGAGAGCCTGCTCAACCTCAACGACCCGTATCTGCTGCTGCTTGATCTGGAGGATTATCTCCGCTGCCAGAGAGAGGTGGGCGATCTGTACCGGGATCAGCCGAACTGGATTCGCAAGTCCATCCTCAATGTGGCCAGGATGGGTAAGTTTTCCAGCGACCGGACCATCCGGGAATATGCCCGAGATATCTGGGGAATCCCGGTTGATTAGGTGAATTCTGGCCTTGGGCACGACGGCGCTGTCCCCCAAAAGGCATTGACTTTTCGCCCTATTGTTGATAGCTAGCAGGATGTTAAAAAAGCTGGGTTTCGCTTTTTTAACATCCTGTTTTGCAATCGGGCGCGCAAAAATCGCGCCTTTCCTTGATACTGGAAAAAGTTATGAGCCAAGACAATCCATCCTCCCGCTTCCAGGCCAATGGCCTGGCGACTCTCATCGGCAGCCTGCCGGTTACAGATCACCGGGAAGCGTTTTCCCTCATCTTCGAGCACACCCCCGACATCCCGCTGTGGCCGCAACTGCCGAGCAACCCCAAGGAAGGGATGCTCAGTCAGTTCAGCGAAGGGATGCCCGGCATCATCGAAGAGGATGGCCGCACCTATTTCGACATCCAAACCGAGACCTTTGCCGATGAGATGCTGGCCTATTTCGAGCAGTATCTCGCTGCCCTCGAAGACCCAAGCCTTCTGCCGAACTCGCCCTTTGCCGTGAGCCCGGACAGGGCCCAGGGCCTTTTTGCCCTTAAGGAGGCTGTCGCCGTTGAAACTGCTGCCGGGAGAACCGTGGCTGCAGTCAAGGGGCAGATGACCGGGCCGTTCACCCTGCTCACCGGGCTCCATGACCGGGAGGGAAGAGCTGCTTATTATGAGCCGACCATCCGGGAAATGGTGGTGAAGGGGCTTTCCCTCAAGGCCGCCTGGCAGGTGCAGATGCTTGCGGAGTCGCAGGCCCAGGTCATCCTTTTTATCGATGAACCGGCCCTGGCCGGTCTTGGTTCCTCCGCGTTTCTCAGTGTTTCCCTGGATGAGTTTGGTCAGGAACTCAATGAGATTATCGGCGCGGCCCAGGCTGCGGGCGGGCTGGTGGGGGTGCATGTCTGTGCCAATACAGACTGGGAATTTCTCTTGTCCACCTCCCTTGATATTGTCAGCTTTGACGCCTACAGTTTTTTTGACAAGCTGGTCGCTTGCAAGGATGTGCTGTTCGCCTTTCTGGAACGGGGCGGCATAATTGCCTGGGGGATCGTGCCCACCTCGGAGAAGGAGTACATCGAACAGGAAACGGCGGAGTCCCTTTTGGCGCGCTGGGAGGCGCAGGCTGCCCAGCTGGTCGGCGGGGCCTGGGATTATAAGTCCCTGCTGCAACAGACCCTGATCACCCCAAGCTGCGGAACCGGCTCCCTGCCTCTGGTCCACGCCAAAAAGGTGCTGGCCCTAACCAGGGATCTTTCCAAGCTGTTGCGGGACAAATATCTCTAGGCGCAGATGCGGCCTGGCTATTTTTTATCCAACCACTATTAAAAAGTTTGAGTATTGATGCTATGGAAGAATTGAATCAGGTATTGACGCAGCGCCGTCAAAAGGCCCAGGAGCTGGCAGAGCTGGGCGTTAATCTCTATGCCAACGATTTCAAGCCCGCCCATCGGATCAGCGATGTCCTGGCGAAAAACGACAACCCGGACGCGCCGTTGGAAGAGGGGATCAAGTCAGTGGCTGGCCGGATCATGGCGCTACGCAAGTTCGGCAAGGCCGCCTTTGTCCAGATCCAGGATGAAACAGGCCGCATCCAGGTGTATGTCAAGCGCGATGAGCTTGGGGTGGAGGTCTACCAGATCTTCAAGAAACTCGACGTTGGCGACATCGTCGGTTTTGGCGGGGTCCTGTTTCGCACCCAGACCGGCGAGCTCACCATCGATGCGGCAACCCTGAAGCCGATCACCAAATCCCTGCGGCCCCTGCCGGAGAAATTCCACGGCCTCACCGATGTGGAAACCCGCTACCGCCAGCGCTATGTCGATTTGATCATGAACCCGGAGGTGCGCGACACCTTCAGAAAACGGGTGGAGATCATCCGTTTGATCCGCGAGTTTTTGATAAATCGGGGCTTCATGGAGGTCGAAACCCCGATGATGCAGGCTATTGCAGGCGGGGCCACGGCCAAGCCCTTCAAGACCCACCACAATGCCCTGGGTATGGATCTCTACCTGCGCATTGCCCCGGAGCTGTACCTCAAGCGGTTGCTGGTGGGCGGCTTTGAAAAGGTCTTCGAAATCAATCGCAATTTCCGAAACGAAGGCCTCTCCACCCGGCATAATCCCGAATTCACCATGCTTGAGTTCTACCAGGCCTTTGCCACCTACGAGGATCTCATGGATCTTACCGAGGAGATGGTTTCTTACGTCGCCGCCGAGGTCACCGGCTCCATGGTCGTGAATTACCAGGGGCAGGGGGTTGATCTTTCCCCGCCCTGGAAACGCTATACCATGGATGAGGCGTTGGTCGAGGTGGGCGGGGTTGACCCGGCTGTGCTCGCCGATCCGGATCGCACCCGGCAGTTTGCCAAGGAAAAAGGCATTGCCCTTGAGCCTTTGTCCGGGCACGGCAAGGCCAAGACCGAACTGTTTGAACTGCTGGTGGAAGAAAAGCTGATCAATCCGACCTTTGTGACCCAGTATCCCACCGAGGTCTCGCCCCTGGCCCGCCGCAACGAGAAGAATCCCGAGGTCACTGACCGTTTCGAGCTTTTCGTGACCGGCCGCGAAATTGCCAATGCCTTCAGCGAACTCAATGATCCCATTGATCAGAAAGAGCGGCTGACCAAGCAGATTGCCGAACGGGGCAACGACGAGGAGATTTTTCCCGAGATGGATGAGGATTTTGTTCGGGCCCTGGAATACGGTATGCCTCCCGCGGCAGGGGAAGGGATCGGCATCGATCGCCTGGTCATGCTGTTGACCGATTCTGCCTCGATCCGTGACGTTATCCTCTTTCCGCATTTGCGCCCGGAGAGCAAGTAAACCGTGTAAACCGTCCAGGAGCACGGCATCTGCTTCGCCGCTTTGCTGCTGTCATCGGCCGGCTCATGTGCTACAGCACATTTCGCCGGCCTCTTCCGCGCATCTGCGGCGCTCCTGAACGGTTTACACCTCCCGAGGAGCCGGGAACCTCGCCGATCCTTTTTCGGACTGTTCCAGAGAGAGACGGCGTTGCCCGCTGAGACATTGCCGAAGGCAAAAAAGTCCCCTCTCCCCTTGCGAGAGAGGGATAGGGTGAGGGGGAAGGTGCATGAGGTGATGCTGTCGGCACCTCCACCATCCCCAATTCCCTCCCGCCAAGGGAGGGGGCAGTACAAAATCATAATCGGCCACTACTGGGAAAAAGAGGAAAATTGTGAATTTTGAATGGTTTGTCTGCCTGCGGTACTTGAAGGCCAAGCGCAAGCACGGCTTCATCTCGCTTATTTCCTTGATCTCCATTGCCGGGGTCATGGTCGGGGTCATGGCCCTTATCGTGGTGCTGGCGGTGATGACCGGCTTTACCTCCGAGTTCCGGGACAAGATCCTGGGCATCAACTCCCATGTGGTGGTCCAGGATTATACCGGCAATATCAGCGACTACGAACAGGTTGCCGCCAAGGTGCGCGCGGTTGAGGGGGTAAGCGGGGTCACCCCCTATCTCTACAGCCAGGCCATGATCACCAGTGGCGAGGGCGGTACCGGCGCTGTATTGCGGGGGCTTGATCCTGCCACCGCCCAGGGAGTGCTCAATCTGGAAAAGAATCTTCGCTCAGGTTCTCTCGCGGATTTGTCGCCTGTCCAGGGCGATGGCGCAAGAAGGCTGCCGGGCATCATCCTGGGCAAGGAGCTTGCCGTCCAGTTGCATGTCTCGACCCATGACCGGGTGCGGCTGATCTCGGCCTCCGGCCCCCTCACCCCCATGGGGGTAATGCCCAAGGTTTCCACCTGTCAGGTGGTCGGGATTTTTGAAACCGGCATGTACGAGTATGATTCCGCCCTGGCCTATGTCTCCCTGGAAACGGCGCAGCGCTTCTTTGATCTGCCCGGCGCGGTGCATGGCCTGGAGGTGAAAACCACCGATCTCAATCAGGCGGACCGGGTTGCCAAACGGATCGAGCAGGCCCTGGGACCGAATTATTTTGCCAAGGACTGGATGCGGATGAATCGGAATATCTTTTCCGCCCTCGCCCTGGAAAAAACGGCCCTCTCGGTGATCATGGCCCTGGTGGTGATGGTCGCCGCCTTCAATATCGTCAGCACCCTGATCATGGTGGTCATGGAGAAGACCAAGGATATCGCCATCTTGAAATCCATGGGCGCCACCTCCGCCAGCATCATGCGGATTTTTATTTATGAGGGGCTGATTATCGGTCTGGTCGGCACCTTTCTCGGGGTGTTGGGGGGGCTGGGGCTCTGCGCGATCTTGAGCCGTTATCAGTTCATCAAGCTGCCCGACGTCTACCCGATTTCCACCCTGCCGGTGCTGGTCCTGCCTTCGGATGTCATCCTCATTGCCCTGTCGGCAACGGTTATTACCCTGGTCGCTACCCTGTATCCTTCCTGGCAGGCGGCCAAGGTCGATCCGGCCGTGGCCCTGCGTTATGAGTAACGGAGTTTTCCCTATGCCCAGTGGCGCACAAGAACCAACCTTTTTTTTCGAAGCGCGGGATATTTACAAGGAATACAGCGACCACGGCAGCCTACAGGTGCTCGCCGGGGTAAACCTGCGGCTTATTGCCGGGGAAATGGTCGCGGTGGTCGGCGCTTCCGGCACTGGAAAAACAAGCCTGCTCCATATCCTGGGCGCCTTGGATCAGCCCAGCCAGGGGCAGGTTTTGTACCGGGGCGAAAATGTTTTTGAGAAAAATGCTGACCAATTGGCGCTGTTCCGCAATCAGGTTATCGGGTTTGTTTTTCAGTCCCACCATCTGCTCCCGGAGTTCAACGCCCTGGAAAACGTTCTGCTGCCAGGGCTTATCGCCGGGCAGAAGAGGGCAGAGTTGGTCGGGTATGCGGAATATCTCTTGGGGCGGGTGGGGGTATTGAATCGCTCCAGCCACAAAGTGGGGGAGCTTTCCGGCGGCGAGCAGCAGCGGGTCGCCCTGGCCCGGGCTCTGATCATGAAGCCTGCGGTTTTATTGGCGGATGAGCCCACCGGGAATCTCGACCCCAAAACCGGGCTCAAGGTTTTTGAGCTTATCCGGGAGTTGAGCGTAACCCTCTCTTTGGCAACGGTCATGGTGACGCATAACCTTGAGCTGTCCCGGCGGATGAGCCGTTGTCTCACCTTACGGGACGGGGGCTTGCACGAAACTCTGGATGAGGTAATTACCCAGCTTTGAGCCGAGAAGTAACGTAAACCAAGAAATGTAACTGCCCAGCAGCGCCACTTCGCTGCTGCCGCAGATGCGGTGCTGCTGGGCAGTTACGGGATAACAGCAAAGATTCTTGACACTGGGTTCAATGCCTGATAATTCTGATAAGCTAATTAACAGATCGCCAACACGTCCGCACACTTTGGGCGGTCACTTAAGTTCCTTTACAGCTAAAGCGAGAGTATGAAACAAGACAACTCAGCCCGGCACATAGTACCCTCCCTCGGTTTTTTGGGTGTTGTTACAGCCCTTGTCCTCATTGTGGTCCAGAGCCTCCTGCCGTTGGCAGGGGAAGCATTTGCCGCAGGGACAGAGCCGAATACCGTCATGGTTCCCCCTCGGATCAATGCCCAGACCGGGGTTGAGCCGCTTCTCGCCTTAAGCGACAAGACCTTGCTGGAGGTGGTGCAGAGCAAGGGCCTGGTGATGCTGTCCAGGGAGGAAGTGCAACAGAAACTCGGTTATGAGCATTGGCCTCCCAAGGCCGAGGCCCTGAAGCCTTTGATCACCTCGCCTGCGGTCAACTATGTGGCGGTGGGCAGTATCACCAAGCTTGGCGAACAGCTCAGTCTGGACTTTGTTGTCTATGACATCCTCGGCAATACTCCGCCCAAATTTTATTATCAGGTCAGCAATAACGAGACCGATTTGCAGAAATCCATGGGCCAGATGGTCAATGACATTCTTGCAAGCACCGGGCAATATTTTCTCATTCAGTCCATTGGTGTTGCCGGAAACACCCGCACGGATTCCGGGGCCATCATGCGCCAGGTGAAAAGTCAGGCCGGGGAGCGCTATGCCCCGGAACTTTTGCGGGCGGATCTGAAAAATATCTTTCAGATGGGCTACTTTGATGATGTGCAGATCCTTGTCACCGATACGGAAAAAGGCAAAGAGGTTGTCTTTCAGCTCACGGAAAAAGCAGTAATCGGCCAGATTCTCATCAACGGCGAGAAAGAGCTTGATGAAAAAGACGTGAAAGAGGTGGTGAGCGTTTCGCCCAATACCATCATCAATACCAAGGAGGTGCAGACCTCCGTTGAAAATATCCGCAAGCTATACAAAGATAAGGGTTTTTATCGGACCAACGTTGCCGCCAAACTCGACTATCCCACGCCTGACAAGGTGAATGTTACCTTTGATGTAGAAGAAGGCGTCAAGATGTATATCAAGGGCATCCGTTTTGTCGGCAACAAGGCCTTCAGCGAGAAGGAATTGCGCAAGGAGATGACCACCTCGGAAAAAGGGTTGCTCTCCTGGTTTACCGAGTCGGGCAAGTTGAAACGTGATCTGCTGGAGCAGGATCGTTCCAAGATTGGCGCCATGTATCACAACAGCGGCTACATCGAGGCCAGGATCAGCGAACCGGAGATAACCGATGAAGGCGATTGGCTCTATGTCACCTTTGATATCCAAGAAGGCGACCGTTACCGGGTCGGCACCATTGAAATCGAGGGGGACATCGTTGGCGATAAGGACGAACTCTTCACTCTGGTCGAGTTGAGCAAGGAAAAATTCTTCAGCCGGAAGATCTTGCGGGAGGATGTCCTGCGCCTTACGGACCGTTACGCGGAAAGTGGCTATGCCTTTGCCGAGGTGGACCCAAAGCTTACCAAGAATGAGGAAGACAAGCGCATGGATTTGTCCCTCAAGATTGCCCAAGGGAACTTGATCCACATAAACCGGATCAACATCAAGGGCAACACCAGAACCAGGGACAAGGTCATCCGCCGGGAGATGCAGGTCAAGGAGGGCGGTCTGCTTGACGCAAGCGCGGTGAGAAAGAGCAGCGAGCGGCTGCAACGGCTTGAGTTCTTTGAAGAGGTGAACGTAACCCCCGAGGCCACGGTGCAGGAAGATCTCATGGATGTCGTGGTCGAGGTAAAGGAAAAGGCCACCGGCACCTTCAGTGTTGGGGCCGGTTACAGCTCGGTGGACAACATGATGTTCATGGGCGAGATCAGCGAAAACAACTTTCTTGGCAAGGGCCAGCGCCTCTCTCTGCAGGCCAACGTGAGCGGCACCAGCAATCGATACAACTTCAGCTTTACCGAGCCCCATCTCAATGACACCAAGCTGTTGTTCGGCTACGACCTCTATAACTGGTCCAGGGAATACGACGATTATACCAAGGATTCCACCGGCGCAGCCCTGCGCTTCGGTTATCCGGTCTGGAACAAGTGGAATCTCGGTTGGGGCTATGGCTTTGATGATACCAAGATGACCGATGTGCTGGTGACCAATGTCCCACAAAGTTTGCTGGATTCCATGGAGATTGAGACCACAAGCTTTGCCCGCATCGGCCTTGCCAAGGACACCCGGAACAAACAGACCGACGCCTCAAAGGGCTGGCTCACCAACTATTCCATCAAGTACGCGGGGGGACCCCTGGGCGGGGACAGCGCCTTTACCAAGTACGAGGCCACTTCCGGCTGGTACTATCCGTTGATGTGGGACACAACCTTCCACATTAAGGGGTCCATGGGTTATGTGGTTGAAAACGAAGAGAAAAAATTGCCAGTGTATGAAAAATTCTACCTGGGCGGACTCAGCACCATCCGGGGATTTGACAGCGGCAAGATCAGTCCCCTGGAGAGCAATCCTGATGGCGTCACGTATTCCAGGGTGGGCGGGGAAAAGATGTGGTATTCCAACGTGGAATTGATCTTCCCCATTGTCAAGGATATCGGCCTGAAAGGCTTGGTGTTCTTCGATATGGGCAACGTATACACTGATTCGCAAACTTGGAGTGTTTCAGATCTGCGCTATAGCGCCGGCCTTGGTTTCCGCTGGCTGTCGCCCATGGGTCCCCTGCGCCTTGAGTGGGGCTATAATCTCGATCCGAAAGAGGGTGAGAAACAGGGGGTCTGGGATTTCAGCATCGGCGGTGGTTTTTAGAACATGGCCGTCCCGGAAATTGGTCATCTGTTCCCGGCGTTCCCGCCATCTCTATGACAAAAAATGGACAATAGGCTGACGGCCCTCTTCACCGAGGGCCGTTCCGTTAATATCATCGGCCTGCGCGGAAGCGCCGCGGCCTTTCATCTTGGCCGCACAGCCCGGCTCGGGCAGCGGTCCATCCTCTGCCTTACGCCAAGTGAGACCGCAGCCCAGCACCTTGTCCAGGATTTAACGCTTTTCAGCGATACCCAGGTTCTCTACTTTCCCGGCCATGAAATTCCCCCCTATACCCCGTTGTCGCCGGACAGCCGGACCGTGGCCGAACGTCTTGCCACCCTGTTTCAGATCCATGGCGCGGACAAACCGTTTATTCTGGTCATGTCCATTGAGGCCCTGCTGCGGAGGGTTCTTCCCCGTACCACCCTTGCCAATCTGGCCGAGTTGGTCATGCGGGGCGAAGATACCGATCTCGACGGTTTGATCGCCTCCCTTGCTGCCTGCGGCTACGATGCCGCGGCCCTGGTGCAATCCGTGGGCGAGTTCAGCCTGCGGGGCGGTATTCTCGATATTTTCCCTACGGGCTTTGAGATGCCCGTCCGTCTCGATTTCTGCGGCGATCTTGTTGAGTCCATTCGCAAGTTTGATCCCATCAGTCAGCGTTCGGTGGAAGATCTTGAGGAGATCGTTCTTCTGCCGGTCAGTGATATCCTTTATCCTGCCGGGGAGCAGGAGCTGCGGCAACTGGTCGATCGTTTCAAGGCCTTTGCCGAGGATCTTGCCTGGGACAGCGAGCGGGTCAGGGTCATGGAGGATTGTCTCCAGCATCGCCAGCGTTTTCCCGGGGTTGAATTTCTCCTGCCGCTCTTCTGCGAAACCTCGACCGTGCTTGACTATCTGGCGGACGATACCCTCGTCTTTTTTTCCTCGCCCACCGCCATTGCGGAAAGTCTTGCCCTCTGCCGGGAAAGGATTGGGGCCAATTTTGCCGAGGCATCCGCCGCCTGCCTGCCTGTTTTGCCGCCGGAGCAGATCTTTCTGCCGGAAGATGAATGGCGTGAGCGGCTGGTCCGTTTTCAGCAGGGCCGATTCTACGATTTTGCCCATCCGGAGATGGAAGAGGGTGAAACCCTGGAGATACCCTGCGGCAACCATGTCCTGCTCCGGCAGCAGCTTGAGTTGCAACGCAAAAATCAAGGGATGATGCCGGAACTGGCCCGGCAGCTGCATATCTGGCTTGAGGCCGGAGATACTGTTTTTTTTGCCTGTCGGACCAGGCGGCATGCGGAGCACACGGCGGAATTGCTCCGGCAATACGATCTGCCGGTGGCCATAAACTCGGCCCCGGTGCCGGAGGCCGCTGCTGCTGGCCGCGAGATTATCTTGGTGGATTCGCCGTTGGCAGCAGGCTTCGATCTGCCTGCTGCACGATTGCACTGGGTTTCGGAAAGCGAGCTTTTCGGCCAGCTTCGCCTGGGCGCGGGCAAGAAGAAGGGCGTCCAGCGGAGTCGGCCTGCGGTAAGCTTTGCCGAGCTTACGATCGGCGATATTGTGGTCCACACGGCCCATGGCTTGGGCAGGTACGAAGGGCTGATCAATATCGAGTTGGGCGGCATAGCCAACGATTTTTTTCAGCTGGTGTATCGCGACGAAGACAAGCTTTATGTGCCGGTGGACCAGCTCAAGGTGATCAGCAAGTATCAGGGGCTTTCCGACACCGAACCGAAACTCGACAAGTTGGGCGGCAAGGTCTGGCAGACCCGACGGGAAAAGGTCAAGGAAGAGGTCTGGAAGGTGGCCCAGGACCTGTTGGGCCTCTATGCCCGGCGGGCCATGGTGGAAGGCCATGCCTTTTCGCCGCCGGACGAGTTGTTCCATGAGATGGAGGAGTCCTTCCCCTATGATGAGACCGCAGGCCAGCTCAAGGCGATCAACGAGGTGCTCGACGACCTGACCGCGCCCCGGCCCATGGATCGGCTGGTCTGCGGGGATGTGGGCTACGGCAAGACCGAGGTTGCGATCCGGGCGGCCTTCAAGGTGGTGGCTGATAATTTTCAGGTCGCCATTCTGGTGCCGACCACGGTACTGGCCGAGCAACATGCCGCCACCTTTCGGGAACGGTTGCAGGGCTTGCCCGTTCGGGTGGAAAGCCTTACCCGTTTTCGCAGCCCAGCGGAGCAGAAGCAAATTATTCAGGAGGTGCGCCAGGGAAGGGTCGATATTGTGATCGGCACCCACCGGTTGCTGTCCCAGGATGTGGCCTTCAAACGGCTCGGACTCCTGATTATTGACGAAGAACACCGTTTCGGCGTGTCCCATAAGGAAAAACTCAAAAAACTCAAAAGCCAGGTGGATGTACTGACCCTGACCGCCACTCCGATTCCTCGCACCCTGCAACTCTCCCTGCTCAGTATCCGCGACCTTTCCGTGATCAGCTCGCCGCCGGAGTTCCGGCGACCGGTGAAAACCTTTGTCGCCCGGGATGATGAGCTGGTGATCAAGGAAGCCGTGGTTCGGGAGATGCAACGGGGCGGGCAGGTTTTTCTCGTCCACAACCGGGTCCATTCCATCCAGGAAATGGCCTCCAGGGTGCAGAAACTGGTCCCGGAAGCGCGGCTGGCCGTGGCCCATGGTCAGATGCCGGGGAAGGCCCTTGAAGAGATCATGGTCCGTTTTATCAAGGGAGAGATCGATGTGCTGGTCTGCACGACCATTATTGAATCAGGCCTTGATATCCCCAACGCCAACACCATTGTCATTACCAGGGCGGACCGGCTCGGCCTGGCGGAAATCTATCAGCTGCGCGGCAGGGTGGGGCGTGGGCGGGAGCAGGCCTATGCCTATCTGCTGGTTCCCTCCCTGGACGGCTTGTCCAAGGATGCCCAGCAGCGCTTGCGGGCGCTCATGGATTATAACGAGCTTGGCGGCGGCTTCAAACTGGCCATGAGTGATCTGCAAATCCGGGGGGGCGGTAATATCCTGGGGATCTCGCAAAGCGGCAATATTGCCGCAGTGGGCTATGACCTGTATCTTGAGTTGCTACAGCAGACCGTTCTCGACCTGAAGCGAAAAGGCGCTGCTGTGGAACAACCCCTTGAGCAGCTCGAGCCTGAAATCAATCTCAAGCTTTCGGCATTCCTCCCGGAACGCTATATTCCTTCGACGGAACAACGCTATATTGCTTACCGCCGCCTGACCAACGCCGAGCAGGTGGAAGAGCTGCTGGACCTGAAGGATGAATTTACCGACCGCTATGGCCAGCTTCCCCAGGAGGCGCTCAATCTCTTTGAGGTGCTGGCCCTGAAAACCTTGCTCAGGCGCTTGTGGATCAGCAAACTGGAGCAGGGGCCTGCCAATCTTGTTTTCTCCTTCCATGAGAAAACCCCGGTGACTCCGGAGAAGATCATGCGTCTGCTTGAAAAATATAAAAATAAGGCGCGCTTCACCCCTGAATTCCGTTTGATTGTCCCAACCGAGCCTGGTGTCTTGCCGGAGCAAACCCTCCAGAATGCGCAAAATATTCTTGACTTGCTCGCGAAAGATGACATTTGAAAATGACTGTGGTAAAATTTGCCGGTTATGAAGTTAAATAAGATTAAAAACAATATTTTCAAACTGTTATGAGTGTGTCAGTGAAAATCACCTTACATGTTTTATGCGCGGCCCTGTGTTTTCTTGCTTTTTTCCATCCGCCCGTTGCCAGGGCGGAGATGGTGGACCGAATCATCGCTATCGTTAACGATGATGTCATTACCTTTTCCGACCTCAATCGGGAAGGGGCGGCGCTGTTTCGCCGGATCACCCAGGAAGCTCCGCCGGAACAGGTTGAACGGACCCTGCTGAAGGCCAGGGAGGAGATGCTTTCCAGCCTTATTGATAAGCTCATTGTTGCGCAGCGGGCCAAGAAGATGGGGGTTTCGGTGAGTAATCCCGAGGTGGACGCTGCGATCAAAAGTATCATCGAGCGTAATAAGACCACCCCGGAAAAGTTTTGGAAGCAGATGGCGCTCATGGGTTCCAACGAGCAAGACTACCGGGAACTTATCAGGGGCCAGATGTTGCAGGACAGGCTGATCGATTACGAAATTCGTTCGCGGGTTGTGGTGAACGAGGAACGGATACGTGAATTTTACGAAAAAAATTATGCCCAGAAAATGAAGGAAGACGCCTATCATGTTTTGCAGATGGGTTTTGTCTGGAAGGAAAATACCCAGGCGGCCAAGGATGACGCCCGGCGGCGGGCTGAAGAGGCTCGGCAGCAGGCTCTTGCCGGCCAGGATTTCCGCACCCTGGCGCGGCAGTCTTCCGATCTGCCTTCGGCCAAGGATGGGGGAGATCTCGGGGTCTTCAAGAAGTCGGAAATGGCGGCCTATATGAAGGCAAGCATTCTCAGCCTACAGCCGGGACAGATCAGCACCATTCTGGAGACTCCGGCCGGGTACCAGTTTTTCAAGCTTCTTTCCGATAAGGGCGATGTCGGTCTTCAGGCTTCATATGAGTCAGTGAGAGAACAGATCAAGCAGCGTCTGTATGAGGAGACGATGAACAGTCAGTTCCAGAAGTGGGTAAAAGAGCTTCGCGATCAGGCGTATATCAAAAAAATACTTTAGGAGCCGTTACGGCGTCTGGCGTCGCGAACATCGCTGTCTGTTTCGTCAGTTGGAATGACACGATTTTTTGTTACAACGGCTTAGTCTAGTCTGTCCCAATAACCTCTGGATAAGGGATGTCTCACATGACCAAGGACTCACCATCTGCTGATGATGCAACCGGCCAACCCACCGCTTTATCACGATCCGATGAAACCCTTGGCAGTTTTTTGAAAAGGCATCGACAAAACCAGGGAAAAGAGCTCGAAGAAATTGCGGAAAAGACGCGCATTCATGCTTCAACTCTTCGGGCCATTGAGGAGGACAATCCCAAGGCTTTGCCTGCGGAGGTTTTCGCCCGTGGGTTTGTGAAAAATTATGCGCAGTATCTTGGTCTTGATCCCAATGAGGCCTTGGCCTGGTATATCGAACAGAACGCTGGAGAAGCCAGGCCAACGGAAAAAATCAATGTTCAGGAGGTTCTTGCCGGCGAGGCCATGGCCGAGGCACAGACTTTTCCTGTGGGACGTTTCATCATCTTTTTTATTGTCGCGGGCGTCCTTTTGTTTGCCGGGTATCTGGTTTTGAGTTTTTTAAATTCTTCCGCCCCTCCCGTCGATATCTCCACGAAAGAGACGATTCCTCAAGTTCAAGTTGAGCCGCAATCGCCGCCGACTGTTCCGGTGCCAGGCGAGCCAGGCACAGAGCCCATCGTCGGTAGCGTGGGAACAGAGCAGGCCCCGCCTGTGACGCAGAGTGGGACACAAGCTCCGGCGCTTCCCCTTCCGCTTCCGCCTGTGTCCAGCCCTGTAAAATCAGGGCCAGAAGAGAAGGCCGGGCAGGTGGAACCCCAGAAGGTTGACGGGGAACAGGGCCTGGGAATTAAAAAAAAAACAGATGACGGAAAACCAATAATTTTTCCGCAGGCTATTAAGGAAAAGCCGGTGCCGACCCCGGAGCATCAGGAGATGACCAAGCCAGCTCCTGTATCGGTTGTTGCACCAACACTTTCCACGGTAAAAGCCCCAGGGATGAATTATGTCCTTGAGGCAAAGTTTACCGAATCAACCTGGCTTTCCGTGCAGATAGACAAGGAAAAGAAAAAATCCGCCATTTACCAGCCTGGGGATCATATGGTCTGGCAGGCGGAAAAAAAGATTGCCCTTTTTGTCGGGAATGCCGGAGGTGTCGTCCTGACGCTGAATGGTAAACCGGTTCCTTCCCTTGGCAAGTCAATGGACAGCGCCCGGATTTCCTTTCCGACTGAGTAAATGCTGAACTCGCAAAAAAAATAAAAAAAGTCACAGGTCCGTAACTCAACAGCTAAGAGTTACAGCAGCGAAGCGGCGAAACACTAACCGTTGTAATCGCGGCTTTTCGAAGTCAGCGCTTATCTGCGATTTCAACCATAGTCACAGTGAGAGCAGATGTCCTTGCAGCAAAGCCTGGCCATTGTGCTCCAGGTTAAAGACCACGGTGATTCCGACAAGATTGTCACCGTGTACACCCTGGAGCACGGCAAAGTCGTGCTCATCGCCAAGGGCGCCAAGCGCAGCAAGAAACGTTTTGTTAACAAGCTTGAGCTGTTTTCCCTCCTCTCCATCCAATTTGCCCCAAGTCGCCACAGCACGCTCATGCGTCTGGATCAGGCCGATTTGCTGGACCCTTTCCCCAGGCTGCGGGAAAACTACGAATTGTATATCGGCGCTTGCCTCCTGTGTGAACTTGTCCTGCACTGGACCAGGGAGCAAGACAGTGACGAAGAGCTTTTTCGCCTGCTTGTTTGGGCGTTGGAGGGGTTGGCCGGGGCGGGGGGGAGTGTCAACCGCACGATCATCTTCTTCCATGTCAAAATGTTGGATATCCTCGGCTATCGTCCCGATCTGACAGGCTGTCTCGATTGCCGTGTCCTTGGGGCACCTGGGGTCTTGTACCGTTTTAGTCCCCTGCGCAACGGGTTGGTTTGCAGCCGTTGTGAACCCCAGGCCACAGCCAACTCCCAGCCGCTTTCCATCCAGACCATTCAATTGTTGCGCAGGGTTCAGGATATGGAGCAAGGGAAACTTGAACGGCTCCATTTTTCCTTGGCGTCTACTCAGGAGGCTATTGCCCTGCTGAAACGATATGACACCCATCTGTTGCAGCGGGAGGTGCAGTCCTGGAATTTTCTGGGCTGAGGGCAACTGTCCAGCAGCACCACATCTGCTTCGCAGTCTCGCTGTGCTCGCTTAGCTGTCATCGGCCTGCTCGTGTGCAACAGCACACTTCGCAGGCCTCTTCCGCGCATCTGTGGCAGCAGTGAAACGGCGCTGCTGAACAGTTACCGTTCTGGGACTGCCTTGGGCCGAATCGGAGAGTCCCTCGGCTCATTTGCTTATTCCGCTTTGATTTTCTGGAGGAGCCAGGCCATGTTGCTTCCCAGGTCGCGCATGGTTTTCATGCCTTCCTCGTCGTTGGCCACCTCGCCTGGTTCCCTGCCGATGCCGATGTTCCAGTAGGATGAGCCCACCACGATCATCTGGCCGATGAGGAAAAAGGCGTTGAGGGAGTTGAAGACCTGAATGGCTCCGGCCCTGCGGACCGCGACCACCCCGGCCCCGGCCTTGCGTTTGAACAAATCGCCGTTGGCCCGGGAAACCATGCCGCACCGCTCGATCAGGGCCTTCATCCCTGCGGAGACATCGGCGAAGTAGGTGGGGGAGCCCAGGAGGATGCCGTCCGCAGCGATCATTTTGGCAAGGCAGTCGTTGATGATATCTTTTTCCACGGCGCAACGACTGTCTTTGTTCTTGAAACACTGGTAGCAGGCGATGCAGCCGGAGACCGACTGGCCTGACAACTCGACCAGCTCTGTGTCGATCCCTTGGCGAGACAGCTCTTCCAAAGCGGTATTCAGCAATTTCGCGGTGTTTCCTCCCTTGCGGGCGCTTCCGTTAAACGCGACGACTTTCATGGCATTCTCTCCTCATGTTTTTCCAGCTTACGGTGTCGGGGTGTTATGCGGCGTTTGGGAGTGCATCTGGCATGATATTGTAATCGAGATTGGCAAGGACAGGAAGAATTTCGAGAAAAAACCAGCCGGGGAAGAGCCCCGGCTGGTTTTTGTGGGAAAAAGTTACTTCCAGCAGTAGGACATTTCTGTTTCGGTCCGCCAGCTGTTCCAGAGATAGGCATCCTCCCGTTGTTGGGCGATGATCCGGAAGGCATGGCGCACCTGTTCCTCAAAAAAGCTACAGTAAGGGCTCGGTGCATTGATGTCGCCGGAGACCTTGTAGATCTCGGCAGGGCAGGGCGCCCCGCAGAAATGCCTGATGGCGCAGCCTGCACAGGGGATAATTTTTTCCACCTTTCTGTTTGTTACTTCCTGGAAAGGCTTGCTGGCAAGAATATCTGCGGGATCATCACGGAAGATGTTTCCGCCGGAAAACTCGTTCATGCCGATGAATTCGCTGCACGGAACGACCTCGCCGTCCGCGGCAACGGCAAAGAAACAACGACCGCCTCCGCAGGGAGAGATGTCGCACATCAGTCTGCGGCCGGTCGGGCCGATAACCCCGGCCAGAACATTGGCGAAGTTGGCGATGACCAGCTTTCTGCCGGTTTGCTCAAAAAGCTCAAAAGAGCGGTCCAGAGCCTTGAAAAAAGCCTCGGCCAGGACATGGTTGTCTGGTTTTAGATCCATTCCACCTTGACGTGTGCAGCGCACCGGATTGAGCATGACCACCCGCACCCCCAGCCCGTGATAAAAATCCACCATTTCAGTCAGGGTGTGCACGTTGGCTTGGGTTACGGTGGTTATGACATTGAGAGCCGGGTAATCAACGAGTTTTTTGATCACCGAGACCACGGTGTCGTAATAGCCGTTGCCCTGCCAGTTCTTTCTGGTGCGGTTGGCGACCTCTGCGGTGGGGGCGTCCAGGGATAGGCCGATGCCGACCTTGTGCTCCCGTAAAAAGCTGATTGCCGTGTCGTCGAGCAGAGTGGCATTGGTCTGGATGCCGAAATGGAAGTCGTCTTTAAAACGTGCAATCGCGGCAAACACAGCATCCCTGGCCACCATGGGTTCGCTGCCGTGGAAGATAAGCTGCGGTTTTACCCCTTCCGGCAAAATCTTCCGGAAATGTTGCAGCAGCCGTTCAAGGGCGAGCATCAGCTTTTCCTCCCCCATGTCGATGCCGTTTTTGCGCATCTCTTCGGGAAGGTAGCAGTAGCTGCAATTCAGGTTGCAGCGTTCGGTTGGGTTCACATATGCGGCGGAGAGCTTCAGGCCCGAGCGCAGGTGGTCCATTTCCGTGTGAAATTCCGCCTCGCGGGCCATGAAGTCTTGGGCCATGGAGCCAGCCAGGGCCTGGGGCAGGTCATCTCTGTCAACCAAGGCCCAGTAGGCCGTGTCCGCCTCGACAACCGCAACCCGATCAGGATCGCCGATCTCCAGCACGGAGAAATTCGGGCCATGGCCGGTATTGGCGAAAACGGTCGTTGCTGTCTGTTTGTCTGTTTGTGCCATTACTTGCTGCCGTCCTCTGGTGTTGTGTCCGCGCTGGGGGCGAGCAGGATATAATGGGAAAGTCCGGTTCCCTGGCCGATCAGGTTGCAGCGCCGACGGTATGAAATGATCTGTTTCTGTGCCTTCATGGTTTTCTCCTGTTATTGTTGGTCAGTGTGCATAAAAAAACCCGGAGCAACCCCATAGGAGTCACTCCGGGTTCTGTTTCCATTAGAATACCCAGACGAACAGCAATACAAACGTGCGAAACATTATCACCAGGTCTTCTGACTTTCGGATCGTCTGCTGGTCGGCGGTCTTCCCCCCACAGTGATACGCTCTGGGAGTGACCGGGAAATTCCCTGTGCTGACCAGCATCCCCGATTACAGCGGCGGGACCGCCACGGATTTACACCGTGTTCCGGGATGATGAAATGCTTATTCTTTTTTGCTTTTAAACCCTTTTTCCCCTGGCTTGTCAAGTGGGGCGGTGACGAATTTCAGGAATGAAAAAGCGGGTATCCGTATTTGTTTTTTTGAAAAGGTTTGGGGTATACGCCCACGGCGGGAAAGCGGTCCATTTCCCTCTCATCTCGGGGAGCAATTGGCTTTAAATCGGGACAAAATCGTAAGCCGTCCTTGACTGTGACCCGAAAGTTGGTTATTTTTCCATGTTCAAGCGAGAGTGGCGGAATTGGTAGACGCACTGGTCTTAGGAACCAGCGCCTTTGGTATGGGGGTTCGACTCCCCCCTCTCGCACCAACAAGAAAACAGCTCCGGCTCGAAGGCCGGGGTATAGGCAAATATCTCATCCATACCGTGAGGCGAAAATCTCGAAGACGTTCCTTTACGGTATGACTGTGTTGTTGAAAAAAGTTTGAAACAAGGAAGGTGTTGCATGCAGATCAATGTCGAAGATGTCAGCCCGCTTACCAGAAAAATGACTATCACCCTGCCGGAAGCCCAGGTTGCCCAGGAGTTGGAGTCCGCCTATAAGAAACTGAACTCTGAAGTTTCACTGAAGGGGTTTCGCAAGGGGAAGGTGCCCCGTCAGGTGCTGGAAAAAAATTATCGGCCAAAGATTGAGTATGACTTGGCGGAGAAGTTGATCCAGGATACCTATTTTGACGCCCTTGAGAAAAGCAAGATCGACGCGGTTGTGCATCCGGATATCCGTGAACAGAAATTTGCCGAGAACGGCACCTTTGTCTACACTGCGGAGGTGGATGTTCGGCCCCAGTTCGAATTGGCTGAGTATAAGGGCCTTGAGATCGAACAGGCCGCGCTTGAGGTGACGGACGAGGAGATTTCCCAGGAGCTTGAGGTGCTGCGCAAGCAGATGGCTCCCCTGCAAAGCGTTGAAGACCGCGCCATTGAGGCCGGGCACTTGGCGGTGGTTGATTTTCAGGGGTACCATAACGGCAACCCCCTCAAACAGGTGGTTGGAGAAAATTATTCGGTTGAGGTGGGGAGCGGCCAGAACGGAAACGAGTTTGAAGAAAAACTTCTTGGCCTGAAAAAAGGCGAGGAAACTTCTCAGGAGATAGATTTTCCGGCAAACTTCGCCAATCCGATCCTGGCAGGCAAGAAGGTGGAGTTCAAGCTCAATGTCAAGGATGTCAAGGAACGGCTGCTGCCTGCTCTTGATGACGAATTCGCCAAGGAAGTGGGCGAGGACTTTGCCAGCCTGGAGGCGCTCAAGTCCCATATCCGTGAAAAAAAGCTACAGGCCAAGAAGGACGCCCAGCGTGGCGATCTCACCGATAAGTTGATGCGGGTATTGATCGAAAACCATGATTTTGAGATTCCGCCTCGGCTGGTGGCCTATGAAATAGAGGCCATGATCAAGGAGCTTGAAAGCAACCTGGAACGGCAGGGGATGACTCTGGAAGCTGCCGGGTTCAATCGGGACGCCCTGATTGAGCAATATAAGCTTGCGGCGCAGGCACGGGTCAAGGGCGATTTCCTTTTGAAGAAGGTCGCGGAAAAGGAAGGGCTCAAGCTGGAAAATGAAGACATCGACAAAGGCTTTAAACGCATCTCCGAACAGTACAACATGCCGGTCAGCGAAGTGAAAAAATATTTTTCCAGCCGGGATGACCTGCTGCCGTTCATGGCGGAGCTGCTGAACGAAAAAATCTTAAGTTTTCTGCTTGACGCAGCCAAGATGAAAACCGTGCCGGCTGCTGCCTAGGGTGTAAGTGATCCCCAGTAACTTCTTGAAGGAGTAAGTGTATGAATCTCGTCCCCATGGTTGTTGAGCAGAGTCCCCGCGGAGAGCGGGCCTATGATATCTATTCCCGGCTGTTGAAAGAACGGATTATTTTTTTGGGTTCGGCCATAAATGACGATATAGCCAATATCATCATCGCCCAGATCCTTTTTCTGGAAGCCGATGATCCGGACAAGGATATCACCTTTTATATCAACTCTCCTGGGGGAGTCGTGACGGCCGGCATGGCTATTTATGATACAATGCACTATGTGAAGTGTGATATCGCCACCCTGTGCATGGGGCAGGCGGCCAGCATGGGCGCAGTGCTTCTCGCCGCCGGGACGGAGGGGAAACGGTATGCGTTGCCGAACTCCCGGATCATGCTGCACCAACCCATGGGTGGTTTTCAGGGGCAGGCCAGCGATATTGATATCCACGCCAAGGAGATTTTGCGGATGCGGCAGGCCCTAAACGCCATTTTGGCGCATCATACCAAGCAAAAAATCAAGAAGATTCAAGTTGACACAGACCGGGATTTTTTCATGGGCGCCGACGAAGCCAAGGCCTATGGCGTAATTGACAAGGTGCTGGTGAAGCGGACGAATCCTGAAGAGGAGAAAGGTCATGGCAAAAGATCATAACGGCGAAGTGGAAGTGACCTGTTCCTTTTGCGGCAAAAGCCAGGATGAGGTCAAGAAGCTGATCGCCGGGCCGACGGTGTATATCTGCAACGAGTGCATAGACCTGTGCAATGAGATTGTCACCGAGGATCGGCAGCAGGCGCTGGAATCGCAACTGGAGGCCTCGACCCTCAAGCCCCATGACATCAAGGCCCACCTTGATGAGTATGTGATCGGTCAGGACAAGGCCAAGAAGGTTCTCGCGGTGGCGGTGCACAACCATTATAAGCGGATAGAGGCTCAGAGCAGCACCGACGGTAGCGATGTCGAATTGCAGAAAAGCAATATCCTGCTGGTCGGCCCGACCGGCTGCGGCAAGACGCTTTTGGCCCAGACCCTGGCGAAGATTCTTAATGTCCCCTTTGCCATGGCCGATGCCACCACTCTGACCGAAGCAGGTTATGTCGGCGAAGATGTGGAGAATATTCTGGTTAACCTGCTTCAGGCTGCGGATCACGATATCCAACGGGCCAGTCGCGGCATCATCTATATCGATGAAATCGACAAGATCGCCCGGAAATCAGACAGCGCTTCCATTACCCGCGATGTCTCCGGCGAAGGGGTGCAGCAGGCCCTGCTGAAGATCATCGAGGGGACTGTGGCCAGTGTTCCCCCCAAGGGCGGGCGTAAGCATCCCCAGCAGGAATATATCAAGATCGATACCACCAATATTCTCTTTATCTGCGGCGGGGCCTTTGTCGGACTTGATGGCGTGATCAAGCAGCGGACCGGCACCAAGTCCATCGGGTTTGGGGCCAAGGTTGTCGGCAAGCCTAAGAAGACGGTGGGGGATATCCTCGCCCAGGTTCAGTCGGAAGACCTGCTGCGTTTTGGCCTGATTCCCGAGTTGGTTGGTCGCTTGCCCGTGGTGGCGACCATGGAAGAACTGGATGAAGAGGATATGATTCGTGTTCTCCGTACGCCAAAGAATGCGCTGACCAAGCAGTATGAGCGTCTTTTTGCCTTTGACAATATCCGATTGCGCTTCACCGAGGGCGCGCTCAAGGCCATCGCCCAGCAGGCGATCAAGAGAAAGTCCGGAGCGCGAGGCTTGAGAACGGTCATGGAGCAGGCAATGCTTGACATTATGTACGAATTGCCTTCCAAGGAAAATGTGCGGGAATGCGTGATCAGCGAGCAGGTGGTGCTGAACGGCGATTATCCGGTGATTTTGTACGATAACGACGCAGAAACAAAGAAAAGCGCTTGAGTCGTCGAGCAGTTAATTAACCCAGCAAGGGTGTATTCAACATTATGGTTGAGTCTGATTCCGAACAGAAAATTGCCTATCCGATGATGCCCTTGCGGGACATCGTGATCTTCCCCTATATGGTGGCGCCGTTGGTGGTTGGCCGGGAGCGCTCCATAAAGGCCCTTGAAGAGGCGATGGCCAAGCGCTCGGAGATTTTTCTCGTAACGCAGAAAGACGCGGCCGAGGATGATCCAACCGAGGAGAGCGTGCATGCGGTGGGCACCATTGCCACGGTCATGCAACTGCTCCGTCTGCCGGATGGCACGATCAAGGCCCTGGTCGAAGGCAAAAGAAGGGGCCGGATCGTAAAGCATCTGTCCAATCCCGACTATTTTGTTGTGCAGCTTGATGGTGAAGAGGCAGAGGACGAGGGCGGTCTTGAAGCAACCGCCTATGTGCGGGAGATCCAGACAAGCTTCAAGGAGTACGTCAAATACAACAAAAAGGTGCCGGCCGAGGTTATCAAATCCTTGGCCCGCATTGAAAGACCCGCAAAATTTGTCGATGTTCTGGCCGCGCATCTGCCCCTGAATGTGCAGGAAAAACAGGGTATCCTGGCAAATTTTTCCGTTGTTGCGCGGCTGGAACAGGTATTGACCCTTATCCATAAGGAAATTGAGATCGCCGAGCTTGAGGAGATTATCCGGGCCAGGGTGAAGAAAAAAATGGATAAGACCCAGAAGGATTACTTTCTGGCGGAGCAACTTCGCGCCATTCAGAAAGAGATGGGGAGCGCCGAGGATGCTTCTTCCGAGCTTGAGGCGCTGGACAAGGCGATACAGGAGAAAAATCTCCCCGAGGCGGCTCGCGCTAAGTTGGAGCAGGAATTTAAAAAGCTGAAGATGATGCCTGCCATGTCGGCTGAGGCCACGGTGGTCCGCAATTATATCGACTGTATCCTTAGCCTGCCCTGGCGGGAAAAAACCGAAGAGAAGATCGATATCCTGGCGGCCGAGGAAATCCTGGCCCAGGACCACCATGGGCTATTGAAGCCCAAGGAGCGGATACTTGAATACCTTGCCGTGCAGGCCCAGGTAGAGAAAATCAAGGGGCCGATTCTCTGCCTGGTTGGTCCGCCCGGAGTTGGGAAGACCTCATTGTGCAAGTCTTTGGCCCGCGCCATGGGGCGCAAATTTGTCCGGCTCTCTCTCGGTGGGGTTCGTGACGAGGCGGAGATCCGCGGGCATCGGCGTACCTATATCGGGGCCTTGCCGGGCAAGATTATTCAGTCCATGCAGAAGGCGAAGGTGGTGAATCCGGTTATCTGCCTTGACGAGGTGGACAAGATGAGCATGGATTTCCGGGGGGATCCTTCTTCCGCTCTGCTGGAGGTGTTGGACCCGGAACAGAATGTCGCTTTCAATGATCATTATCTTGATCTCGACTATGATTTGTCCGGGGTTTTTTTCGTGACCACCGCCAACAATCTGCATGCCATCCCTGCTCCGCTTCAAGATCGGATGGAGATAATCAAGCTCAATGGCTATACGGAAGAGGACAAACTGAACATCGCTCAGGGCTTTTTGGTGCCGAAACAACTGGAGGCCAACGGCTTTGGGCCAGAGGACATCACCTTCAACGATGGGGCGATTCTTGAGATTATCCGGAGATACACCCGGGAGGCAGGGGTTAGGAATCTTGAGCGCAGCATTGCCTCGGTCTGTCGTAAGGTGGCTCGGGACCGACAAAAGAAAAAAACGGAAAAACGATACCGGCTGAACGATGCCGCCATCGCCAAGTATCTGGGCGGGGTCAGGTACCGTTTCGGCCTGGCCGAGGAACGGGATAAGGTGGGGCTTACCACCGGTCTGGCCTGGACCGAGGTGGGAGGCGAGTTGCTACAGATCGAAACGGCCTTGATGCCTGGAAAAGGGAATCTGACCGTGACCGGCAAGCTTGGCGACGTCATGCAGGAATCCGCCCAGGCGGCTTTGAGTTATGTGCGGACCCGTGCCTTGCAGCTTGGCCTGTTGCCCGATTTTTATCAGAAGCTTGATATCCATATCCATGTGCCGGAAGGGGCCATTCCCAAGGATGGGCCGTCTGCCGGGATTACCATGGCGACCTCGATGGTTTCCGCCTTGCTCAAACTTCCGGTCCGGCGGGATATCGCCATGACCGGCGAAATTACCCTGCGGGGCCGAATCTTGCCCATTGGTGGACTCACCGAAAAACTTCTTGCTGCGCGACGGGGGAATATCAAGCATGTTCTGATTCCTCGGGAAAATGAAGCGGATCTTAACGAGATACCGGCAAAGATACTCAAGGGACTCACCGTGGAATTGGTTGAGCATGTGGACGAGGTGCTGGCCAAGGCCTTGGTGCTCCAGGAGGGGGAGATTCTTTTTAAGGATATTCCCTTTGGCGACTTTGGCGTGGAAGGTGTGCTTCCCTCCCGCAATGTGGCTCATTAGGAGAAGAGAACTTTGCTCGCAGACAGGCAAAGGATTTTTCAGCATAGTCTGCGACTTTTATTTTTTTGAAACCGCAGATAAACGAAGATTTCGAAAAGCCGCGATTGCAACACTGGCACTTTGTAACAATTTTGAATTGTGTGTCGCGGACCTTTGCCCTCGTTCCTTTTCACAAGCGCATCATTTTTGGAATGGGGTAAGTTTTTTGCTTGACGGATGTGGGGTGGCAAGGGTATATCTTGCCACACTTCATGTGGGGCGAATAGCTCAGCTGGGAGAGCATCGGCCTTACAAGCCGAGGGTCACAGGTTCGATCCCTGTTTCGCCCACCACAAAGAGGAGTGGTAGTTCAGTTGGTTAGAATACCGGCCTGTCACGCCGGGGGTCGCGGGTTCGAGCCCCGTCCACTCCGCCAAAAAAAGAAATCAAGGGATTAGCCATTACAGCTAATCCCTTTTTTTTTAATTTGTTTTCCGGTTTTCTTTGGAGCAAATGCTTGACACCGCCTGCACCCCATGAGTAACATTGATGCTTTATGGGATGTTCGGTCCCATGCGAAAGCATGAAGTTTGCCATTCGTCTTTGTTGTGACGCATGAGCAAACTCACACAAGAGGATTTTATGATCCGTTACCTGGAGAAAATAGGGAAAAATACCATGTGGTCCTTAGAAGATTTGGGGCGCATGGGGGCTTTTCTGTTTTTTGGTCTGGGTGGCGTTTTCAAAAGACCGTTTCGATTTTCTGCCATGATCCGACAGGTCCGCCTGATCGGAGCCAATTCCTTCTGGGTTATATTCTTTATCGCTGGCTTCACCGGGATGGTCCTTGGGTTGCAGGGGTATTACACTTTGCGTAAGTTTGGCTCGGAAGGCGCCTTGGGCTCGGCGGTTTCTCTTTCCTTGATCCGTGAGCTTGGCCCTGTTTTGACGGCCCTGATGGTTACCGGGCGGGCTGGCTCGGCAATGTGCGCCGAAATCGGGATCATGCGCAATACAGAACAGCTTGATGCTCTGGAATGCATGGCCATCGATCCTTTCCGTTATCTTATCACCCCAAAGTTTCTTGCCACGCTGATCTCCGTTCCGATCCTTACTCTGTTTTTTAATGTTGTCGGCATATTCGGCGGGTACATTGCCGGATGCGGCTTGTTAGGGGTCAATCCCGGCGCGTATTGGTCTGGCATGGAACAGAGCGTTGTGAATCAGGATATAAACATGGGCATCATAAAATCTTTTGTTTTTGCCCTGGTGATTGTCTGGGTGTGCGCGGGGAGAGGGTATTTTGTTCACGTTATCAAGGGGGCTGGTTTTGGCGCCGAGGGCGTGAGCAAGGTGACAACGCAGGCTGTTGTTCTCTCGTCCATTGCAATTCTCATCTGGGATTATCTGCTTACGGCGATACTGCTATGAATCAAGTGGCTATCGAATTTAAAGATGTTGTGAAAACATTTGGTTCGCAGACTGTTCTCGACAGGGTGAACCTAACGATCAGTTCTGGCAAAACCACGGTTATCGCCGGGCCGAGCGGCCAGGGAAAGAGCGTGACCATGAAGCTCATTTTGGGGCTGTTGCGACCGGATTCCGGCCAGATTCTGGTGGATGGGCAGGATATCTCCAGAATGCGCGGCAAGGCGCTGAATGCAATTCGGACGAAATTCGGCGTCCTGTTTCAGGGGTCTGCGCTGCTTGATTCCTTGAGTGTTTTTGCCAATGTCGCTTTGCCACTTGAAGAGCGAACACGTTTGCGGAGTGAGGAGATTCGGACACGGGTTCTTGCCACTCTGGCGCAACTTGGCCTCACTGGCCATGAGGATAAATATCCAGCTCAATTGAGCGGTGGCATGAGAAAAAGGGTGGGGCTTGCCAGGGCGTTGATGTTGCAGCCGGAAATAATGCTTTTTGACGAGCCAACCACGGGTCTTGATCCTGAAAAATCATTGGAAATTTATAAGCTTTTTCTGGAGACCCAGAAGAAATTCGGCTATACGTCAATAATAGTGAGTCACGATATTCCAAAAATCTTTAATTTGGCGGATCAGGTTATTCTGGTTAATAAAGGCAAATTTACTACCTTTGCTAGCCCTGAAGACATTCAACAGAGCGAGCTTCCTGATGTTCAGGCCTTTGTGCAGAGCACTATGGGGAAGGTGTATTTAAGCAGGGAGATGGACGAAAGAGTATGAAGAAGATAAATTTTGACGCGATTGTTGGCCTTTTCGTTCTGTCAGGGTTTCTGGCTTTTGTTTACATGTCGTTGCAGTTGGGAGAGTTCTCGGTCTTTTCCATGGAAAAAACATATTCTGTGCAGGCGAAGTTCGGGAATGTTTCCGGTCTGAAGCGCGGTGCAATTATTGAAATGGCCGGAGTGAATGTGGGCAAGGTAAGTAGCATCTCTTTGGGCGAAAATGATCAGGCCCAGGTGCAGCTTCAGATCAATAATGGGGTAAAGATTACCGATGATGCAATCGCTTCCATTAAAACCCAAGGGATTATCGGGGATAAATATATAAAGATTTCCCAGGGTGGTTCTGGAGAATTGGTGGTTGATGGCGGTTTTATCGATGAAACAGAATCGGCGGTTGACCTTGAAGAACTGGTGAGTAAGTATATTTTTGGCAAAGTCTGATTTCGTTTGTCTTTAGGGGTGAGCGAGTTGTTGTTTAATTTCTTTTAAAAAAATACCGTATCTGGCATACAATAAAGGCGGCACTGTTTTTTTTAGCTTCCGCTTGTCTGTTCAGTTCAGTTTGGCCTGACGGATAACGATTTCTCCTGCCTTCAGCAAATTCGGTTACAGAGGACGACCATGAAAAATCATGACAGCTTTTCTCCTCAACTCTACAGAGTATGTTTTTGTTGTTTTGCAATTTGGTTGGGATCGATGACCATTGCCTTTGGGCAGGGCGTGGCGGTTGACGATGAACCGGCTTTTGGGGAAGAGCGGGATATTGGCCTAGTTTCTGATCCTCTGGAGCCAGTCAATCGTGTGTTTTTTCATTTTAACGACAAGCTCTACTTTTGGGTGGTCAAGCCAGCATCTCAAGGATATTCTTATCTTATTGCCGAAGATGTGCGCATGTGTGTGCGGAGCTTTTTGAAGAATCTTCTGGCTCCGGTTCGGATTGTTAACAATCTTCTTCAGGGAAAAGTTGCGGATAGCGGGATCGAAACCGCCCGCTTTGTTATCAACTCCACTCTTGGGATTGCCGGGCTGGCCGATCCTGCAAAAAAGGAGTTCGGTCTGCCTCCCAAGGATGAAGACTTGGGGCAAACCTTGGGAGTGTATGGGGTTGGAGAAGGCATTTATTTTTGCTGGCCTTTTTTCGGGCCTTCGAATGTGCGTGACACCGTTGGGCTGGCGGGGGATTTCTTCTTGAGCCCAGTGTCTTATCTTGCCATGTCTGACGCTGGTGCTGGGGTGGCTGTGGAGGCTGGCAAGGAGGTGAATAACACCTCTCTTACTTTGGGGGATTATGAAGATTTTAAGGAGTCTGCCATTGATCCGTACGTAGCCTTGCGCGATGCATACCGGCAGTATCGGCAGAAGAAGATGCGCGATGTTGCGGTGGGTAGCGATTCCATGTACATTTCTTCCTTTGGCAAGATTGAAAAAGTATACGCTCAGGATATGCCTGGTCAGAGTCCGTCGGAATTGAATTCCGTCCGGGTTCCTGCTGATGATTATTTTGTTCAGGTTGGAACCTCGTTTGATACCGAAAAAGTTCTTTATATGCGGGAAGCCTTGCTTGCCATGAATAAAGAGTCGGTTGTTAAGGTGTATGATCGGGGAGGAGAGAATTTTTACGTTTTAGAGGTGCCAGCCGGCAAAAAGTTTGCGCTGGCCAAGCAGGAGGCGAAAAGGCTCTGCGCCTCTGGGTTCAGCGAGGCCAGAGTTGGTCAATAATGTTGTCACGTCATGGAATGATTTTAGAGGCGAAAATGAAAAACAGTAACGTGTGGTTTCTAAAGGTTTTTGCGGTGATTGTTTTGGCAGTTGCGATCCCTGTCTTGTGTCATGATATTTCCTATGCTGCGGTAACTGATCCTGTCGTTGTCATAAAGGATGCCGTTGACGAAATTATCTCGATTCTTCAGGACGAAAAGCTCGTCACGCCAAATCGCAGGGCGGAGCGGAAAAGTCGTGTGGTTACTATTGTCGAAAAGAAATTTGATTTCCGCGAGATGTCCATGCGCACATTGGCCAGGCATTGGCATGAAAGAAGCCCGGAAGAGCAGGACCGATTCGTCTTCTTGTTTAAGACTCTTTTGGAAAACACATATATCGCGAAGATAGAAACCTACTCCGGCGAAAAAGTCGTTTTTAAGAAGTCTGCCCTCCAGGGGAATAAGGCTATAGTTTATAGCGAGTTAGTCCGGAAAAATGTTGAAACCCCAGTTAATTACAAGCTTAAAAATAGTGACGATCGCTGGATGGTTTATGATGTGGAGGTGGAGGGCGTGAGCCTGGTGAATAATTACCGGACTCAGTTTGCCAGTATTCTGGACAAAGAAAATTTTGCCGGACTCCTTGCCAGGCTTGAAGAGAAGGTCAAGAAAGGGGCTGTTGAATAAACGCGCATGGGCACTGTTGAAGGAATGCTTTTTGGGAAATACCTTCCTGATGAGTTAAAAGATATATTTTCTTTTTTGACCGCTGAAGAGATGGGGGAGTTGTTTGCCTATCTCGAGTTTCGTGAATGGCAGTCTGCGGAAATTGTGATGAAAAGCGGTGATCCCGGTGATTTCATGGGATTTTTGGTTGGGGGAAAGCTCGCCGTCAAGATGGAGGCGATATTCCCGGATAAATTCATTTTGGTTGCCGTGCTTGAGCGCGGAAGCATGGTGGGTGAGATTTCTGTTGTGGAAGGGGGGCAGCGTCATGCCATCGTCGTTGCCACGGAAAAAAGTCAGCTCCTCACCCTCTCTCGAGAAAATATGGAGCTGATGCTCAGGCAGTCCCCTGCACTTGGTTTGAAATTTTTTCGACGAATTATTCATGTGCTTGGTCATCGCTTAGGTAAGGCGAGTGATCGTCTTGCAAGATTGCTGTAACCTCTTGTAATCCCCTATTTTTCAGGCTGTTGTTGGTCGTGATTGTCGGAGATTTCCTCTTGGGCGTGGTGTCAATGGGGAAAATTCGGCAGGTGAATTTCCTTGACAATGCGCCGCGTTTATTTATATTGATCTGTTCCAATTTTTGGATTGCGAACAGGTGATGTGTGCGGGTCAGATGGGATGAAATACCAGTAGGCGGCCTTTCTTTTAGGCTAGACGATGATTCTTGGTTGCCTGGGGATGAGATCCTTTGCCAAGGATCGTCGCAGTGCGCCGTTTCCCTTAAAAAAGAGGGCGAGCGGGTTCTGTTTGCGGGCACTTTGCGTCTTCCCGTTGTTCTTGAATGTGATCGATGTCTTGATTCTTTCGTTTATACCTTGACGGAAGAGTTTGAGGTTGTTTTTGAGTTGCTTGCCAAAGAGGACGAGGTTGGTGTTGCTTCGGAGCATTTGTGCAAGGACAGTGAATTGGATGTTGTTTGTCTTGCTGAGCCGGTTGTGGATGTTTTTTCCGTGCTTGCGCAACAGGTGTATCTTGGTTTACCTGGAAAAAAGCTTTGCAACGATACGTGCCTTGGTTTGTGTGCAAAGTGCGGGGTAAATTTGAATCGTTGCTCGTGTGATTGCGCCAAGGGGGGAAGCGCATCCCCCTTTAGTATCTTGGCAAAGCTGAAAACCCAGTAGAAGGGCGTCCTTTTTTTTCTGGAGTTTTTGTTGGGATGGATGTGGCTTCCGTGCGTGGGCTGCGGAGCAAAAAAACGTGTTGCTTGTGTTGAACCTGTTGAATTTTTTTGAGAAACCCGTTACAGACAACAAGCTGTAACCGAGATCTTTCCAATTGGAGGAAAAGTAATGGCTTTACCGAAAAGAAGACATTCCCATGCTCGTACCAGAATCCGTCGTTCCCACGATGCGTTGTGTGGCGTAACCGTTTCCACTTGCTCCGAGTGTGGCGAGCCGAAGCTTCCGCATCGTCTTTGTCCTGGCTGCGGGTCATATAAGGGCCGTACCGTCGTCAAGCTGACCGCAGAGTAATAGAGTTACGCCATGGCGTTGCATATTGCCTTGGATGCCATGGGCGGGGACCGAGGCCCGGAAGAAATGGTTTCCGGGGCAGTCATGGCTGCGCACGGTTCGGATCTTGAGATCAGCCTGATTGGTGATCAGGCCAGGCTCGGGGCCATTCTAGCAAGCCATGGCACTCCTTCATCCCGGATTCATCTGGTCCATGCCTCCCAGGTTGTTGGCATGGATGAATCCCCCTTTGACGCCATCCGCAAGAAAAAAGACTCATCCATCATGAAGGCCTTTGCCCTCCACAAAGAGGGTAGATGCGACGCTGTTGTCAGCGCCGGCAATTCCGGGGCGACCATGGCCGCAGCCCTTAAGTTGCTTGGCCGCTTGGAGCATGTCTCCAGGCCAGGAATCGCGGGCATTTTCCCCACCTTGAAAGGGCCGGTTGTGATGATGGATGTGGGTGCCAACGTTGATTGTCGCCCCGAACATCTGTTTCAATTCGGGGTCATGGCCACCGCTTTTTCTCAGATACTCTTTGGCCTGGACCGACCCCGGGTCGGTCTGCTCAGTATCGGGGAAGAGGGGGGGAAGGGCAATGTCCTGGTGAAAAAATCCCACGAGCTGTTTCAGCAGAGTTCCTTGAATTACATCGGCAATGTCGAGGGCCGCGACACCTTTCAGGGGGATGTTGACGTCATGGTCTGCGATGGCTTTGTCGGTAATGTTTGCCTCAAACTCAGTGAGGGGTTGGCCGAGGCGGTCATGGGCATGCTGGGGGAGGAGATTGCCAAGAGCTTCAAGGCAAAACTCGGCTATCTGCTTGCCAGGGACGCCTTTGTTTCCTTTAAAAAACGGGTTGATTATGCCGAGTATGGCGGCGCCCCCCTGCTCGGCATCCGGGGCAACGCCATTATCTGCCATGGCCGCTCCAATGCCGTGGCAATAAAAAATGCCATTCGGGTTGCTTCTGAAATGGCCCGCAATAAGGTCAATGACCGAATCCTCGAGCTTTTTTCCCTTGATCATCTCTTGGTGCAACAGGATGAACTCCTGCCGGCTGAAGCCGCTGTTGTCGGGGTAACTCCATGAGCCGTGCGGTTATCATTGGGACAGGTTCCTGTCTTCCCGAAAGAATCCTCACCAACGCGGATCTTGAAAAGATAGTTGATACCTCCGATGAGTGGATTACCACCCGGACGGGGATCAAGACCCGGCATATTGCCCAGGCAGGCGAGGAGACTTCCAAGCTCGCCAGCGAGGCAGCCCGTCGTGCCCTGGACATGGCCGGGGTCACCCCGGCGGAAGTGGACATGATCGTCGTCGGGACGATCTCCTGTGAAAAGGCCATGCCCTCCTGCGCCTGTCTTGTGCAAAAGGAGCTGGAGGCGGTCAACGCCTTTGCCTTTGATATCAACGCTGCCTGTTCCGGTTTTCTCTACGGCCTTGATCTTGCCGACAAATACATCCATCATAACCCGGACATGAAGATTCTGGTGATCGGCGCGGAGAATCTTTCCGCCCGGACCAACTGGCAGGACCGCAATACCTGCGTGCTTTTTGGGGATGGGGCCGGAGCCTGCCTGGTGACCGGCAACGACCAGGGCCGGGGCATTCTGGCGAGCAAGCTCTATGCGGATGGCCGGTTGTGGGAGTTGCTCCATATGGACAGCGCCCCCAGCCTGAACCCCGATCTCTGCACCCTGCCAAGCGATGGCTCCTTCATCAAGATGGTGGGGAAGGATGTTTTCCGCTACGCGGTCCGGGCCATGGCGGAGGCCATCACCGCCGTCCTTGAAAAAGAGGGTCTTGCCATCGCTGACATCTCCCTCATTGTGCCCCATCAAGCCAATATCCGTATCCTGAAAAATCTGGCGGATCACCTCAGTGTGCCGCTCGAAAAAATCTATATTAATGTGCATAAATATGGTAATACATCGGCGGCGACCGTGCCGATTGCCATGGACGAGGCGAACCGGGAAGGCCGATTGCAGCAGGGAGATCTGCTTCTCATCTGCACTTTTGGCGGCGGTTTTACCTGGGGTGCAGCCCTGGTCAGGTGGTAGGCACAGGGAGCGCCATTCCAACCGCATATATCAAAGTAATTGAGGACAAGGGGGCAGAGTGGATTATTTCTTGAGCGAAGAGCAGCAGATGATCGTTGATGTTGCTCGGCAGATCACCGATGAAATGATTGTTCCGCAAAGGGCGGAATTGGATGAAACCGAAGACTATCCCCGTGATATCTTAACCGCTATCGCCAAGGCCGATTTGTATGGCCTCTATATCCCGGAAGAATATGGTGGTCTGGGTGGGGGGTGCTTTGAGATCGTCCTGGCCCTTGAGCAGTTTGCCCGCGGCTGTACCGGGGTGGCCACCGCCTTTGCCGCCAGCGCCCTGGGCGCATACCCGATTCTTATCTCCGGCAGCGAAGAGCTGAAACAAAAATACATGCCCCTCATCGCCAGCGGCGAGAAATTGGCGGCCTTTGCCCTCACCGAGGCCAATGCCGGCAGCGATGCCTCCGGCATCCAGACCACCGCGGTGCTCGACGGCGATGAGTGGGTCTTGAACGGCACCAAGCAATGGATCACCAATGCCGGAGAGGCCCAGATCTACACGGTTATTGCCATCACCGACAAAAGCAAAGGACCCCGTGGCGCCACCATGTTTGTGGTCGAGGATACCGACCCTGGTTTTTCTTACGGGGTCAAGGAAAAGAAGCTGGGTATCCGCTGCTCCTCAACCCGGGAGCTGATCTTCAAGGACTGTCGTATTCCCAAGGACCGGGTCATCGGCCGGATCGGCATGGGCTTTATCACCGTGATGAAGACCCTGGATCAATCCCGCCCTGGCATCGCTATTCTTGGGGTCGGTCTGGGGCAGGGTGCTCTGGATGAGGCGGTTACCTATGCCAAGCAGCGAGTGCAGTTCGGCAAGCCCATTATCTCCTTCCAGGCTGTGCAGCATATCTTGGCCGATATGGCCATCCAGGTCGAGGCGGGCCGCGCCTTGGTATATTCTGCGGCCAAGCATATCGACGCCCACAAAAATGACATGTCCAAAGCCTCCTCCATGTGCAAGGTGTTTGCCACCGACATGGCGATGAAGGTCACCGTCGATGCGGTCCAGGTCCTTGCCGGCTATGGGTATATGCGTGATTATCCGGTGGAGAAGATGATGCGTGACGCCAAGATCCTCCAGATCTACGAGGGCACCAATCAGATCCAGCGTAATGTTATCGGGCAGGAACTCAACAAGGAGTACATGAGGTCCTCATGAAGATCATCGTTTGCGTAAAACAGGTGCCGGATGCCAAGGATGTCCGCCTGGACCCCAAGACCAACACCCTGTCCAGAGAAGGGGTGCAAGCCATTATGAACCCCTACGACCGCCATGCCCTTGAGGAGGCGGTTCGTTTGAAGGAGCAGCACGGCGGCACGGTAACCGTGCTCAGCATGGGGCCTCCCCAGGCCGAGGAGATGCTGCGCGAGGCTGTATCCTGCGGGGCGGACGAGGCGGTGCTCGTTTCGGATCGGGCCTTTGCCGGGGCGGATACCTGGGCCACCACCTATACCCTGTCCCAGGCCATTAAAAAGATAGATGATTTTGATCTGATCCTGTGCGGCAAGCAGGCCATTGATGGGGATACCGCCCAGGTGGGTCCCGGCCTGGCAGAGCGTCTGGATATCCCTTTTGTCGCCTATGTGCGCAAGATCAATGACTGCACCGCCACCACCATCCGGGCGGAGCGTTTGATGGATGACGGCTACGACCTGGTGGAGGTGCCGTTGCCCGCGCTGTTCACCGTGGTCAAAGAGATCAACGAGCCCAGGATTCCTTCCCTCAAGGGGAAGATGAAGGCAAAAAAGATCGATATCACCAAGCTGACTGCGGTGGATATCGAGGCAGATCTCGAACAGTTGGGGCTCAAAGGCTCTACTACCCAGGTGGTCAAGGTCTTCTCGCCGGAATTGCGGGGGGAGCGGTGCATGCTGGCCGGCACAGCCAGTGAGCAGGTTGCCCAGCTCTATGCAAAATTGTCGCCTTTCTTGTAGACTTTAGGGGCCGTTACGAAATAACTATTCGATTTTTGATCATCGCCGTTAACACTGCTTCGTTACGGCTCCTTATGCCGGGATGACGACATTTTAATGTTACGGGTATTTTAAACGACGGCTTAGACGAACGGAATTCTCTATGTTACAAATTGATATAGAAGCCTGTATTGGTTGTGGTGTCTGTGAAAGTACCTGCACCTTCGGGGCTATCAAGGTTGAAGGCGGTATCGCCGTGGTCGGTGAGACCTGTACCCTGTGCGGCAGTTGCGTGGATGTCTGCGAGGTCGGCGCCCTTTCCATCAAGCGAGAGGAAAAAGCCACCAAGGGCAACCTGGCTGACTGGTCCGGGGTCTGGGTCTATGCGGAATGCAGGCATGGCAAACTCGCCCCCGTCGCCCTGGAATTGCTCGGGGCAGGGCGTAAGCTGGCCGAAAAAAGAGGAGTTCCCCTTTCCGCTGTTCTTTTGGGTTCAAAAATCGAGGGCATGGCCGAAGAGCTCATTGCCTGCGGCGCGGACAAGGTCTTTGTCGTCGATGATCCGGCCCTGGCCTCTTTCACCGATGACGCCTATGGCAATGCCTTGAGTGCCCTGGCCAAAAAACATAGGCCCGAGATTATTCTCGCCGGCGCCACGGCCATCGGCAGATCCTTTATCCCCCGGGTTGCCACCACTCTGGCCACCGGTCTTACCGCCGACTGCACGGACTTGGCGATCCGCGATGAGGATGGGGCCTTGCTCCAGACCCGTCCGGCTTTTGGCGGCAACATTATGGCCACCATTGTCTGCCCGCATACCCGCCCGCAGATTTCCACGGTGCGGCCGTTGGTGATGAAGCCCCTTGCCAGGGATGCTGGGCGCAAGGGGGAAATCATTACAGTGAATCTTGACCCGGACCTGCTTAAGCCCCGGGTCAAGGTGCTTGAGTCGGTGGTGGAAGATCTCGACCGGGTGAACCTTTCCGAGGCCGATATTGTCGTGGCCGGCGGCCGGGGGTTGGAAAATGAAAAGGGCTTTGCCATGATCCGCGAACTGGCCGATGTGCTGGGTGGGGCGGTTGCCGCCTCCCGGGCCGCGGTGGACAGCGGCTGGATTCCCTATCCCCATCAGGTCGGGCAGACCGGCAAGACCGTGGCCCCCAAAATCTATATTGCCTGTGGAATCTCCGGCGCGATCCAGCATCTGGTGGGCATGCAGTCTGCCGACACCATCATCGCCATCAACCGTGACGCCGATGCCCCGATCTTTGACGTGGCCACCTACGGTATTGTCGGGGATGTCTTCGAGATCGTGCCCATGCTTATCGAGAAATTTAAAGATAGGAAGAGCGCATGAGTCTGAGCGGAAAAATTGCCGTAGTCACCGGAGGCAGCCGGGGCATTGGCCGGGCTATCTGTCAGCGCTTGGCAGCCCAAGGCGCCATGGTCATCGTCAACTATGTGAGCAATCCTTCCGCTGCGGAAGAGACGGTGCAGAGCATCCTGAGCACGGGCGGCAAGGCCGAAGCGGTCCAGTTCAACGTCGCGGTTGCCGCAGAGATCGAAGCGGCTTTCAAGAAGATTCTTGATACCCATGGCCGGGTGGATATCCTGGTGAACAACGCCGGCATCACCAGGGACGGTCTGCTCATGAAGATGAAGGACGAGCAGTGGGACGAGGTTCTTAATACCAACCTCAAGGGCGTGTTTCTCTGCACCAAGGCGGTGAGCCGGGGTATGATGAAACAGCGGTGGGGCAGGATCATCAACATCACCTCGGTGATTGGCTTTGCCGGCAACGCCGGACAGGCCAACTACGCCGCCGCCAAGGCAGGGATTGTCGGCTTTACCAAATCCGTGGCCAAGGAGCTTGCCTCCCGCGGGATCACGGTGAACGGCGTGGCTCCCGGCTACATCGTCACCGATATGACCCGCGATCTTGCCGAAGAGGTCACTAATACCATCAAGAACGAGATTCCCATGGGAGTGTTGGGCGAGGCCGAGGATATTGCTGGGGCTGTTGCCTATTTGGCTTCTGACGATGCGCGCTATGTGACAGGGCAGTTTATCCATGTCAATGGCGGCATGTTCATGTGATATATATTGTAAGAGCGAAACTTGGTAAGATGTTACCGTAAGCCGTTGTTGAAAAATAACTTGAATAATTATGATCCCACAAGCGGCATAAGGTGCCGTAACTAAGTGGTCAAGAAAATACAGGTTTTTTTTAAAACGGCACCTAAACAAGCAAGGAGAAAAGATCATGTCTGTACAGGAAAAACTCATTGATATCATTGCCGAGCAGCTGAGTGTTGATAAAGATAAGGTTGTACCGGGGGCCTCTTTTATTGATGATCTGGGCGCTGATTCCCTTGATCTGGTTGAGCTGATCATGGCCATGGAAGAGGCGTTTGATATCGAGATCGCCGATGACGTCGCGGAAAAGATCACCACCGTGCAACACGCCATCGATCATGTCAACAAGGTTGCCGGTTGAGCCGAACAGTTTTTTGTCGGCAGCAAGTATCTAGCGGGAACAACTGAGGGCTGACCTTGGCGGGTGATTCATCTGCCAGGGCTGTTCTTTCTCTGCAAACAGATGGTGAGGATCAGCGTGGGCAGAAGAGTCGTGGTCACAGGAGTTGGACTGGTTACTCCCCTGGGAACAGGCGTGGAGAAAACCTGGAGTGCGCTGTGCGCAGGCAAGAGCGGTATCGGCCCGATTACCCGGTTCGACGCCAGCGAGGTCGGCGTCAACATCGCCGCCGAGGTCAAGGATTTTCAGGTTGAAGACCATATCGACAAAAAGGTCGCCAAGCATCTCGACCTCTTTGTGCAATATGCGGTCGCCGCAGCCGGGGAAGCCTTGCGCAATGCCGAGCTCCAGATTACCGAGGAAAACGCGCCCCGAATAGCCAGTATTATGGGCTGCGGCCTCGGCGGCCTGCCCACCATCGAAAAATACCATCAGGTGGCCATGGAAAAGGGAACCAAGCGCATCACCCCCTTTTTTATTCCCATGGTTATCCCCAACATGGGCGCCGGGCAGATCTCGATTATTTACGGGACCAGGGGGCCGAATCTCTGTCTCACCACCGCCTGCGCCGCCGGTACCCATGCGGTGGGCGAGGCGTTTCGCTCCATTGCCAACGATGAATGCGATGTGGCCATTACCGGCGGCAGCGAATCGGTGATCTGCCCTCTGGCAGTCGGCGGTTTCCACGCGATGAAGGCCCTGTCCACCCGCAATGACCAGCCGGAAAAAGCCTCCCGCCCCTTTGACCGGGACCGGGACGGCTTTATCATCTCCGAAGGGGCCGGGGTGCTCATTCTCGAGGAGTTGGAGCATGCCAAAGCCCGTGGCGCCAAGATCTATGCCG